>CAYZJE010000497.1:0-39570 GCA_964478485.1 uncultured Syntrophobacter sp. | reverse complement strand
CTGGCGTTGAAACTGCTGCGCAATGAATCGCTTGGAGCACCCAAAGACGAGGGCTACATCGCGCGCGGGCTAATCCGCGACCAGTTCGTTGCCCAGACAGCCGGCGAACGCTTGGTGGATATGGTCATGGCGAAAGTGAACGGCGCGCTGTTCGAATCGGAGATGATGCCGACGGTGTTCGCGCCGATCCCTATGCCGCCCGGCGTGAAGGATCTCAAGAAAGCCAAAGTGATGCTGATCACCGACGGCGGCCTGGTGCCGAAGGGCAATCCAGACAAGATTCAGGGTTCGGCGGCGACCCGCTGGGGCTCCTACAGCATCAAAAACTGCGCGGATTTGCCGGGCGCGGATTACGAGATTTCCCACGGTGGTTACGATGCTCAGTTCGTGCGCCAAGATCCCGACCGGCTGGTGCCGCTCGACGTCATGCGTGATTTAGAAAAAGAAGGGGCCATCGGCGAATTGTATGACGAGTTTCTGTCCACTTCGGGCTTGGCCAATCCGTTGTCGAACACCCGCCGCATGGGGCGCGAGATGGCTGAGAAGGCTAAACGGTTGGGTATCGACGCGATAATTCTTACTTCCACGTGAGGGACCAGCACTCGCAGCGGCGCTGCGATCACCACTGAACTGGAAAAAGCTGGCATCCCCACGGTGCAAATCACCGCCGCCCTACCCGTCGCTAAGATGGTCGGGTCCAACCGAACCGTGCTCGGCAACGGCATCGTGCATGTGGTCGGCGATGCCAAAATGCCGCCGGAAAAAGAAAAAGAAGTGCGGCGCAAGCTGATCGAGCAGGCGCTCAGCGCTTTGCAGGCGGATGGCAAGCAGAGTTAAGACGATTCGCTTGGCGGGCGTGAAGCGAACTCATCTACCCCCGGCATTGTCGCTTCTGAGGAGCAAAGCAAGAAGGTGACGGACCTGATCGCGCGCTTTATGAGCGCGGCGCTTAAAGGCTTTCTATTTTTCACCAGCCGCCGCGAAGCATCGATCAACTACATCATGCAGTTCCTAAAATCGAAAGACCGAGACGCGGTGAGCGCGATCTACGACGCCAGCGTGGAAGTCATGACCCGCGACGGTATGGCTGAAGAAAAGGTCTTGGAAGCCGTCATCGACGAAGCCCAGCGCGCCGCCGGCTTGAAAAAGGAAATTCGCACCGCGGATTTTTTCGACTTCAGCTTTCTAGGCAAGGCGCGGCAGCAATTGAAGACGAGCGGGTGGAAGCCTTAAGCGTAATTCCAGGCTGGGAAAATGTTTTTCTTTATAGCGGTGTGGTTGAACAACCTGTTAGCCTAAAAGTACCGGTTGAAGCACCCGCTGTGCGGTTTAGTATGATCACATCAACATCTTGTCAGCGTGCTTACCGACCTTTCTCCGCATCACTCTTCCAACAACCCCGTCAACTGCACCAACTCTTCAAAACGCGCGCCCCATTTTTCTGAGTCAGGGACGAGGGTTTTGCGGTTGCCGACTTCGTCGGTGGCGCTGATATTGCTCGCGATGAATGGGAATTTCGTCTTCCGCTTACAGTCTCTCAGCTCCATCGAGTTTGCCGAGATTCCGGTCGAAGGTTCCTAGAGGAAGGTGGCCGGTTTTTCTGGCTACCTCAAGGATCAAGCAATCGCTAAAGCCCAGGACGGGACGGCGACGATAATTCTCTAGTGCGGCGGTGACGGCGTCGGGCTCTTGAATCGTAAGGTCCGTGTGATGCAGGAGCATTTCGATGGCCGTTGCAATGTCGCGATGGCCGAGATTGTAGACAGCCTTAAGAACCCAAGTGGTTTCCATTAGCACTAAGTGTGATACCCAAGCGCTTTTGCTGACGAAGTCCTCGGCCGCGGCGACCTGCTTCGCATCGTCGCGGGTCAAGAGTCGTACCAGGACGTTAGTGTCAACGGCGCGCATGCTTTGCTTTCATGTAGCGCTGGATGCCTTCGTCAAATTCTTTGAGTTTTTTTGATTTGGGCGGCTGCTTCGGAAAGAGCGCTTGATGGATGTTCTTTGACGAATACCGTCCAGCCTTGCGGACTATGACCGTATCGCCTTCTTCACCCCATTCCAAAACGGAGCCTGGACCGATGCCAAGTTTCCGTCTCACTTGAGCAGGAACGGAAATTTGGCCTTGTGCGGTGACTTTGGATTGCGCGAGTGCCATAAGAGGCACATTACCACGGTAATGGACGGTCGGCAAATTCAAAACAAGATTTCACAGGCCAGAGATGAAGACCAAACAAACCGGGGCGAGGCATGTTAGTACGAACGCAACTTCGGCGAGTATCTCTATCGCTCCAACAGCCCTGTCAACTGTACCAACTCCTCAAACCTCGCACCCCATTTTTCCGAGTCCGGCACTAGCGTTTTGCGATTGCCGACTTCGTCGGCGCCGCCGGTGGCGAGATCTCTGTGCGCGGGCCAGCGGTTTTGGCGGTAGGCCATCTCTTGGCCCTTTCTCGATAGCATGAAGTCGATTAACAGCGCCGCAGCGTAGGGATGGGGTGGACGCGACGATAACGCCAACATTGAAACCGCTTTGACTGGCACGAACGGCTCGGGGAAAAGATAATCGATCGGCGCGCCGGCCTTTTTTAGCGCCACGGCTTCATGGTGATGGGCGTCGATTTGCACGGGGAATTCGCCGGCGGCGACCAGTTGCGAAACCAGCGTCCGGCCTTTTCGGATGTTCAACTGCTGCGCGCCCAGGCTGCGCGCGATCTGCTTGCCTTTTTCATCGCCATAATAATCCATGATTGCCGCGAGCCAGTCATCGGCGTCTTTGTCCATGCCGAGCTTGCCTTTCCAGCGCGGCTGCAAGAGATCGTCGAGCGACTTCGGCGCTTGGGCGCGCGGCACTTGTTTGGCGTTGTAAAGATAGACCAGCAGCGATGCCCAGATGCCGTTCAAATATCCTTCCTTGTCGGCGAAGCCGGTGCGCAGGGCGCGACGATTGGGTGTGTCGTAGCGCATCACGGTGTTGGTCTTCTTCAAGGTGTAGAGCGCGGAGCTGCGCACGTTCAGGATGTCGTAGTTGTGCTTGCCGGCGCGTTGTTCGGTGAGAATGCGGTTGAGCAAACTCTGTGGGCCGCCGGTTAAGACTTCCACTTTGAGAAAAGGATAGTCCGCCTCGAAAGCGTCGGTGAACTGCCGCAGGTTCTCGCGATTCATCGGCGCGTACCAGACGACGCTGCGCTCGTTCTTGGCCTCGCGCACTAAAGCCGCTTGGCGTTCCGTCGGCGCGAGTTGATTGAGTTTGGCCAGGGTCTCTTCAGGCGTGGTGGCTTGAAGATTCGACGCGTGAAAACTGAATCCAATTGCAATCGCGAACAAAAGCAAGGAAGTCAGCAAGCGAATTAGCATGGCGGTCCTCCTTTACGGACGCTCGGATCAAATCGGTCCTTCCAGGCGAAAGGTTTTTCCCGCCAGGCGGGCAACCGGCTGTACCTGATCGTCAATGTAGGATGCTAGCACCTGGCCGACGAACAAAAACAATCCTTCGAGCTCCATGGTGTTGACTAGTTTGCATTCGACGTTGGCGTGGCAGCCGGCGACCAACGGTGCTTGCACATGTTTCGCCGGCAAAGTCTCGAGACCGAGTGCGACAAATTTGTCTTCGACGTTCCGCCCTGACAGGTCGCGGCTCTTGTCGACCGCGTGCAACTGATTTTGCGAGCAGACGTTGACGACGAACTCGCCGCTTTTCTGAATCAACTCCCGACTGAAGTTGTCAACCTGGATGCCGATGACCAGCAGTGGCGGGTCGACAGTGAGCCCGAGGGCGCGAAAGGCGAATTGCACGTTGCGTTTGCCCTGGTGTGCGGTTGAGATGAGGTAGAGGCCTGTTGGCGTGACACGGTAGGCATTTGCTAAGGCAAGTTCTTTTAGCATTGTCTCTCCCAGTTAGCAGGTCGTTGAAAGTCTCTCTCGGAGTCCTTCGACAGGCTCAGGACGAACGGAGACAGGGCTTGGAATGATTGAATAAACTCCGTTCATACTAATCCCTCGACAAGCTCGGGACTAAAGGCGCAGTCGAGGGAGCCTGTCGTGAGCGAAGTCGAACGATCGAAGCATATTCCACTTTTCTCGCAGCCTGCTATTCCATGCCGTCAGTAATAAACTGGATTACGTAGCCAGCCGGATCGTCCATATAAGTGCCGCCTTGGCCATTGACGCGTTCTTTCGCCGCACCGCGGTCGCCATTCTCTATGTCAAGTTTCGCGAGATGTTCGATCGCCGCGCTCCAGTTCGCGCCGGGAACATAGAATGCGATGTGTGGTCCCGGCACTTTGCGGCTCATCACCAGTCCCTTGGGCGAGAACGGCGCTTCGGTCAAAATCAAAGTCTGGCCGCTGGCCATTTTTAACGTCGCCTGTTTGGGGCTTGCGTTGCGGCTTTGCACCTCAAAGCCGAGCACGTTTTGATAAAATTTTATGGACGCGTCCACGTCAGGCGCTTCGAGTTCTATGTAGCCAACTGCCGTCATTCGTCCCGTGGCAGCGCCTGAAGCGGCGCCGGAATCTTTCGGCGAGTAGACAGAGAAGTGATTACCAGCCGGGTCGATCAGGAAAATCGACCGATCGGCAAAAGAATTAGCATTCTTGACCGGGCCTTCGAACCGGACACCCAACCCGATCAGTTCTTCGCCGACTTCTTCGAGGCCTCGATCGGTTGTCGTGAAAGAATAAGTCGGCAGACCGCGTGCGCTACTTGGACTTGGACGCTCGTCGCTCTGAAGGTACACACCCATGCGTTTGCCGCCGACTTGAATAAAAGTATGCGGCACCGCGCCGCGTTTGCGCTGGCGCACGTTGAGTCCGTTGCGTTTGCCGAGGATGCCGCCGAAAACGCGGACGTAAAATTCTTCGGCGACGACGATGTCATCGACGGGGACGACAAAATGATCGAGCGATTGTGCGATGGCCATAGGGACCTCCGATTATCCGATTGCTGAAAAACCCTTGCGGAGTCCTTCGACCAAGCTCAGGACGACCGGACGGGCTTTGATAACATAAATGTTTTTCCGTTCATGCTGAGGCTCTCGAAGCATTCCGAACATTCTTTCAGCAATCTGCTATTGCCTCTTGTCTTCTTTCATCCTGCTTGCAGCTGCTTCATGAACCAATCGGCGATGGATGTCCGCCGATCGAAACGTTTCTGGCCATGGCCGACGCCGTCGAGCATGGAGCGGTCGGGGGAATTGACGGCGTTCTCGTAAAGATTGAGCGCGCCGCGTGGGTCCATGACACGGTCGTCGATGCTGTAGCCGATTAGCAATGGACATTCGATTTTGTTCGCTCTGCCTACCAGTGAGAATTCCTTGATTTTTTCTCTGGCTTCTTTTAGATCCTTGGCGCCCATGAGCCAGCGCAGCCGGTCTTGGATCGGCGGATAGTAGTCGAAGATATCGTCGACCAGATTGTACGCGCCGCTCCACACCGCAACGGCTTTGATTCTTTTTTCCAGCGTGGCCGAGCGCGGGCCGGAGTAGCCGCCCATGCTCGAGCCGTGCAGACCGATGCGAGTGGCATCGACATCGGTGCGGGTGACGAGATAGTCGACCACCGCTTGGGCGACACGCTCTGAATCCGCTGGCGCGTAAAGCTTATAATGGCGCAAGGTGCCGCCGTGGCCGGGGCCGTCGACGTCGAGGAAATGCATTCCTCGCCGCGTATATTGGCCGGCGCCGCCGTCCTCACCGCGGAGCAGAATACCGTCGGCGCCGCCGTAGTTGTAGACCACCGGCAATTTGGTTCCAGGTTTGCCACTTCCGGGCCAGAAGAGCGCCGGCAGCTTGTGGCCTTGGTAGATGATTTCCACTTGTTCGAAGGGCGGCGTGACTTGACTCCAAGCTTTGGCGAAATTTTCTTCGAGCTTTTTGTAGGTTGGCAGCATGCGCGGATCGGTTTCCGGCATGTAGACCACCGCGCGGCGATAAAAGTCGGCAGCGCGCAAGTAAAACTCGTGGGCGGTTTGTTTGCGCTTCTCCTGCTCAAAGCTGGCGGCGAGATCTTGGTTTTTCTGCGCCACTTCGGTCCATTCTTTATGCCAGCTTTCGAGATTGAAAAACTTCACCCGGCGCGCCACGCCGCGGACATCCGGATCGGGATGGTCCGGCGACACTTCCATGCGCACCTCCAGCTGGCCACCGCCGCCGAGCCCTTTGGCGGTATAAAGAAACCTTTCGGCCTGTTCCCGATCGAAGACATCGCCGCCGGTCTTATTCGCCATGATTGAATCTCCTTGTGATGAGGATTGTTCTCCTCTTTGCCCCAGCGGGCGCAATATTTCAACCGTGAGCGTTTGGAAAGAAGATGGTCTTCACCACGAAGACACGAAATCAGATGGGTCGAGGATCGAGGATGGAAGATTGAGGATGGCGAACTCTTCTTACGATCCTCTATCCTCGATCCTCGGCCATCTGCGCGCGCTTCGTGTCTTCGCGATGAAAAGAAAATTCCAGCAATTCACCGACAGGCAGCGATGAAGGCTTCGAGGATTCGCCGGTGACCTTGGCGGCGTGGCGCCAAAACTTCGGGATGCCACTGCACACCGATGACAAAAGTGTGGCGTGTACTTTCGATCCCTTCGATCACACCGTCATCGGCGATTGCGTCGACGATCAAGCCTTTGCCGAGCTGCTTGACGGCTTGGTGATGAGTTGTGTTGACCTCTAGACTTGCTTGCTTAACGATGGCGCGCAGGCGCGTGCCATCGGGAATCTGTACTTGGTGTCCGCCGGAGCTTTTCTTGTCGCTCTGCTGATGCTCTCTGGCGTTTGCCACCTGCGCGGCGATGTCTTGGTAAAGCGAGCCTCCTAGCACGACGTTGAGCGCTTGCTCGCCGCCGCAGATGCCGAGAATTGGCAAATCTTTTTTTAGTGCCGCCGCCGTAATGTTCAGTTCAAATTCGGTTCGTTGCGCTTTGACGGTGCCGAGCTGGCGGATCGGTTTCTCACCATAATAGCTCGGGTGAATGTCGAAGCCGCCACCGCTGATCAGCAAACCATCGAGCAAGCTCAAAGCTTGTCGAATCGCGGCCGCTGAAGCCAGCGGAGGCAAGACCATGGGTATCGCACCCGCCTGCTCGACGCCGCGGTAATAACGTTGGGCGAGAAACAACGTCGGCTCGCTTTTCGTTCGCGCTTTTCCTTGGGCGAAGTCAGCGGTGATGCCAACCACGGGCGGATTTTTCTTGGTCATTTCTGTGGCTCGTAGAGGCGCTTGTAGATGCGGTGATTGCGCAGCACCAGTTTGACGTAGCCGCGGGTTTCAACGTAGGGAATCCGTTCAACGAATTCTTCGATGTCGTCGGTGACGATCTCTCGTTCCCAGCGGTCGACGGCGGCCTCGCCGGCGTTGTAGGCGGCGATCGCCTTGAACCAATTATGCGAGTAGCGCTCCAGCAAATCCTTCAAATATTGGGTGCCGAGCGTGAGGTTGAGCTCCGGCTCGAAAAGTTTTTCCTGGGTCGGCGCCGGTAGGCCGATCTGTTTGGCGACCCGCGCTGCCGTGGGCACGATCAGTTGCATCAAACCAAAGGCGGCGGCGGGCGAGCGCGCGCGCGCATTGAACAAGCTTTCCTGGCGGATCAGCGCGAGAACCAGATAGGGATCGACGCCACGCTCGAGAGTTTTCTGCTGCACCGCTTCCCAATAAGCGAGCGGATAGCGGTACAGATCGCGCTCGCTCTGAGCGTACGGTAGCTGCTGCGCTAGCATGAGGCTTCGGCTGTAGGCCTGGTTGTTGAAGTATTCGCGCATGAGTAACGCGCGCAACCGTTCCGACGCCTTGGCGTGGCGATTGACTTCGTCAATTTCGATCACGGCCAGCTGATGCAAGGACAACGCGGCGAGTTCGCGGGCGCGAGAAAGGTGAAAGGTCAGCGCGGCGCGCATTGGCGGGTCCGGTTCCGAAACAGCCACTGGTTGGGCGGCCTTCTGCTGCAGTTCGAGAGGTGCGCCCAATTGCTCCAGGCGGCCGAGCGAGAGCGCTTGATAATAGGACTCTTCGCCGCCATTGACGATCTGGCGATATAACTGCCTGGCGGCTTCGCTTTCTCCGAGCTTCTCCGCGGCGCGCCCTTGCCAATAAAGCGCCGCGCTGGCGAAGGGGCCATTTTTGGATTGGGCAACTAACGAGCGGAAGGTTGCCTGAGCTAGCGCTAGTTCGCCGCTACGATAGTAAAGCCAAGCGAGCCGCCAAGCGGCGTCGTCGCGCACTTGGCTCTTGGGAAATTGTTTCTGCACGTTGGCATAATAAAAAATTGCCTCTTCCTTGCGTCCAAAATATTCATGAATATCAGCGCTGGCGTATTGCGCGCGATCGGTGTAGGAGCTGGCCGGATATTTTTCCAGAATGTTTTTGAAATACTCGAAGGCGCGGCGGTTCTCATGGCGGTTCCAATAGATCTGTCCGATTTGATAGAGCGCCTTGGGCGCTTCGCTGTTCTCGGGATAATCGCGGGCGACCTGCTCCAGCAGTGGAATAGCGTCGTTTCTATTGCCGGCCGAAAGGTAGAGCGAGGCCAGCTTGGTGAGGAAATGGAGCCGCTCAGCCGGTTCGCTGACGTTGCGAAGTATCTTCTTGTAAAGCTCTTCGGCGTCGTTGGTCTGGCGCTCGCGTGCCAAACGATCGGCTTCCTCAGCTTGGGACGCGGTCGTGTTGAGCCCGAACTGATCGGGAAACTTGCCGCGCAAACGGGCCTGTTCCTTGCGCGCCAAGGCGGCCCAGCGCGAATTAGGCGAGCCATTGCGCAGCTCACGGTAGAGCGCAAAGGCGCGGCCGATTTCACCGGGCGAGTCTTGAGCTTCGTGAATTTGCGCTTGCAGAAAGTGCGCCTCGTCGACGAGCTCGCGAGCGACGGACTTGTCGGCACGCAGCTGGCGCAAGGTCTCGCCCGCTGGCGCGAACTTCTTCTCGGCGATATCGACTTTGGCCCGAAGTAGGGCAGTGGAGTGGTACCAAACGCTTTGCGGAAAACGCTGGCGCAGCTGCTCCAAATACTTCCGTGACTGGTCCCAGTTGGCTTCGTCGAAAGCGATACGCGCCAAATAGTAAAGGCTGTAGTCGGTGAGACGGTGGGTCGCATCCATCGATTGTTGAAATAATTCCTTGGCCTGGGCTGTCTTGCCGCTAGTATAGAGTTGATAGGCATTGCCAAATAGTTCCCGAAAGTCATTGGACTGGGCGAAGAGCCAATGGGGCGAGCCCGCGAGCGCCGCCAATAGCAGCAGTAGACGAGTGAAATAGATCATTTGTTCGAACAAGTTTAACCAAGCGAGCGGGGCGATTCAATCGAAATGTCATTTCTTGATTTGACCATTCGATCTCGCGCAGCGCTGTTGTGTTTTGCGCCGATGAAAGTTATGGTTTTTGCCAATTCCGAGCCGACGAAACGGGAGGCAAGCTGTTTTGAAGATCGAAGGCACTTACACATTCAATGCGCCACGGGATCGAGTTTGGCATGTGTTGCTCGACCCGAAAATCATGGCCCAGTGCATGCCGGGCTGCGAAAGCATGAACGAAGTGGCGCCGGACAGATATGAGACGGTTATGAAGGTCGGAGTCGCTTCGGTGAAGGGAACTTACAAAGGTAAAGTCGCGATCAAGGACAAGCAGGCGCCGGCGCACTATGTTTTGAGCGGCGAAGGTTCCGGCGGGCCCGGCTTCATGCAGGGCGACGTGGCGATCGATCTTGAAGAGAATAACGGCCAGACGGTGCTCAAATACAGTACCGACCCGAAGATCGGCGGACTGATCGCCAGCGTCGGCCAGCGCATGTTGAACGGAGTCGCCAAGATGATGGCGGAGCAATTTTTTAAGAAAGTAGAATCGTTTATTTAGTGCCTTGCCAATTCAATTTGATGTCAATAGGCATCGTTTGAGTCATCCTGTGTTGCCATCCGTAAGCGTCATCATTCCAACATTTAATCGCTGGCCGTTGGTCGGTGCAGCCGTCGAGTCGGTGCTGGCGCAAAGCTACGCCGAGCTTGAGGTCCTTGTTGTCGATGACGGTTCGACGGACGGCACGACGCAGCAGCTCGGCCAATTTGCCTCACGAACGCGCATTTTGACCCAGCCTCATGGTGGCGTTTCGGCGGCGCGCAATTTGGCAGTGCGCCACGCGCGTGGACGGTATCTGGCGTTTCTCGATTCGGACGATCTCTGGCTGCCGGAGAAACTTGCGGTTCAGACCGCCTTCATGGAACAGAATCCGGCGGTGCAAATCTGCCAGACCGAGGAAATTTGGATTCGTAATGGCGTCAGGGTCAATCCCAAGGCCAAACATCGCAAACAGTCGGGGGATATCTTCATTCCCAGTTTGGAACTTTGTCTGGTGAGTCCGTCGGCCGTGATGCTGACCCGTGAATTGTTTGAGCGAGTTGGCGGCTTCGACGAGAATTTGCCGGTGTGCGAAGACTACGACCTTTGGCTGCGCATCGCGGTTGATCATGCAGTACCATTGATCGAGGAAGCGCTGGTGATCAAACGCGGCGGCCACGCCGATCAATTGTCGCGCTCGATTTGGGGCATGGACCGCTACCGCGTCTTGGCGTTGCAAAAGCTCTTGCGCTCGGGGCTTGCCGGCACTTGGCGAGACGCAGCGATTGACGTTCTGCGGCGCAAGGTTGAGGTGCTGGCAGCGGGCGCGCGCAAGCGCGCCAAACAGGGCGATGCCGTGGTTTATGAAGATATCTTGGTGGAGTTCACGCAGGAGCATCATGTCGGAGACGAAAATACGCGATTACTCGACGGCGAAAGGCTTTCACCCGCAGACGCTGGAGCGCTGGCTTAGCTGGCAGCCTGACGACGCCGGCGCGCTGGCTGGGCTCGCTATCTCGCTCAAGATCAGCGAGAATCATCTGCGCGATTTGATGGACTGGCTCGAAGAAATTGCGCTCCGTGATCGACAGAGTATTCGCGCGATCTTAACGAGCAAATCGGTCGACGACATCGCAAGCGATCCGCGCCTCGGCCGCGCCGACAGGCTCAAACGGCTAAAGGAACAGATCCGCCGGTTCAGGTTTCCCAGGTTGGCTGAGACCGAAGATGCGATTCGTGCGAAAATTTACGATTTGAAGCTCCATCCGGAGATTCGTTTGACCGTGCCGCCGGGACTGGAAGGTGGCCAACTACGGATCGAGTTTGCCGCGTCGAGCCATGCCGAGCTTAGACAGCTCGTGACGAAATTGACCGAGGCGACTGGCAAGGAAAGCCTGCCGGAAATTTTCGATCTTTTGGCCGGCCATTCAATAGACGCAGGCACTTCGCGTCCAGGGTCAAAACCCCGGACTTGACCAAAGGGGATGCTCGCCCCCCTTTGGACTGATTTAATGGTTCCACGCTGCGAGCAGCGTGGTCAAAAAAAACTAAGTAAGCGGATGAAGCTATTTCAACCCGAAGAAGTGATCGTCGAGCAAGGTTCGCAAGCCAGTCCGATCTACCGGAACCTGCGCCGGAGTTTGCCCGATGTTCCGTTCAGCTTCGTCGACGAGGTACAGCGGCGCAATGGCCACGGCTCGTCGATGACGGATCGTTTTGGCGCGGCGAAAAAGAAACTCTACTTAGCCAAGCACAAAGGGGAGTTCTTCAAGAAGTGTCCGGGCAGCGAGGGCCAGGTTTGCTGCAACTATTTTGTCATCAACTTCGCCAGCAACTGCCCGATGGATTGCAGTTACTGCTACTTGCAAGAGTATCTGGCGGACAATTCAGAGCTCAAAGTATTTAGCAACGTCGGCGATTTGATCGATGAAGCAGATCAGGTATTGAGAAAACATCGCGCCCTGTTTTTTCGCGTCGGCACCGGCGAGATCACCGACAGCCTGGCGCTGGAGCCTTATACCGGCATGGTCGGCGAACTCATTCCTTACTTTGCCGAACAGCCGAATGTCCTGCTCGAGCTTAAAACCAAGAGCGACTGTGTCGATAATCTGCTCGATTTCGATCCCAAAGGACGCGTCGTGGTGGCCTGGTCGATGAATCCGCAAGCGGTGATCGATCGGGATGAAGCTGATACCGCGTCCATGAGCGAGCGTCTCGCTGCCGCGCAGCGCTGCCAGGAGGCGGGCTATCGCTTGGGTTTTCACTTCGATCCGATGATCGAATATCCGGGCTGGGAAGCCGATTACAAACAAATGCTGGAAGAAATCTTCGGCTCCATCGATTGGAGGCGGTTGTCGTGGCTGAGTTTAGGCGTGCTGCGCAACACGCCGGGTCTCAAGCGGGCGATGCGTGAGCGCTTTCCGCGCAGCGAGCTTTTGACCGGCGAACAAGCGCTCTGTCCGGACGGCAAGCTGCGCTATTTTCAACCGCTGCGCGTCGCGATGTACCGACAGATGGTCGGTTGGATTCGCCGCGCCGCTCCGACGGTCAAAATTTATCTCTGCATGGAATCGAAAGAAGTCTGGCAGCAGGTTTTCGGCTTCGCTCCCGCTTGCGAAAAAGATCTCGGCAATGAAATGGCGCCGGGCGCCGAGTCCACTTGGCTATGAGCAACAAAGATCGCGCCATCGGCGTATTCGACTCCGGCATCGGCGGCTTGACCGTGCTCCATCAGATCATTGAGACTCTGCCGAGAGAAAATACCGTTTACTTGGGTGACACTGCGCGCGCGCCCTACGGCACCAAGTCGGTGGAAACCGTGCTGCGCTACTCATTCGAGAACAGCCAGTTTCTCGTCGACAAGGGCGTTAAGGTGGTGGTCGTCGCTTGCAACACTTCAACGGCGATCGCGCTCGACCGATTGCAAGAACAATTGACGATTCCAGTGGTCGGGGTGATTGAGCCTGGTGTCAGACGGGCGGTAAAGAGTACCAAGAATAAGCGAGTCGGTGTTGTCGGCACCGAAGCAACGATTCAAAGCGGCGCTTACACGCGCGCGCTCAAGGCCGCGGATGCCAAGATCGAAGTTTACAGCCGGGCGTGCCCGCTATTTGTCCCGCTCGTTGAGGAAGGCTGGACCGACAATACGGTGGTCGAAATGACGGTGAGGGCCTACCTTGGCAGTCTCAAGCAGAGCGGCATCGATACGCTGATCCTTGGCTGCACGCATTATCCGTTGCTCAAGAAAGCGATTCGCAAATTCATGGGCGGCGCCGTGCGTCTGGTCGACTCCGCGGAGGAAACCGCCAAGGAGGTGGAGCAGGTTCTGAAACATGCCGCGCTGGCACGAAAGGCGGGGAAGGGCGGCCACAGCTTTTTCGTCACCGACGCGCCCGACCGCTTTATTAAAGTTGGCCGGCGTTTTTTGGGCGAAAAAGTTGAATCGGCGGTGCGCATCGAACGCTAAGCGGGATTCCCTCTTGTTTCAGCATGGCTTTAAGTCCCCGCCAAAATCAGCTATTTTATAGCATTGCACTACGCCGGTTAGCTCCTCCGTCTCCACCAAACCAGGGAGATTCTTCACAGCATGTGGAATTTAATAAAAGGAATCATTGGCACCAAGAACGAGCGTGAAATTAAGCGGATTCGTCCGTTGGTCGACAAAATCAACCAATGGGAAGATGAGTTAAAGGGATTGACCGATGACCAGCTGCGCGCCTGGACGGAAAAGTTCAAGCAGCGCATCGCCGAAGCGACGGCGGTCTTGCAAAAAGAGTTCGCCGATCTGCGTGAAGAAGCGGCGAGGGCGGATGTCGAGCGACACGACGAAATAAAAACTCAATCTGATGAGCTAGATAAGCAGATGCGCGAGACCGAGGCGCAGGTCTTACAAGAGATCTTGCCGGAAGCTTTTGCGGCGGTCCGTGAAGCGTCGCGGCGTACCATCGGACTGCGCCATTTCGACGTGCAGATGATCGGCGGAGCGGTTTTGCATGAGGGCAAAATCGCCGAGATGAAGACCGGCGAGGGCAAAACCCTGGTCGCTACCTTGTCGCTTTATTTGAATGCGCTCACCGGCCGCGGCGTGCATTTAATTACCGTCAACGATTATCTTGCCCGCCGCGACGTGCAATGGATGGGGCCGATTTTTCACAAACTAGGATTGCGCACGGCGTCCATCGTCCATGAGACCAGTTTCCTCTTTGATCCGACATATCTAACGAAGGATTACCGCTTTCTAAATCTGCGTCCGATCACGCGCCAGGAAGCTTATTTGGCCGACATCACTTACGGCACCAACAACGAGTTCGGCTTCGATTACCTGCGCGACAACATGAAATTTTCCCTGGAAGAATACGTCCAGCGCGAGCTTAACTATGCCGTGGTCGACGAAGTCGACAACATTCTTATCGACGAAGCGCGCACGCCGCTGATTATTTCCGGGCCGGCGGAGGAGTCCACCGACAAGTATTACGCGATCGACCGGATCATACCGAAGTTGCAGCGCGGCGCGGTGATTCAGGGCGATCCGTCGCAAGAAGAGCGTGCCGCGATCGACGCCAAAGGTGACTATACCGTCGATGAAAAAAGCCGTTCGGTAACCCTGACGGAAGGCGGCGTCGCCAAAGTTGAGCGCTTGCTCGGCGTCCATAATCTTTACGATCCCCGTCAGATCGACACCCTGCATCATGTCCAGCAGGCGCTCAAGGCGCATGCGATCTTCAAGCGCGACGTCGACTACGTCGTCAAAGAAGGGGAAGTGATTATCGTCGATGAGTTCACCGGCCGGTTGATGCCGGGCCGCCGCTGGTCGGACGGTTTGCACCAGGCGGTGGAGGCCAAGGAGCGTGTCCACATTCGCGAGGAAAACCAGACGCTGGCGACGATCACGATCCAAAATTACTTCCGCATGTACAAGAAGTTGGCCGGTATGACCGGCACCGCCGACACCGAGGCGCCAGAATTTAAGAAAATCTACAAGCTTGACGTCACGGTGATCCCGACCCACCGTGACATGGTGCGCGATGATAATGCCGACGTGGTCTACCGCACCGACAACGAAAAATATGAAGCGGTGGTGCTGGAAATAGAAGAGCGCAGCAAAAAGGGCCAGCCGATTTTGGTCGGCACGACTTCCGTGGCCAAGTCGGAGAAACTCTCGCGCATGCTCAAGAAAAAGAGCGTGAAGCATAATGTTTTGAACGCGGTTAACCATGAGGCGGAGGCGAGCATCATCGCCCAGGCGGGCCGGCTCAACACTGTCACCATCGCCACCAACATGGCGGGTCGCGGTACCGATATCCTACTCGGTGGCAATCCGGAATTCCTCGCCCGCTCGGACATGGAAAACGAGTGGATCAACCGGGCCTCGAAGCTGCCGATACAGGGCGCGGCGCGTTACGAAGATGCGCTGCGGGAGTTGCGCGAAAAGTATGAAGAGGAAGTTCAACGCGCCGAGAAAAAGTTGCTTAAAGACGGCGAGGTCTTCGCGCAGCAACGGGGCGACGCGCTTAAACGGACCACGGATTTACAGCGGGAGATTCGCGGCATCTCGCCGTTTCGCGAAGCGCGCGAGCGTTATGAAGACCTGTCCGCCACCGAACTGATCGAAGCGCTGCATAACCTGCGGCCGATTCCCGACGGTTACCTGCGGGCCAAAGAAGCGTTCGAATCCGCGGTGTTCAATTCCCAAAATGGCAACGGCGCGGAAATCTCCCCTGACTTTGCCGCGGCGAGAGAAGATTTTAACTTAACGATCGAGCTGTGGCAGGAAAAAAGAGCCGAGCGCGAGGAGCTGATGGAAGCGCTCGATGAAAAACGCCGATCCTACGAGCAAAGCTTGATTGATTTCGAGTTTGCCAGTGCGCTTAACGTTCTCGCCGAGGGCGAGCATGGCGCAACGGTGCGAGATTACACGGCGTCACACCGAGCGTTTGACGAAGCCGAGGTGCTTTGCGAGGAAGTTCGCGCGCCGTACGAGCAGGCGATCCAGCAGGCGCAGCAAAATTACGAGACCAAACGGCAAGATTATCTGCGCATGGTCGAAGCCATCCGCGAGCAGTTGGACAAAGCGCCGGATGAATATCGTCAGCGGTTCGAGCAAATATTGGCGAACTACAATAAAGTCTGCGCGGAGGAGAAGGGGCGGGTGGTTGGCGCCGGCGGACTACATATTCTCGGCACCGAACGGCACGAGAGCCGGCGCATCGACAACCAATTGCGCGGCCGTGCCGGTCGGCAGGGCGACCCGGGATCGTCGCGGTTTTATCTTTCATTGGAAGACGATTTGATGCGCATATTCGGCGCCGATCGTATTCAAGGAATCATGGGGCGGCTCGGCATGGAAGAGGGTGAGCCCATTGAGCACGGTCTGGTGACACGGGCGATCGAGAACGCCCAGAAAAAAGTCGAAGGCCACAACTTCGATATCCGCAAGCACTTGCTCGAATACGACGACGTGCTCAACAAGCAGCGCGAGGTGGTCTACAGCAAGCGGCGGGATTTTCTCAAGGGCGAAGGCTTGAAAGAAGAAGTGCTCGATATGTCGGCTGAGCTCTGCGATGAAATCATCGCCCGTTACGCCGACAAAGAGAGCCATCCGGGCGACTGGGATTGGACGGGCTTGAACGAAGCCGTCCATCATCAATTCAATCTGCGCTTGGATCTAAAGAGCGAGGAGATTGACGGCGTGCGCCCGGAGGGCTTGTCAGGCGTTGCCTTGGAGCGGGTCGCCGCCGCTTACGAAGACAAGGAGCGGCGTTTCGGTGCGCCGATGCTGCGCCAGTTGGAAAAGATCATTTTACTGCAAACCATCGACACCCTTTGGAAGGATCATTTGCTCAACATGGACCATCTGAAGGAAGGCATTGGTTTGCGCGGTTACGGCCAGAAGAACCCGCTGCAAGAGTACCAAAAAGAAGGTTACGACATGTTCGAGGACATGAATCACCGAGTCCAAGAAGATGTTGTGCAAAAACTGTTCACCGTGGAGCTAGCCCGAGAAGCCGTTGCGCCGCAAATTGCAGTAGAACAGCCGCGGCCGCAAAGAATGGTGTTGAGCCACGGCAATGATCCGATCGCGGCTCGTCCAGCCGCCCCGCAAAAACGGGAAGGTGAAAAAGTCGGGCGAAACGATCTTTGTCCCTGTGGTAGCGGCAAAAAATTTAAGCGCTGCCACGGTAAGTAAGGGGACTGCGCGGCAAATTCACAGCCACGGCAAGGTCATCAGAAAAAGACAAGAGGATCGGTTGTTTTCTCGGGAGTTCGTCATGATTAACGGAATTCTCCGAGAGAAATAGCCGGCCCTCTTGACTTTGTTGCCGGTTAATTCGCGATAGCTTCGACTTAGATCAAGGTTATCTGGCCGCTACTCGGGCCGGCATCGCATCATGCTCGTCATCATGCGCTGAGCTTGACGGCACGTTGTTACCGGCGCCCAACTTGATGATGCGGTCCTTGTGACCGTGAATATCCTTGGTCGAATTCCTGGTGTCGATGAGCAGTTTCGCCGCGTCGACGATCTTTCGAATGTCATAAACGCTGTGATCAGTGAGAATGATCACGCAATCATGCTTGGCGATTTCCGCTGACGAAGCTTCGATGGAATTGAGTACAGTTTTGCCGAGCCGCAGCGACGGCACGAGCGGGTCGTTGTAGGAAAGAATCGCTCCTTTGTCACTAAGTAAGCGCATGACATCGAGAGCGGGCGATTCTCGGCAATCGCTGACATTTTTCTTGTAGGCGACGCCGAGGATCATGATCTTGGAGCCGCGAATGCTTTTCGACCCGCGGTTGAGCCCGTCGGCGACCATCGTGGCGACGACTGACGGCATCATGCCGTTGATCTCCGCCGCCAAGCCAATGAAGCGCGCTTGAAAATTGAGCGCTTTGAGCTTCCACGCCAAGTAGTGCGGATCGATGGGGATGCAGTGGCCGCCAAGGCCCGGTCCTGGATAGAAGGCGCTAAAACCAAACGGTTTGGTCGCGGCGGCATCGATCACTTCGTAGACGTCGACGCCCAACAGATCGCACATGAGAGCGAGTTCATTGACCATGCCGATGTTGACGCTGCGAAAAGTATTTTCCAGCAGTTTGACCATCTCGGCGCATTTGGTGCTGCTGACCGGGACCACGCGCTCGATAAACTGCGAGTAAAACAGCCGCGCCGACTCCGTGCATTCGGATGTGATGCCGCCGACGATTTTAGGCGTGTTGTGAGTATTGAAAGAAGCGTTGCCCGGATCGATTCTTTCCGGCGAGAACGCGACGAAAAAGTCGCTGCCAACTTTGAGCCCGGTGGATTCGAGTTCGGGTACGATCAACTCATCGGTGGTCCCCGGATAGGTGGTGCTTTCCAGAACAATCAACTGGCCGGCGTGTAAGTACTTGCGAATCTCTTCCGTGGCCGAAAGGATAAACGAAATGTCCGGATCACGGCTCTTGCTGAGCGGTGTCGGTACGCAGATGCTTACGGTGTCGACGTTCCCGAGTGCACTGAAATCGGCGGTCGGAGTAAACTTGCCACTGTGAACCGCTTCAGCGACGATTTTCTCGGGGACGTCCAAAATGTAGGACTTACCCTGTTTGAGTGTATTGATCTTGTTGCGGTCCAGGTCGATGCCGATGACCTTGAAGCCGGCGGCGGCGATTTCCATCGCCAGCGGCAAGCCGACATAGCCGAGTCCGATGACTGCAGCAACGGCTTGTCGGTTTTCCAGTTTCGTTTTGAGCGTGTTCAAGTTAAAAGGCCTCCCGTCTTCTAATTGGTAGTTTACCAGCTGTTCTCATCGCCTTAAACTCCTGGACGCGAATATCGTACTTATTAATGAGATCATAGAGATTCACCCGGCTAATCCCCAGCTCGCGGGCGGCGCGGCTGACGATGCCGCCGTTGCGGTGGAGTGCTTTCTGGACGAAATCCTTTTCGATCGCCTTTCGAGCAAACTTTAGGTTGACGTCGGTAGGGATCTGATCGAGCGCAAAACCCAAATCGCTCGGCTTGAGCATCGACCGTGGGCTGAGTACCACCGAACGGCTGATGAGATTCTCCAGTTCGCGCACGTTGCCCGGCCAAGGGTGCATGAGCAAGGCGCCCTCGGCTTCGGGCGAAAGGCTGATCGGAGGCTTGCGGTGCTCCTGGCAGAACTTTCTCAGAAAATGCTGTGCCAGCGGGACGATGTCCTCTTTGCGGTCGCGCAAGGGCGGCATGTCGAGAGGTACCACCTTCAGCCGATAATAGAGATCTTCGCGAAACACATGATTCTCCATGTCCTTTTGGAGATTGCGGTTGGTTGCGGCAATGATCCGAACGTCGACCTCTAGCGGTTGAATGCTGCCGACTCGTTCAATTTTTCGATCTTGGAGAAATCGTAGCAACTTGACTTGTAGGGGCGGCGCGAGCTCGCCGATTTCGTCGAGGAATAAGGTTCCGGTGTGGGCGAGCTCGAACTTGCCGCGTTTTTGCGCGTGAGCGCCGGTGAACGATCCCTTCTCGTGGCCGAACAGCTCGCTTTCCAAGAGATTTTCCGGAATCGCGCCACAGTTCACCACGACAAATGGATTATTTTTACGCTGGCTTTGCTGGTGGATTGCGTGGGCGGCAACCTCTTTGCCGGTGCCGCTCTCGCCGCTTATTAGAACAGAAATGTCTGATGCGGCGACCCGTTGGATAAATCGAGAAATATCCTTCATCGCTTTGGACGCGCCGACGATGCCGTTAAAGCCGTCCGCCACGGCTTGATCATGCTGCTGCACCCGCTGCTGCAACTGATGGATATGAAACGCCCGTTTGATCATGACCTTCAGCTCTTCGAGGCGAATCGGTTTAGCGTAGTAATCGAGGGCCCCCAAGCGGACGGCGCGCATGGCGTTGGCGTCGTCGTCGTTGCCGGTAATCATAATGGCCCGAGTCATGGGTGTTTGTGAGAGCATTTGCTCCAACAAGCGCAGGCCGCCGAGGTCCGCCGGGTTGTGCGGATTCAACGAAAGATCAAGCGTTACAACCGGCGGGTTGTCGCGCTCGAATAGGCTCATCGCCTCGCCTTCATTGGAGGTCGACAGGACCTCGTAGTCGGCCTCAAGCGCCCAACGCATTTGTTTGAGAATGTTTTCCTCATCGTCGACGAGTAGAATTTTCGGCTTCACGATCGTTTTGTCCTTTCTCGCGGGTGACCGATCACGGGGTTGGCAAGTCGATCTCGACTTTGGTTCCGGCATTGACCTCGCTCTCAATGCGGATTTGGCCGCCGTGCACTTCAATAATGGATCGGGTATGGCACAGACCGATGCCCATGCCTTTTTCCTTGGTGGTTTGAAACGGCCGAAAAAGGTTCTGTAGCCGCTCGGGCGGAATGCCGCAGCCAGTATCGCGAATCGCCGCGGTGATTTTCCCGTCATTTTCCTCCGATACCGAGACTTCGACCGCGCCTTCTCCTTTGGGCAGACTTTGAAGCGCATTGAGCAATAGATTCGTGAAAGCTTTTTGCAGCAATTCTGGATCGCCCGATATGATCGGCGGCCGGTTTAGCGGCGGAAAAGTCGTGTGAACCTTGACGCCGTTACGCTGGCTGATTTTAAGATCGTCGAAGGTGTTCGAGAGAATCTCGAGAATATTCACAGGCTGTTGTTTGAGCGAGAATTGGCCTCTTTGAACTGAAAGGCTAGCGATGAGGCTGATCATCTTATCAGTGGTCTGGTGAAAGGTCGCGAAAGCGTCAGCGGTAAATTCTGGGTTGTGACTCAGATGCTTGGCATTCTCTAAGGTCATGCCTTGAAGCGTGGCGAGATTCTTCAAATCATGCAGAATGAACGACGCGAAGCGATTGAACGAATCCCATTCTCTGGAAAGTAGCAGATCGTCGGAAAGCTTGTGGGTCAAAATCAGGTTGCCGAGCTGATTGCCGATACTGGTGAGGAGCCGTTCGTCTTCCGCTGAGGACTTTTCACTGCGAAGTTCCCGGCCGATTCCCAAGAGGGCCAACGCGGTGTGGTCTTTTTCAACCAGCGCGACTCGGTTGATGCCAAGCTGCACGAGCTGAGGAGCTTTATCGATGGGAAAATTGTTCGTGGCTATTTCGTCCGCTTGATTCGGAACACTGAAGAGTGACTTTGTTCCGTCCGAACGGTAGCGGTAATCAAATCGGAGGACCGAGGCATCGGCTACCGCGAACGACGCGGAATCGTGACAGTAGGCTAAATGAAAGGTTCCCGATGTCGGCGAGCGAAGCCAGATCGCCACCTGACGGACGAACATTGCGTCCGCAATCAGCTCTGCGAGACGTGGCAAAACGTCGCGAATGTTTAATGATGCGCTGGATTTGTCCGAGAATTTCATCCACAGGTCGCGGTAGTCATATTTATTGCGAAAGACGTTCGTGGCCAGAAAATTTCGAATGTTGCTGCGAAAGCTTGGTGACAGATAAAGAACTAGAAGCAAGGCGACCAGGGCAAACGTTACAAAGGGGAGGATCACCGGTATTCCCTGTGGGCTAGCCCAGCGCAGTAGATCCAGAATACTTCCGGAAATGATTAGGTAAGTAATTACCGCGGTTGATGACAGGATGCCGAAAACCAGGTTTCGCGAAACACCGAGCTTTACTTCCCATACCGGATATCTGAAAAAGCTATACCCAAGAAGAACCAGCGCGCAGAATATTACCGCGGCTCCGGAATGCAACGTTGATAGTGAGATATAGGACGATAGAACGACGTGGGCCGAGAGATAGCTAAAATAGGCGGTAAAGCCAAGATAGGCGATGAACACGAACTTCAATTTTTCCCGCGATGATTCCCCAGCGCGCTGAAGCGTTTTGTCCAGGTACAGCAGCGCGATAATATTCGAGGCGATGACGTTCAAGAAATAGGGGCGCCAGTCTTGCGCGATGATGATGATTGGCTGCTCTAAAATACCGGTAACCCATTCGACCATCCGGCCCGCGATAATGGCACGGGTGAGAAATGCCAATAAAGCGGCTTGCAGAACGTAAAATCCTATCCAAAATGGCCGATGGCGCGCCGCGAAGGCTCGGCCCAAGTAGTGACTTAGCGGGATGAATGTAACTGGTGTGAGAACGATCCCCAATACAATCAATGTCGCGCCACCAGCGGAATCGGCCACTTCGCTGAAAAGGTAGTGGCCGAATGTAAATACGATAATCGGTACGAGGCTGATTTCAAGAAATGCGACGCTTGGATGGCGCTTGATCTTGCTTGCCAAATAGGTGAACAAGCAAACCAAGAGTAGCAAGTTCACATACACTAACGTGTTTGGGGTTAAGGGCCAGTTCATCTAATCTAAAGAGAGCAAAACTGTTTTTGTTAAAGCAAAACGCATACCACTGATTTTGCGAGAGAATCCTTAGCATTTGAAATTGAATTTCACTTTTTCGGCAGGTGTATTTGCCCGACTCTAAGCTGGAAGATTGGTTTCGAATGTTGCGCGATCTGCTTGCTTAACTGAAATTGCCATCCGTTGAGGGTGCAGAGACCATTTCTTGAGGGAGCGACAATGCCAAATAAGGCGATTTAACTCATGCGAATTGGCGGGCGGCGAGCTGGATTGGCTTATCAGTTTGTCAATAAAGGAGAGAACAGCGAAATTTCAACTACTTCTCGGAACTTCTCGGCTCGCAATCTCACCCTAACGAAAAATCTCTTTTATTTTTGGAAGGTTGAAGTTGAGCTGCGGTTTTCCATCCTAGTTTCAACAAGTGTCGATGGTGCGAACAATTTTCTTGAAATGGGGGTCGAGATGTGGCAAAAATGCCAGATATGATTTCGCGCGAGTGGCCGCTGGTTATAATTGGAGGTTCCGTCGTTGGCTAGAATGACGGCCCAAACGCCCGCCGCTCGAGACATTGTTGGCGAAGGTGCAAACTTAGCGCAGCTAAAGCCGGCCCTGCAAGCAATTTTTCTCGGTTCTGGTGATAACTTTGAGCAATTTTTGGCCGAAGTTCCAGGCGTTCTATACCAGTGCAATGGAAAATTATCGGTCACGTTTATCTCCTCAAACACCCTGATACTTCTTGGGATAGACCCGCAGGATTTGCTTGGCGGGCAGGATCTCTGGGGTGGGAAGTTGTTTCCTGACGACCGTGAGCGGTTGATTTCAGTTCTTGAGGGGTTGCTGCCCGGGCAGACGGCATCGGCGACTCATCGCATTATCGATCAGCGCGGATTGCCGGTATGGGTGTCTCATAGCTTTAGAAAAGCGGCAACCGAGTCGGGCGAAGTGCTTCGCGGCTGTCTTATTCCGCTCCCGAAAGAAATATGCACCCAAGATATCGCTCCCACTATCATTCCCCAATTTGTCCACAAAATAGGGAATCACTTTCAGCTGATCAACCTCTTAATGGGAAATCTGCGCCGAAGCGGAATCGCTGAGGGCGATATCGATGCACTTCAGCAAGCGTTGGATGATACCGTTGAGTTCACCCGGACATTTTTGAACTACGCTCAAGGGCCGAGTTGCCAGTCCGAATTCGATTTGAGTGAAATTCTGAAAGCTGTCATGGAGGCGATGGTTCCAGCTTATGCCGAGAAGAAGATTTCCCTCAAAAATCTTGTGGATGTTTACTTTAGCGGAGCTTTGGTCCACGGTGATCCCTTTTTGCTTGAGATCGGCTTTAGCGCAATACTTCAAAACGCTCTCGATGCAACGAACACGGGGGGGGAGGTTACAGTTAGAGCAGGTTGTGAGCGGCATCGAACTGACCACGGCCTGTCCGCGCAAATCGTCATTGACGATAGTGGCTGCGGCATGGAACCGGAGGTGTTAACGCGAGCCCGCGAGCCTTTCTTTACTTCCCGCCGCAATCGAAGTGGCCTCGGGCTGAGCATGGCATCGCGCATTATTGAACAGCATGGCGGCATATTGCGGCTAACGAGCGTCGCGGGGCAAGGCGCTCAGGTTAATATCGTGCTCCCGGTCGTCAGCACCTCCGAAACTCCTGATCGGTAGTGTGGAATAGAGCAGAGACCATTGGTGTTTTATGTACAATGTTTTAGTCGTAGAAGACGATGATCGGCTGCGGCAGCAGCTCGCGCAGTTCTATGAGCAAGAGGGGTACGGCGTCACGACCGCGGCTTGCGGTGAGGAAGGCATTGCAAAATTGGCGGAAGAAAGGTTCGCGATCGTGGTGTCCGATGTCAAAATGCCGGGCATGGACGGATTCCAGTTGGCGCGCCACGTTCGGGAAAAACATCCCGATGTCGATGTGATTTTAATTACCGCTTTCGGCAATATTAAGCAAGCCGTCGAGGCGATGAAGATCGGCGCGAGTGATTACATTACCAAACCCTTCCAACCCGAGGCGATTCGGCTCGTAAGCGAGAAGCTAATTGAAAGAAAACGTCTATTGGATGAGGTTAGAGAACTGCGCGTCAAGGTCGAGCACAATCTCGAAAATATTCTCAGTAAAAGTCCTAAGATGCTCAAAGTTTTTGAGCTCATCCGTTCGTTGGCGGAGACCGATTCGGGAGTCATGATTACCGGAGAAACAGGGACAGGGAAAGAACTCGTTGCCCGTGCAATTCATAACCTCAGCCGACGAAAAGTCAAGCAGTTCGTTGCGATCAATTGCGGCGCCTTTCCTGACACCCTGCTTGAGAGTGAGTTGTTCGGTTATGAAAAAGGCGCCTTTACGGGTGCGGTGCAGAGCCGCGCGGGGAAGATCGAGACGGCGGATGGCGGCACGTTATTTCTTGACGAGATTGAAACGATTTCCCCGCCCATGCAAGTTAAACTTTTGCGAGTATTGCAAGAACGCGAAGTGGAACGATTGGGCGGAAACCGCAAGGTCAAAGTTGACATGCGCGTGGTGGCGGCAACCAACGTTGATCTGACTATCTGTTTGGCGCGGGGAACTTTACGTGAAGATTTTTACTATCGGATCAACATCATCCCGGTGCAGTTGCCGCCTCTACGCGATCGTCTGGAAGATTTGCCGGTGCTGATTAACCACATCTTGGGCAAGCATCCCGTGGCTCAAGAGAAGAAGATTAAGCAGGTTAAACCCCAGGCGATCGACCAAATGCTGGCTTATCATTGGCCCGGAAATATCCGTGAGCTTGAAAATATTCTCGAGCGCGCGATCGTAAAATGCTCGGGCGACATTATCGAGGATGTCGACTTGCCCGCGCCGCCGCAGAGGGTGGTGGATCATTACTATGCGCTCAACGGAGAAGAAAATCCGACGCTCAAAGGATGGCTACATCGAAGCGAGAAGGAATACCTGCGAAGCCTCTTGATCAAACATAAAGGCGGTATCTCTCTAACCGCGGTCGAAGCCCAGGTAGACAACAAGACTCTCTACAGAAAGATGAGGAGGCATGGGCTGCACAAGGAATCGTTCAAAGATCTGGGGTGAATGCGCTATCCTTGCGGTATTTTGTACTGTCCTGCTGCGGCCGAGCGATATTTGGGCCGCGTTTGCAAGTCAGTTTTCTCTATCCGTAGGCGAGGAGTACAGCGACAACATTTTTTTCTCAAAGAACAAAGAGTCTGACTTTGTTACAATAATTACGCCGACGCTATCGCTCTATTACGCCCCCATTGGTCAGGCGGCGCCGACCCTCAATCTTAACATTAGCCCAAGCGGTCAAATCTATGCGCGGCATGGCGAGCTTAGCAGTTTCGGTTTCAATGATAATTCTTCAATAAACGGCGGATACACATTTCAATACTCCCCAAGACTCACTTTTAACTTCTCGGAAAGTTTTCAACGCCAAGGGGATACCCGGCTGACTGGTTTAGTGGGAGCCGGGAATCAATTGCCGCTAACGCCAACGACACCGTTTCCCCAGGGGGGTGCCGTACCCAACTCTACGTCGCAAAATTTAAAGGATTACACCTCAGGCGGGCAACAATTGAGCAACAATTTCGCGTTCCAGGGAAATTTCCTTTATCGTCCCGATATGCGCTTTAGCGCAGGCTATTCGAATACTTTTGCCAAGTTTATCACGCAAGGAGGAAGCGACCTTTCGCAGACGTTGTCAATAAGGGGAATTTACAACTGGAAACAAGAGCATAACTTACACGCAGGCTACTCAGTTTCAATCGTCAATCCACGCAACGGAGACAATGGCGTGATTCATGACTTCGACTTTGGCGACGATTATTTTACAAGCCAAGTCTATAACATCCAAATAACCCCAACTTTAAGTCTCGCTGCGAGTACGGGATTATCGATCAATACTAGTGGCAGCGGTCCAAAAGTTGCCAATAACACTGCCATCACGGTCACGAAGCTTTGGGAGACAGCTACTCTATCGGGGGGTCTCCGAAAGGGGCTAACGCCGAGTTTCGGCATCTCTGGCGTGTCGGATACGACAAATTTATTCACGAACTTTGCCATCCAATTGGCTGAACGAGTTAGCGGCACTGCGAGTAGCAGTTTTTCGTATTTCGACACCAAGGACGTAAATTTCAAAACTATTCAGGCTTCCGCCGGTTTACAATATTCGATAACGTCGTGGCTTTCGTCAACTTTGTCCTATTCGTATCGCTGGATAAACAGCGGTTCGGGTGCAAACAACACGGACCTGATTTCACCGGGGACCGTGAACGCCTCTAATGTCTTCATAAATTTTACCACGCGTTTCGATATATGGCCAAATGCAGGATTAGCGAGAACCGAGCCGTTCTCTGGTGGCGCGCCGACTCTTAGAACTCCTTTCCCTACCGCTCCCGCTCCGTCTTCTCCATCGAGCCAGCCGACAAGCTCCAGCTCCAGCAGCAATTGAGCTGAAGTAACGTCTGCGTCGTTGCTCGAAGCGTGGAAGCCCCGCGCACGCTATCTGATGTGTGCGGCGATCCTGCTCGATTCCGATCCCATTGGCCGGCAGTGGCAAACTGGCGCTTGTTTTTCCATCTTTTATCGTTGTCCTGACGAAATTTTTAGTCGCGATTTCACTAGGGCGAGTCTGCCCTTTTAGAATTCACCAATCGGTTGTTAGGGCAATTTACACATCATCCTATCTGATCGTAAAGTCTAAAATTTTACTAGCGGCTTTCCAGATCTATCCAGCCTAATGTAATCCAACCTGACAGTCTTCTCTGGTATGGATGTTGCTTCATTCCGATGCATTTTAGAAAGAGCAACGGCATCTAGATGCATAATCATCCGAATAGCGTCTTTCGGTAGACAAAATACTAATGATTTTTAATACGGGAGTTGAATGGTCTTATGGCTAATCGAGTTGCCCCATTTTCACTGGTATTGGCCGTATTTTTAGCTAGTTGTGCGACCAAGGATCTGCGCATTCAAGAATACCGAATCGCCCAAGATACCCCCGACCCCGCGAAGCCGCCGGAGGAGTTTTATGTCATTGGTCCAGGGGATTCGTTCGCCGTTCAAGTTTGGAAAGAACCCACATTGTCGGGCAGCGTTTCGGTTCGCCCCGATGGCTTCGTCACGCTGCCGCTGATTAATGAAATTCAGGTCGTTGGCTTGACCACCGGTCAGCTGCGAAAGCTTCTGGAACAGAAGTATAAGGAATTCACCACGGATCCCTTTGTCACAATCAGCGTGGGCGGCATTTCATCCGCCGAAGTCTTTTTGATCGGCTCGGGCACTGGTAAGAACGGGGCGTTTCCACTGAAAGGGAACGAGTCAATTCTTCAATTGATCACTCGAATGGGTGGATTGGGTATCTTCGCGGATCGAAGCAACATTCGGATTGTCCGGCGCGATGGGGTTAAAATTACCGAGTATGTCGTCGATTACGACGCGATCATTAAAGGTGACCTAAAGCAGGATCTCCTGCTGCGACCGGGGGATAGAGTCATTATTCCCTAAAATTACCGCTTATGGGTGCGGCCTGAAAAATGGTTGGAGGACTTAAGTGAATCCGACAGGTGATTTAGATTTTTCAAAACTGTTCTCGGGTTTTTACCGGCACAAGGCAATTGTCTTTGCCGCCAGTCTGGTCGTGTTCTTGTTGGCCGCGTACTTGGCGGCGACGCTGCCCAATGTCTACCGATCGAGCACGTTGATATTGATCACGCCCCAGCGAATCCCGGGTGGCATTGTCATGCCAACCATTACTTCCAGTGTGTCGGATCGCATCAATTCGATCACTCAGGAAATCATGAGCCGAACCAGACTCGAAAGCATCATTAAGGAGTTTAGTCTATATCCCGGCGGCAGTGCGGTGACCATGGAAGATCGAGTCGGCATGTTTCGAAGCAATATCCGCCTCGATATTCGCCGCAACGATGCCTTTCAAATCGCTTATGACTCGGCCAATCCAGAAACCGCAATGAAAGTTGCCAATCGGTTGGCGTCGTTATTCATCGAGCAGAATTTACAAGTGCGCGAGCAGCAGGCGATCGGCACTACCAATTTTATCAACTCCGAGAGCGACAGATTGCGTAAGGAGCTGGAAGAGCAAGAAGCCTTAGTGACCCATTACAAAGTCGACAATCGTTTTGAGTTGCCCGATCAATTGGATGCCAATTTGCGCACGGTTGAACAGCTGCGCGCGGAACTTAAAGGCAACATGGCTAATGTGACATCGATGCAGGAAAGGCTGGGAAGTCTGCAGAGACAACTGATTGAGGCGGGTACTCCCATCATCGTAACCCAGAAGAACGGCGAGAGCGAAATTAAATTGAATTTACCCGCCAATCAGAAAGTTCAAATTCGCATGAAAGAGCTGGAGAGTTTGCTGATTCGATACAGCGAACGGCATCCTGACGTGCTACGGCTGAGAGCGGAGATCGCAAGCTTAGAAAAGGAACTAGAGGCTGAAAAGTCTAAAGCGAAGAAGTCCGGCGGTGCGCCGGCCTCCGCGGAGAATCCACTCAAGCAAATCATCGAAGAACAAATTCAAAGTCTCAACGCTTCCACGAAGGCGATCGAGATCTCCAATGGCGAGTTGAGAAATGCCATCGCGGTACATCAAAAGCGGGTGGAAAACACGCCATTGCGCGGCATCGAGCTCAAAAAAGTGACCCGCACCTACGATATCACGCTGAGAAAGTATCAGGATCTGCTGGCCAAAGGTTTAGAATCACAGCTTTCCGAGAATTTGGAGAAAAAACAGAAAGGTGAGCAGTTTCAAATCGTCGATCCGGCGAATTTGCCACTCGCGCCACTTAAGCCCAATCGCCCGCTGATTCTCCTTGGCGGTCTGGCTGCGGGCATCATCGGTGGACTCGGGTTGGCGTTCATATGGGATCTTTTAGATCGATCGTTCAAGAGTAGCGACGATCTAGCTAGCTTCGTCGACTTGCCGATCCTTGCGACGATTCCCGTCATTGTTACGCGGGGCGCAGTGCTTGAGCGGCGTCGAGCCCAGGGGCTGTTGGGAGTTTCCACCTTGGGTGTCCTTCTTGTCGGTCTGGTTTTGATTCGGCTATTCGGCGCAAAATTCTTCTAAGAAAACTATGCTTCCGGTTTATAGTTCATACTTTGGGCTCAAAGAGGCCCCGTTCAACATCACTCCTGACCCGAGCTTTCTGTTCGATAGCGCGAGTCATCAGGAAGGCTTGGCCCAACTACGGTACGGTATCGAGGCCCGCCGAGGCTTTATCGTACTCACCGGCGAAGTCGGAACTGGCAAAACGACTATACTCCAAGCACTGCTGCATCAGATCGGCCAAGATACCAAGACCGCGCTAATCTTTAGCGCGATTACGAGCCCGATCGATTTGCTGCGATATGTCTGTGAAGAGTTCAAGCTGATCGAGCCCATGCAGGGACTTAGAGACGCGCATGATTATATCTACCTGCTCAATGAATTTCTGCTGCAAGAATATCGCCACGGTCAGAACGCAGCTCTAATTATCGATGAGGCGCAAAATCTCTCGCCCGAGGTATTGGAGAGCGTGCGTTTGTTGTCTAATTTCGAGACGACCAAGGATAAGCTTTTGCAAATTGTGTTAGTCGGCCAGCCTGAGCTTAACGAGCGATTGAATACGCCGCAGCTTCGGCAATTGAAACAACGGATTACGCTGCGGCATCATCTGCGTCCACTATCCCTGAGTGAGTGCCAACAATATATCGCCAACCGCTTAAAGTGCGCCGGTGCATCAACGGAGATTTTTTTGACTACAGCGGTAGAGGCGGTACATCACTATTCCGGTGGGATTCCCAGGCTGATCAACGTGATTTGCGACAACGCGATGATCTCTGCCTACGCCTTGGAGAAGCAGGAAATCGAAGCCCGCTTCGTTCACGAAGTGGCAGACGATCTATTTCTTTCAAATGGCACGGCCAAACCCGCACCGGTCTGGCGCGAACCGCCCGCACCCGTAGAAATTCGGGAGCCCGCCCGGGTCGAAATCGCCAAACCTGCTGTTGTGCAACAGCCGCTGCGGGAATCTCTTAGTCCAATCAACACTGAGCCGTCGAACGGGAATCTGTCCCACGTAACCGTGCCGGAAAGTTTTCTCGTGTCTCTTCGTGAAACCCTCATCGATGCCATGGGGCCCATGGGCAAAGTCATTTTGTCGGAACAAGTTAAGCACTTGGGCGCATCCATGGATCGTTTCCCGCGCGACAAGATTGGCAGCTTGATTGACTCCTTAAGCCGGGAAATTTTTGATCCATCGAGCCGAGACAGATTTCGTAAAGGCGTGTCCGACGGTGTCAGGATTCTACAATAGGCCTGGCACTTTCCGTTCCTTGACGGTGCCGGGACCGATCCAACGTGCGGCGTTCGCGAGATGATATCGGTCGCGTCACAGACGCAATTAAATTGGGCGGTAGATTTATCGGCGAACGGATCAGACGGCGCCGAGCAAAATAGATGAGGAGTATTTGCGCATGAGCAGGGTCTTTGAAGCGTTAACCAAAGCGAGTCACGAGCGGGAGCGGCAAGCCGAAAGCCCGTTGAATGACTCTGTTCATACCGCTCATCAAGCGGCGGTCGTGGAAGACACTTTGCCAAAGAGCGAATGGCCGGCGGAACACAACGGTAAGTATGACGATGATCGGGTGGATCTGCCGAAGTCTATCGGCGCTCCACAGACGTGGCGCGAGCGGCTCCAAGAGTTGTGCTTTGGTTGGGATCTGCGCCGCTACGAGACTCATCCCATCGTCGTGTTGGAAGAGGAGTCGGCAATATCCGAGCAGTACAAGATTCTGCGCGAACAGGTCAAGCGGCTACGCACCGAGGCGGGGATTCGCACCATTGCGATTACCAGCCCGGTCAAACGGGATGGCAAGACCACGGTCTCGGTTAATTTAGCAGCCGCGATTGCCTTGGAGTATGACGAGAAGGTCATTTTGATCGATGCCGATTTGCGCGCCCCCAGCGTCCATCGTTACTTCAATTGCGACGGCGCCCAAGGCCTGACCGAATTTCTCACTTCCAATACCATCGGCAATGTTAAAAGCCTGGTGCGCGACACTCATGTCAATGGGCTGCGCTTTATCCCAGCCGGGAAGCCGACTCGGTTCGCTTCGGAGCTTTTGGCGAAAGAGAAAATGCGGCGATTGATCGAAGACGTTCATTCGCAGTTCCCCGGCTACATGGTGATTGTCGACTCACCTCCGGTATTGGCAACTCCAGATCCCTTGGTGCTGAGCCGGTTAGTGGACGGCGTCATCATGGTTATTCGCGCCCGCAAAACTCCCAAGGACTATCTTGCCAAAGCCTTGAGCGCTTTTAGCGCCAACAAAATTTTGGGCATCGTGCTTAACGGCGCGGACCTCGGTCTCGGTTCGAAGTACTACTACTACTATTCTTCCAACGGTCACGGATAATTGTGAGGCTATTCAATCGCTACTACACACTCCACGATTTGTTGCTGGTGCTCGGCGATGTCGTTCTCGTAGTCGGTGCGAGCGCAGCGGTCCGATTGCTGTTGGACGAGGGTGGATTGCTACCGGACCAGGGATGGTTCAATCCGGCAACGCACGGATTGGTGATGGCCTTGGTGGTTGTCATCGCGTTTTATTACTCGGACTTGTACGCCGTCGACCAAAGCTTGTCGATGCGCGAGCTGCTCGAGCGCTTCGTCGCCGGCTTGGGCGGCTCGTGCATCGTTATAGGCGTCCTCAGCTATCCAATTCCCAACTTTGGCAAGTCCATCTACCTCAGCGAAATGATCGCACTGGGTTTTTGTCTTTGTCTCTGGCGATTGGGTTTCATGCGTGCGATCCGGCAAGCCGGAGTTCGAGTCAATGTGTTGATCGTCGGTATGCGCACGATCGGCAAGATGGTCGCCGAAGAGCTCTATCTGCGGCAGAAACTGGGCATGGATGTAGTTGGGTTCGTCGGCCAAGAAGCTGGCTGTGTAAAGCTTTCTTATGGCAATCCCCGAAAGGTCGAGATTCCCATGTTCGCGCCTCGTTCTTTGAGCGGCTTGATCGCGGCTAACCGCGTGGATCGAGTCTTGTTGGCTGGCGCTGACCCCTGTCCGCAGTCTTATTTTGAGGATCTAGTTGCGGTCAAGGCGAGGGGAATTCCGATCGAAGATTGCCATTCGTTTTACGAACGCTTAGCTAGCAAAATTGCGGTCACCGATCTACCGCCGGAGTGGATCGCGCTTTCGGCAGGCTTTCGCCGCGATCGTCTGATTCTCGCCGCCAAACGAACCATCGATGTCGTCATGTCGTTTCTCGGATTGGTTTTGAGCACACCGCTCATTCTATTGACCGCGGCGGCCATTAAACTTGGCAGCCGCGGGCCGGTTTTTTACCGGCAAGAGCGGGTCGGCCAAAACGATCGGCGCTTTGTCCTGTATAAATTTCGCTCCATGGCCGAAGACGCCGAGGCGAAATTGGGTCCGGTATGGGCGTCGGAAAGCGACCCGCGCGTGACCCGCGTCGGCGCGATCTTACGACAAATCAGGATCGACGAAATCCCTCAAATGATCAACGTGCTTAAAGGCGATATGAGTTTCGTCGGGCCACGGCCCGAGCGCGCCTACTTTGTTGAGCGGCTTAAACAAAACATTCCCTACTATGATCTACGCCATTCGGTGAAGCCAGGGATTACCGGTTGGGCGCAAATCAGCTACCGCTACGGCGACAGCGAACAGGACGCCATCGAGAAGTTACAATACGACCTGTATTACATCAAACATATGTCGCCGATTTTCGACCTGCAAATTATTTTTGAAAGCATCAAAGTCATCATGCTCGGATCCGGGGCGCGCTGAGGTGAAATTGTGGTGAACGCGCTTACGGTAGATGTGGAGGATTATTTTCACGTGCAGGCTTTCGCGGACGTCATATTGCCCAACCAATGGAGCCAATATCCGTTGCGGGTCGAGAACAATACTCGCCGGTTGCTGGAGATGTTTGACCGACGCGGGGTTTGCGCGACATTCTTTGTTTTGGGTTGGGTTGCTGAACATTGTCCGGCGCTTGTCAGGGAAATCGCTTTGGCGGGCCACGAGATCGGTTGTCATGGCTATCATCATCAAATGATTGGACGCGCGGACGAGAAAGTATTTCGTGAGGATATCCATCGTGCCAAAGCGATTCTCGAAGAGTTGAGTGGGGCCTCGGTCAGATGTTACCGAGCGCCAAGTTATTCGGTAACCACCCATACGCTTTGGGCGCTGGATATCTTGCACCACGCGGGTTTTGAATATGACTCGAGTATTTTTCCGGTGCTCCACGACCAATATGGTATTCCTGACGCGCCGCGGTTTCCCCACTACCGCTCCCTTGGCGGCGGCGGGCGCATCTTGGAATTTCCACCGTCAACGTTAGCGATTTTTGGCGCCAATCTGCCGATCGGTGGCGGCGGATATTTCCGCTTGCTGCCCTATAGTCTTACCGCTTGGGCGCTCCGCCATATCAATGAAAAAGAAGCCCAGCCCGCCATGTTCTACCTTCATCCCTGGGAGATCGATCCGGCCCAGCCGCGCATTGCGGCGTCCTGGCGATCGCGCTTTCGCCATTACCAGAACCTGCATTCGACCGAAAAAAAGCTCGCCCGGTTGCTTGGAGAATTTTCCTGGGCGCCGCTGACCGAGGTCGTTAAGGCAACAGTGAGCAAGACCGATTCGACAGACGAGGTGGTAAATGGCCTTTAAGATTTTATCCGTGGTCGGCGCCCGGCCGAATTTTATGAAAGTCGCCGCCGTCTGCGAGGCCATTAAGGAACACAATCATCAATCGATCACGCATCCCATCGAACATCTATTGGTCCACACTGGGCAACATTATGACGCGAACATGTCGGATTTTTTCTTCAACGACCTTGAACTGCCCAAGCCCAATCTTTTCTTGGGTGTCGGTTCGGGCACCCACTCTCTTCAGACCGCCAAAGTGATGGAGGGGTTTGAAAGCGTATTGCTAGCGCAATGCCCCGATATTGTCCTCGTCGTTGGCGACGTGAACTCGACCGTCGCCTGTGCCTTGGTGACCAAGAAAACTTGGTGCGCTGGAGCCACGGGCGCGACGGCATTCATTCCCAAGCTCGCCCACGTGGAGGCTGGGTTGCGCAGTTTCGACCGCACCATGCCCGAGGAAGTGAACCGAATCGTCACCGACGCGATCTCCGACTATCTGTTCACCACTGAGGAGAGCGCCAATCACAATCTCGAGCGCGAGGGAATACCCAGCGAGAAGATTCATTTCGTCGGCAACGTGATGATCGATACGCTACTGCGTCATCGATCCAAGGCGCAGGAATCGACAATTCTCGACGAACTGCGACTGCTTGAAAGCGGACAGGTCAAACCCTACGCGATTTTGACCTTGCACCGGCCGGCGAATGTCGACGATAGCCGTAAATTTGCCAAGATGTTGGAAGCTTTTCTCGAGGTCTCACGGCATATGCCGATTATTTTTCCGGCCCATCCGCGCACATTGAAGCAGATCCAGGAGGCTGACCTGGGCGACTATTTTGTCGATCATTTCCTCGAAGGTGCGCAGCCGTGGGATGCTCGCGTGCGGATTCGTTTAGTGCCACCGCTGGGCTATTTAGATTTTCTCCAACTCACCTCCCGAGCCAAGGTCGTCTTAACAGATTCGGGTGGGGTTCAAGAGGAGACCACGATCTTGGGTGTCCCATGCATCACCCTCAGGGAGAACACTGAAAGGCCGGTTACGCTTCAAAATGGCACTAATGTTTTGGTCGGCGCCGATCCTGACAAGATTATCGCGGAGTTTTCCCGCGTATTACAGGGTGCGCGACCGGTACCGGCACCGCCACGTTTTTGGGACGGTCAAGCGGCAAAGCGAATCGTTGATGTGCTACTCCAAGAGCCGCCGCCGGTCCATCCTTGGGGAATTTCTTCTTGGACTGAATCGGCAACACGGAAAAGCCAAGCCATCTGTAGTTAGGAATCAGTGTAAGCAATGGAGTGCGCAATTATCCAACAACAAGACCCGCGCTGGGATGAGTTTGTCATGGCTCAGCCCGCGGGGACATTTTTTCACCTCTCGGCGTGGCGCGACATCCTCGCCTCAAGTTTCGGTTTTAAGCCGATGTATCTCTGGGTTCAGGAGTCTGGGTGTGTGCGCGGTGTTCTGCCACTATTCTTAGTCAAGAGTCTGCTCTTTGGCCGTAGTTTAGTGGCCATGCCATTTGGCGTTTATGGCGGGATTGTCGCTGCGGATGAGCGTGCTGGCCGAATGCTCTTGGAAGAGGCCATTCGCCTCGCGAGCGAACACCAAGTTCGTTACCTAGAGCTGCGCGGCAATCCCTATGGGGAATTTGACGTGGCGGCACACGCCAACGGATCGGCCTCCTCGTGGTCGCGCAAAGATCTTTACGTCACGTTCGTCGGCGAACTCGACGCTAGCGATGAGGCCAATCTTGCGCGCATTCCGCGCAAGCAGCGGCGCATGGTGCGCCAGGGCGAAAAGCATGGTCTGAAAGCACTATTCGATAATGGCCGGTTAAAAGAATTCTACGATGTTTACGCTGAAAGCGTGCGCAATCTCGGAACTCCGGTGTTCGGCTACGCCTATTTCCAAAATCTCGTCGATGTTTTCGGCGACAACTGCAAAGTTTTGGTCATCGAACACCAGGGGAAAGTCATTGCCGGCGTGATGTCGTTTTTTTACCGCGATCAAGTGCTGCCTTATTATGGCGGCGCGCTGAAAGACTGGATGCAATTGGCGCCCAACGATTTTATGTACTGGGAGCTGATGCGTCATGCCGCGGCGCAGGGCTACAAGATATTCGATTTCGGCCGCAGTAAAGAAGGGACGGGATCCTACAATTTTAAACGCCATTGGGGGTTCGAGCCCAAGCCATTGCCCTACTGGTGTTATTCGCCCAAGGGCCAAGGGATTCCAGATACCAGTCCATTGAATCCCAAGTTGCAGTGGGCGATCCGCATTTGGCGTGGTCTCCCCCTGCCGGTGACCAAGTCCCTCGGACCGCACATCGTTAGGCATATTCCATAAGCTGGTCAACCAAGTCATGCGGTTAGCCATTCTCTGAATCGATACGACGCTATGAGAATTTTGTTTCTGGCACATCGAACCCCATATCCACCGAATAAAGGCGATAAAATCCGCGCCTTCAATCTACTGTCACATCTCGCGAAATCGCATGATGTGACCTTGTTATATTGGGTTGACGATCCCCAAGACTTAAATCATGCGTCGTTTCTGAGGTCTTTGTGTCGAGGCCGGGTGATCCCCGTTCGGCTTAATCGAACTCTTGCGATGGCTCGCGCGCTTCGTTCCTTGCTTCAAGGCGGAAGTTTCACCGAAGGATTCTACAGCGCAAAGCCGTTTCAACGAGAACTTGATAACGTCCTACACGGCGCTCCCTTCGATGCGGTCTTTGTCTATTCTTCGGCGGTCGCGTCTTATGCAGAGAAGATCGACGCCAGGATCAAGATCGTCGACTTTGTCGATGTCGATTCGGTAAAATGGCGGCAATTGGCCGAAGCGTCGCGCTTTCCGCTTTCCCTTTTATACCGCCTGGAGCACAGCCGGCTTGCCAAATTTGAGATTGCCGTGTCGAAGTGGGCCACGCGCAGTGTGTTTGTCTCACACGCCGAGGCCGAGTTGTTTAAAAAGACCGGTGGTCGAGGATCCATTGATTTTATTTCCAATGGAACCGACTTAGAACTGCGGCGGCTGCCCTTGGAGCAGATCCCCTATCACCTGGCGGGAGCGGATCGTGAAAGCCAGGCGGAAGGGGAAAAGCTGATCTTCGTTGGCACCATGGATTACCCGCCAAATATCGACGCGGTTCGCCATTTTGCCCAAGATATCTTTCCCTTAATCCGGCAAAAGTTCTCCCGGTCGGTTTTTGAAATCGTTGGCCGCCGTCCGCCCAAATCGGTGCGCCGCTTAAGCCAGATCGACGGTGTGCGCGTGGTCGGCGAGGTTGACGATGTGCGGGCCTATCTCGTTCGCGCCGACGTGAGCGTGGCACCGATGCGGATTGCCCGTGGTGTGCAGAACAAAGTCTTGGAGGCAATGGCGGTGGGCGTTCCAGTCGTGGCGACGCCGCCGGCGATTGAGGGCATAGAAGTTCGCGACGGAGAAGAAGTTCTGATCGGCACGACGCCGGAAGAGTTCGCTAACCAGGTGATCCGGGTTTTAAGCGACACGGAACTGCGTAAAGCGGTAACGAAGAAGGCCTGGAACAAGATGAATCAATGCTACAACTGGGAGCTTGTCGGCGCCAAACTGGATCGATTGCTAACGTCTTCGCCGATCAGCAGGTCGAACTCAATCACCAACGCCGATGTTTCGATCGGACATCGCTGATGTCTTTAGCTCGCTGCCTTTAGCGCCTATCGCCGAAATGCAGTTGTTACGCACCGAAAGGGTCCGATTGTGATTAACGCAACCGCAAAAAATCTAAGCATGAAAGTGTTGGGGCTGTCCGAAGGGGGAGTTCTCCCTTGGAGCTGGCAGGGTTGGAACGAGTCCTATGTTAATCATGAAGTTCACCTTGTTTTAAACGGCTTCGCCGCACCCGATGGCGCTAAGATTGGCATGAATGGTTCGCGCAACAGTGACTCCTGCGGCGCCGCCATCATGGATCTCTACAGACAGAAGGGAAATGACTTCGTCACGCATCTGCGCGGCTCTTTCGCACTGGCGCTTTGGGATGCGCGGCAACAAACACTGCTTCTTGCCACCGATCATTTTGGTACTCGACCGATCTACTATGGGTTGGCCAACGAGCGGATCGCTTTCGCGCCACGCATTTCCGCCTTCGCGAGCGCACCGGAGATGCGCAAGGTGATTGAGCCTAACAGCTTGTACTTCTATTTGAATCATTCGTTTATTCCCGCGCCCTTTACCATTTTTAAAAACATTCAACGTTTGGAGCCGGGTCATGTTTTAGAATGGGCCAACCGCCGCAGCAACGTGCGCAGATACTGGGATATGGCGTACGTCGAGGAGCGCAGCCTCAGCGAATCGGCTGCCGCCGATTTATTGCGTGAATCGTTGGAAAATTCTGTTCGGTTCGCATTGAGTGACGGGTCGGTCGGCACGGCAGAAGTGGGCGCGTTCTTGAGCGGCGGCACGGATAGCAGCACGCTGGTCGGGCTTATGGCCAGATCCAGTACGCGGCCAACGAACTCCTTCTCGGTCGGCTTTGAAGAGGAAGCCTACAACGAAATTCATTACGCCAGGATCGCGGCGAAGCATTTTAACAGTATCGCGCACGAATATATCGTCCGGCCAGATGAGGCGCTCAATGCGATGTCGGAGTTGGCTGCGGCTTATGACGAACCCTTTGGCAACAGTTCGGCGATCCCGACTTATTTCTGCTTAAAGATGGCCAAGGATGCCGGTGTCAGAGTCATGTTTGCCGGCGATGGTGGAGATGAACTTTTCGGCGGCAACGAGCGTTATATTACCGAGAAGGTCTTCGCGATTTATCATCAGGTGCCGCGGCCATTAAGAGGGGTGCTCGATTACGCCGCAGCAACGATCCCCGACTTTTATCCCTGGCGAAAAGTCAAAAACTATGTGCGTAAAGCAAACCTGCCCGCGGTGGATCGGTTCTTTGCCTATCAGCTCTATTATCGCGATCACGCCGCCGAGTTCTTGACCGATGATTTCAGATCGTCGTTGGAACATGACTTTCCGATTGACGTCGCGCGCCAACACTATCTCAGAGCGGGTGATATTAGTCCGCTCAATCGCCTGCTCTATATGGACCTGAAACTCGCGGTTTCTGACAATGACCTTTTTAAAGTCAACCGCATGGCCGAGACCCAAGGTGTCGAGGTTCGCTATCCCTATCTCGATCCGCGCGTTGGAAGTGCCTCCGGTAAGATCCCGGCTGCCTTGAAGGTTAAAGGTTGGTCCAAGCGTTATATTTTCAAGAAGGCCTTCGCGAACTTTCTCCCCGAACAGATTCTCACTAAGAAGAAGCACGGCTTTGGCTTGCCGACGGGAGATTGGCTCAGGAGCCATTCCGGCTTCAGAGATCTCGCTCGTTCTTTGTTGTTAGATCCGCGTTCGCTTCAGCGTGGCTATTTTCAGCGGCCGGCCTTGGAACGTTTGTTGAAAGCTCACGATGAGGAACGTAGCGGCTATTTCGGCTCGCATATTTGGAATTTTATGATGCTCGAACTATGGCATCGTACTCATGCTGATTCGATTCCTTCCAGCCATTCGTAAGCATGTGAAGAATTTTTCGATTTCGCACGTTTGGAATGCTTTTTGCCACAAAGTATCTCGGTTGTCTTTCGATCCGTTGGCAAAGGTAGTTTTGGCCGGTTTTGTTGCGATTAGGGAGCCATGACTGCCTCGGCGGTGTGGTGCACTGCCAAGTAGTGTCACCGCGCCTTAGGCCGTTGGCCTGTTAGGTACAGTTTGGGTGCCAAGATTTCACCAAAAGGGCTGGTGAAAAG
>CAYZJE010000496.1:0-3080 GCA_964478485.1 uncultured Syntrophobacter sp. | reverse complement strand
GCCGAGCGGTTGCGGCAAGAGCACTGTCCTACGCTGCGTCGCTGGCCTTGAGGAACCCACCGAAGGGGAAATTTACATCGGCGAAACGCGCGTGAATTCGACTGCAGACGCTATCAATGTGCCCACGGAGATCAGGCCGATCGGCATGGTTTTTCAGAATTACGCCGTTTGGCCCCATATGACGGTTCATGACAATGTCGCCTATCCGTTGAAGCTCAAGAAGCTACCAAAAGAAGTCATCGACACAAAGCTTGAAGGGGCTTTGCACACTGTCGGTCTCGAAAGGCTGGCGAATCGCTATCCGAGCCAGCTTTCTGGTGGAGAACAACAGCGGGTTGCTTTAGCCCGGGCCTTGATCAAGGAGCCTGAAATACTCCTGCTTGACGAGCCGTTGAGCAATCTCGACGCGAAACTGCGCGAGCAGATGCGCTTCGAGCTGAAGGACTTGCAGCGCCGAACGGGTATACCGATACTCTATGTTACCCACGATCAGACTGAAGCCTTGGCGATGTCGGACCGTCTTGCGGTGATGCATGCCGGCCAGATCGTCCAAGTCGGCGCTCCGGCGGAAATCTATACCCATCCTGCCAATCGTTTCGTCGCCGACTTCATCGGATTAATGAACTTCATTCCCGGACGAATTTTAGCGCGAAGTGGAGACGATGCCACAGTGGAGTTTCTCGGTGGTTATCGTCTCAACGTCTTTGACCGCAGTGGCCTGAGCGGCGAGTGCGTCGTTGCCGTTCGCCCTGAGGATATCTCGTTTAGTTCAACGGGCGCCATGCGCTGCCGGGTCGAAGTCTGCAACTATTCGGGACATCTCATTGACTATAAAGTGAGTGCCGACGGCGTAGTCCTGCGCGTGCAAACCGCCAAGACAGAGATCTACAAAGAAGGCGACGAACTTGGTCTCGCTTTTACGCACGCGATGCTATTTGCCGCTAACCCAAGTTAAGCCGCGCTGCCGCGGGAGTAGAGTTTCTCCATGAAAAATTATTTCATGGGTCTGTTTGGGGCCCAGCACGAGATTCAAAAAAAGTTTACTGAGTATCTCGATCAGATGTAACACATGGCTCTGGAGATGCGCGGTGAGATCGAAGCGGATCTCAAACACTTTCGGCGATTCCGGTCTCGATATCTCAGGCGCTGGTCGGAAGCGTTCTGGGTCTTGGGCTGGCGCGTGGTATCCAAACCATACAGCTTCGAGTTCTTCGAAACATCGCGCTCGGCTGGATCACCGCTCCGATGATTGCCGCTGGCATCGCCTATTTTATATTGCCGATTATCATGCGACTCGCCTAATATTTCCAGCCTTTTTCCCCTGACATGTATTTGACACTCTGGGATCGATTTGCAAATATCGACTTCATCCATGTTGAGTCGACTTGAACCCGCGACTCGTCACTACGACGAAAAGCTGCAGCATATTCTCAAGACTTCGGCGAAGATTTTTGCCGAGAAGGGCTTTCACCACACTTCGGTGCGCGATATTTCGCGCGCGACCAAGATGAGTCTTTCGGGTCTGTATTACTATTTTACGACCAAAGAAGAGTTGCTCTTTCTGATTCAGGAGCGCTGTTTCGTGACGCTGTTGCAGCACTGGGAGCGGATCGACTCGCCCGGCTTGGACGTGCGCGCTCGGATTCACGCCTTCGCGGAGAATCATTTGGGCTTTTTTCTGCACAACATGCCCGAGATGAAAGTGATGGCGCATGAAGACGAATCGCTCACCGGCGAGTTCGACAACAAGATTCTCGTGCTCAAGCGGCGCTACGTCAAAGTCATCATGGATCTGATCGGCGCGCTGCAGGAGCAGGAGAACGGCAAGGGCATCGATCTGCGGCTGGCGACGTTCTCTTTGTTTGGCATGATGAACTGGATTTACACCTGGTACCAGCCCAAGCGCGACCTGCCGATCCCGCAATTGATCGAGCAGATGCTGCGCATGTATTTTTTCGGCTTGCTCAAAGCCGGCAATTCCGATGAGCGCTGGTTCACGGCGCGCTCGACGGCGAATCGGAAGGAAGCATTCTCGCTGTGGCAGAATATCCCGTGAGATGACAAGGCAAAAGTTAAAAGGTAAAAGGCAAAAGGTAAGATCATGAAAGTCCGAGTACTGATTGGTTTCCTAAGGTTTTTCCTTTGCCTTGTGGAACCGCTGTTTCGAATGGAGTCGTCATGAACCTTTTACGTATCGGCGATGCGGCGCCGGAGTTCAAAGTTAAGAAATCTCGTGCGGGCAGGTTGGCGAATATTCGCTGGCGAGTTACAAGGGTAAGATTTAATTAAGCTTTGATTAGACTTCTCAGAAGCGTGAGATTTTCGCGGTCTTCTTTGAGATCCGGGCCCTTGGGCGTCTCCAAGCACATTGGCAATCCCCAGAAGCGCTCGTCGTTCATTAACAATCGGAAGGCTTCGACGCCGATGAAGCCTTGGCCGATATGTTCGTGGCGGTCGACGCGGGAGTGAAAGTCTTTTTTCGAATCGTTGAGATGAAACGCGGCGAGCAGCTTGATGCCGATGGCTTCATCGAACTCGCTGAAGGTTCTTTCGTAGCCTTCTTTGGTTCGCAGATCGTAGCCGGCGGCGAAGGCATGCTCGGTGTCGAAGCAGACGCGCAGCCGGTCATTTTGTTTCGTCGCGTCGATCATGGCGCCAATCTGTTCGAAACGGTAGCCCAAGTTCGAGCCCTGGCCGGCGGTGATTTCCAGCGTGACTTTGACGGTGAATTTCGGGCAAGCTTTGTGAACCTCGTCCAACGATTTGGCGATGGTCTTGATTCCTTCCACTTCGCCGGCGCCGACGTGGGCGCCGGGATGAGCGATCAGATTCGACACGCCGAGAACTTCGCAGCGCTCCATTTCGTCGATGAACGCGGCGACTGAACGCTTGCGCAGTCCGGCGTCAGGCGAGCCGAGATTGAGCAAGTAAGAGTCGTGCGCGACGACGGCGGCGATGCCGGTTTCCTTGCGATTGGCGTGGAACTGGGCGATCTCATCTTTCGCCAACGGCTTCGCCGCCCACTGGCGCGACGATTTGGTAAAGATCTGAATCGCCTCGCAGTCGACTTTCTGGCCTTC
>CAYZJE010000495.1:0-4035 GCA_964478485.1 uncultured Syntrophobacter sp. | reverse complement strand
GGCTCTGGCCATTCTGAAGCGATATCTACGAATCAACGACCAAGAGGCTGAGGATGGCTATAAGGATGTGATCACGGGATTGGACCGTAAGCCGCATGCGAGCTTAGATGGGCTGAGGAACGTGCAGCGGCTGATGAAATTACGCAACCCGAACGTGGAGAAGGTGAAAGTCGAAGAGCTGGTCGACGACCGCTTCATGAAGAAGCTCGACCAAAGCGGCTTCATCGACGAGCTGTACTCGAGGTACGGAGTGAAGTGACCAGCGCTGCAGGCGCTGGTCATCCCGAGCCGTAAGCGAGGGATCTTGATCTTACGCTTGGACTCTCTTCTCCTGTCATTTCGAGCGAAGCGAGAAATCTGATGCCCGAGGAGAGATGCTACTACGTCTACCTGCTGACCAATTGGAATAACCGCGTCATGTACGTCGGGGTAACCAATGATCTAAGAAGGCGCGTTTACGAGCACCAGAATAAGTTAGTCAAAGTTTCACTGAAAAATATAACGTCGACAAACTCGTTTATTACGAGCAGACTAACGATGTGATTGCGGCACTAACTCGTGAAAAAGAGATCAAGAAATGGCGCCGAGAGAAAAAGAACAGTTTGGTTGTGAGCGTCAATCCTAAATGGAATGACTTGAGCGAAGGAATGTAAGATTTCTCCCTTTGGTCGAAATGACAAAAGATGGGAGACGGACTTCTATAAATTTGTTGAGGAGAACAAGTCATGTACATCGATGGCGACACGCACTACTGGCCGCTGCGCTTTCTCGACAAGGTAAAGCATCCAGGCAAAGGATATTTGGAAGTCGTCGAAGACAAAGGCGACATGGTGCGCTACGGCGAAGTGGTGCCGGGGAAAGTCGCGACTTATTATCGCGACGGCAAGAAGGTCCATTCGTTCAAAGAGGGGCGATGGAGCCTCTCTTTGCGCGCCGAGTTCATGAAGAAAGACGGCTTCGACGTGCAGGTGTTGATTCCCGACAATCGGCCGCTGATTTATGAATGCGACGCTGAATTAGGCAGGCAGCTGGCACGCGCATACAATGACACGGTCGCGGAAGATATTCAGGGCGACGATCGCTTTATTGGCTGCGCCTGGATTTATTTGCCGGATATCAAAGAAGCGGTGCAAGAGCTGCGCCGCGCTGTTAAAGAGCTTGGCTTGAAAGCGGTCAAGTTCAATGGCGGTTGGGGCGACGGCGATCTCGACAACGAAGTGCTGTTCCCGCTTTACGAAGAGATAGCGGCCCTTAATATACCTATTTTACTGCATCCGGCCGCGCGTGTTTACGAAGCCCAGCACAGCCACCCGTGGCTGGTCGGCAGCGAACGCTTTCAAGGCTACCAGCATTTTCCGACCGCGCTCGGCTTTCCTCTGACCTACATGGTCAGCGCCGCGCGTTTGATCTTTGGCGGCGTGCTCGATCGCTTTCCGACGTTGAAGTTCGGTTTCTTCGAAGGCGGTATCGGCTGGGTGCCGTGGCTGATGCACACGCTCGACGCGCATATGCCGAATCAAGACAGGGTATCCGTATCCGTCCAGCAGTTCTTTGAAGGCAAAAAAGCCATCAAAAAAATGCCCAGGCAATATTTCGAACAGTTCTACATCGCTTGCGTATCCTGGGAAACCTACCTTGCCGACACGATCAACGGTTGGCCCAACCACAACATCATCATCGGCAGCGACTTCGACCACGGCGACGCAGTTGCGACGTGGCCGCGAACGGTGAATGTGATCAAGCAGATGACTACCTTGTCCAATGAGAACAAAGAGAAAGTATTGGGTGGGAATGCGATGAGGTTGTTTGGGTTGAGTGGAAACGGTGGCGTAAAGCATTAATAATTCTGGCGAGACAAACCGCAGAGGCCCGTGAACGGATTCATGACGCGATTATTAAGGTCGTCGAATGGTATCGCGAGGGCACGGAGATTGCCATCGCCATCCCCGCATTTATGGTACCGGCCACGAAGCCATGAGCACAGGTCGCGCGTTAGCGATTTCACCTCGCCTGAGCTAAACTCTGACAAACAAGTCGAGGATGGAGGCATCCATGTCGAATGTGATCTCGGAAATCGAAGAAAAAGTACGCTCGCTCAGTCTCGCGGAAAGGCTTGAGCTTATTCGCAAACTCATCGCTGATTTGGACGGTCCGCCTGACACCGATGTAGACCAAGCGTGGGCTGCGGAAGCGAGAAAGCGACATCAAGAGATTATCGAGGGCAAAGTTCAAACTATTCCTGGTGAGCGCGTTTTTGAGAACCTTCGGTCGCGCCTAAAGCGATGATTCTTGAATTCCATTCGGAAGCGGAGCTGGAACTGATTGAGGCTTCTGTTTATTACGAACGTAACATACCGGGCCTGGGCGAGCGGTTCGCGACAGAAGTTCGAAGGGCGACTAATCTTCTCATGGGCGCGCCGGAAATCGATGCTCCCATCGATAGGAAACGCCGCAAATTCGTGTTGACGAGCTTCCCGTATAACCTAATTTATGTACCCTCAATCGACGCTGTTCGCAATCTTGCCGTAGCTCATCACAGCCGCAAGCCAGGTTATTGGCGTACTCGTGTTTAGCCCGGTAGGATGTGGTGAGCATCACGAACCGCATCGATCACGATGGCGCGACTTTTTTCGTCTCAGATCATGCGGTTCCTACGTTCCTGCGAAGACTGCGGGCGGGCCGGTGGCGGAAGGTTATCAAGCAAGGCGACTCAGGTGAAGTTCACTATTTCGAGCATGAATCAGGCCGTGTCGCGGGCGTCAAATTTATTCTTAAGACGGTGATTCCATGAAACGACTGCAATCTATCAATATCGTGCTCTCAAACTTGAGCGGCAGTCCGAGCCAGAAGTTGGAACTGTTTGCTCTTGTTAATCTAGGACTCGTGCAGTCTTTGGCGAGCGGCGTCTTGACGCCCACGGAAGCCATTGAACGCTTCTATCACGCGGAAAACTGTCTTCACGTCAAATCGCACTACCGGAAGAAAGAGGCGCAAGAGATCATGAGTCGTGGCGTACAACTGGCGGATCTTTTTGAGACATTGTCGCCCGAGGAAGCGCGGCGAGAGTTTTATCATGAACTGGAGAGCATGCGAACGCTCTGCCTAAAAATTCTGGGCAAAGGCAGAAACCGAAGCGACGCTCACCGAGTGGCGGCGTAGGGCCTTTTACGCTCTCAGACTTCTCTGATGGCGCGAGCCGTTGGCTGTTGGTGTCGAGCTCGCATTGTCTGAACAATTCGCAGAAAGAACGGAGATGAATTAGTGCCTCCCCATATTCTTCGTATCGACTGTCCGGACGAGCCAGGACTCGTCCATAAAATCACCGGTGTTTTGTTCAATGCTGGCTACAACATCCTTAGCAACCAAGAGTTTGTCGACCTCGACGCCAAGCACTTTTTTATGCGCACGGCTTTTGAAGGGCCGACGGCGCCGAATACGGTCGTCTCCTATCTTGAGCAGATGCTGGCGAAAGAATCGGTCGTCAAGCTGGTCGCCGCGGAGCGCCAGCCGATTGTCATCCTAGCGACGACCGAGGCGCACTGTTTGGGGGATTTGTTGATTCGCCATTATTCAGGCGAACTGCCAGCCGAGATTAAAGCAGTGGTTGCGAATCATGAGACGCTGGGTTCGTTGGTCAAACCGTTTGGCATTCCATTTCACTACGTCAGCCACAAAGATCTTGATAGGGCAGAGCATGAAATGCGGGTCATAGAAGTAGTCGACAGCTACGCTCCTGAATATATCGTCCTCGCCAAGTATATGCGCATTCTGACCCCGACGTTCGTCGCCAAGTATCGTAATCGGGTCATCAATATACATCACTCGTTTCTACCGGCCTTCATCGGCGCCAAGCCGTACCACCAGGCTTATGAGCGCGGCGTGAAGATCATCGGCGCAACGGCCCATATCGTGACCGACGATCTCGATACCGGTCCGATCATTGCTCAGAGCACGATCCCGGTGAATCACACTTATACGGCGGCGGCGATGGTCCAGGCGGGACGGGACGCGGAAAAGATCACCTTGGCGAAAGCG
>CAYZJE010000494.1:0-2756 GCA_964478485.1 uncultured Syntrophobacter sp. | reverse complement strand
CGTTCGGCGGAATCGTCAGGCCTATCTGCTTGGCGGCTTTCAGATTGATGATGAACTCGAACTTCATTGGCTGCTCCACGGGAAGGTCGGCTGGCGTTCGGCCTTTCAAAATCTTGTCCACATACGTAGCAGCGCGCCGGTACAAGTCCAAATTGTTCACGCCGTAGGACATGAGACCGCCAGCATCCACACTTCCCGGATTTGCGTAAATTATCGGGAGCCGCCTCTTTACCGCGAGTTCTAAAATCTGTCTTTGGTTACCAGCGCCGACGTTGCCCGCCACCATCATAAGAACTGCCTCAGCCCGCCCCTTGCCTGCGGCTCGGAATGCGGTCTCAATATCCTTGGGACCTAGTACGTCTAGGTATTGAAGCTTCACTTTCAACGCCTTTGCGGCGAGATCCACCTCTCTTAAGATTTGTGCGTTGTCTGGGTCGGTCGAAGTACCGAAGACCGCCACACGGGAGAGCCGAGGAACCACTTCTTTCAGTAGCTCCAGTCGTTTCCCGCTTAGCTCCGGGGCTAAGGTTGACAGACCAGTAATGTTACCGCCAGGCCGCGCAAGACTGGCGACGAACCCGCTTCCAACAGGATCGCCAACCTGCGTCATCACAATGGGGATCGTGACAGTTGCCTCCTTGGCGGCACGGGCCGCTGGCGCACCAGCTGTGACAATGATGTCTACCTTGAGGCGCACTAGCTCGGGCGCGAGCGCGGGCAGGCGATCGACTTTCCCCTCATGATGTCGCCACTCAATGATAATGTTTTTGCCCTCGACGTAGCCAAGCTCACGCAGTCCCTGCCGGAATGCCTTGAGGCGGGACGATTGAGTAGAAATATCGCCTAGGAATCCTATCCGGGGAATTTTCGTTGGCTGCTGCGCCGAAGACGTGGACACACCCACCAGCAGAAAGTCTGCGAGCGCAAGAAGGAAAACTCTTCTATCCATGTTTCTTCTCCTCCGACCGACCGCTGAAATCTGAACTCCAATCGCCGATCTCTGCCCGCTATCTCCTACCGCAACCTGGGTGCTAGTGTCGAGCCCAACCTGAAAGCACGAAATCCGAAGCACGAAAGAAGCCCCGCAGATCGAAACAAACCGCGCAGGAGTAAATCCGAAATCCGAATATCGAAATCCGAAACAAACCGCAGCCAATTAAACTCAAAAGCGAAGAAAATCCAAAACGGTGAATCCGAATCAGAATTGTTTGGAAAATTGCAGTTGTTTTGGTCATTTGAATTTGTTTCGGATTTCGTGCTTCGGATTTCGAGTTTCGCTTTCGTGCTTTCCCTTTGGGGCTTTCATTTCGTTTCCATCAGCTGCTTGATGCGCTCGACGATATCGGCCGGCTGATCGATCACTTCTTTGGCCAAAACCTGCAGCTCCTCGCCGGGTATGAGGTCGACTTCCCAAGACCGTTTCTTGGCCTCGTCCAAAAGATCAGGCTCCTTGAGCGCTTTGGTATACGCGTCGCGTAGTATCTTAACCCGGTCGGCTGGGATACCCGGCGAGGCGACGGTCGGAAAGTTGCCGAAGTTGTCCGAGCCCAAGAGCACTAGCGCGATGCGCCGATTTTTTTCCGCCACGCGATAGCGCTCCATCAGCTCGTGCACGCTCGGCACCTCCGGCAGTTTCGGATTGCGCTTGCGCGGCGTTTGCAAGAGCACCCGAAGAAAGCCACTTTTCACCCAGCCCTGCATCGGCCCGCGACCGAGAAATGCCGCCGTGGTGACGCCGCGGCATTGCACTTCGCCGCGTTCAATAGCAAGGTCTTGTTCTTGCCCGCCTTTGTACCCGGTGATGATGTTGAGCTTCAGGCCAAATGCTTCTTCGAGCAATTTAAGCGTCAGATAACTCGCCGAGCCAAGCGCCGTAGACGCACATTTGGGCGGCTCGCTGGCGTTACGGATGTCGTCGAGGGACTTGTACGGCGCGTCGCCGCGCATCACGAACAAATATTCATGCCGCTGAGAAGAGCCAATCCAGTTAAATCTGCGCCAATCGAACTGCGCTTCGCCGCGCCCGGCCAACTGATGAAAGTAATGTCCCGCCGACACCGAGCCCATGGTCAAGCCGTCCGGTTTCGCCACGCCGTAAATGTAATTGGCGGCGATCAGTCCGCCCGCGCCCGGCATGTTCTGCACGACAAAGCTGGGATTCCCCGGGATATGTTTGGCCATATTGCGCGTCACCGACCGTGACCACAGGTCAGTCGAATCCCCCGCCAGCAAACCGACCGTGTAAGTTATGGTCTTACCCTGATAGAACGGCGCCTGCGCCAGAGTGGCGCTGACGCAGATGGTCAAGACCGCCAGAGACGAAACCAGAATATAGAAAAGCATTGCGCAAAAAGTTTTAGTTCGTTGCATAGTCATAGGGAAAACTCCAATTCTCAGGACCGACAACCAGGCCAACCGACTGGGTCAATATTATTTACTATGCCAGAAAGTTTTCGCGGCGCGCGCAAATTTTCCGACACGCAGAATTTCAGAGGGCGGGTTTCAAACCCGCCCCTACCAAGCCAAATTCTTTTTTGCGCCCTTTGCGCTCTTTGCGGCTAATCCATCCGAGTCTTGATTTAGGGGCCGGTCGCGACCGGCCCCTACTTTGTGACCTTTGTACTACTATAGCTCGATATTTGCGCAGCCGGCGCAAACTCCTGCGCCGCCGATCCCAAGGGCGACCAGCCGGTCGCCCCTACGCCCCTTTTGTGACCTTTGCGTTCTTTGCGGCCAATCTTCTTCAGTTGCGGCTG
>CAYZJE010000493.1:0-3459 GCA_964478485.1 uncultured Syntrophobacter sp. | reverse complement strand
TGATAAACCGGTTCTTCGAACCAGGTGATGTGGTAGGGTTCGAGTAGCTTGCACAGTTCGAGGGCGCGGTTAAACGAGAACAAATAATTGGCATCGATCATCAGCTCGACTTCATCGCCGACCGCTTTGCGCACGGCTTTGACCCGCTCGGCGTCGATGCGCGGATTCTCCGGATCGACGGCGACGACCATCTTCAAGCGCGTCTCGCCCTGCTTGACCAGTTGTTTAGCGACTTCGATCAACTGCTCTTTCGTGTATGTCTTGAGGCCGAAGGTGACGTAGGCTTGCACCGGATTTTGCGCGCCGCCGAGCAAGCGCCAGACTGGCTCTTTGTAATGTTTGCCCTTGATGTCCCACAGCGCGATGTCGATGGCGCTCACCGCCGAGCTCCACATGCCGGTTTGCACCCGCGGATTAAACTGTTTTAGCAGCTGGTTCCAAACCCGCTCGGTCTCCAGCGGATTTTTGTCTTTCAAGAACGGCCCGGCCTCGCGGTTGATGAATTCCTTCAAGGCAAACCGCTGTGAGCCGCGCGTGAGACCGTAGCCGGTGATGCCTTGGTCGGTCTCGACGGCGGTGAACAGCACCGATGTGACGATGGGTTCTTTGAGCAACGGCACCTCGACAGGCACGCGATGGAGCGAAGCTTTGACGTTGGTAATCTTCAGATTGCACCTCCGTGATTCGGCCTGACAGTTAGCGCGGATCGTAGCCGCAAGTCAAATGTTGTGCGGGAGGAAATTAAGATAGGAATTGCCGCAAAGAACGCAAAGGACGCAAAGAGAATTCGGAATGTCTCCCGCAAAGGCGCAAAGTTTCGGAAGTTTTCGTAGGTGCGCTTCGCGCACCGGTCAGTCTCGGAATATCTCGCGCCAAGCATGCCCTGAGCAGCGAAATCAACGGGACGCCAAGGCGCAAAGTTTCGGAATACAATTAGAGTTTAACCCTGCTGCTTGCAGCCATGAGTTTCCGTTCGCCTTGCTTCGCTGTTGCCAAACTGGACGGCCGATGTGGACGCTCTTCGCGCGCGCGTGATATGATCGGCGCCTGGCTTTAGAACTTCGAGTTTACTCGTCGCCTTCGGCCAATCCGGCAAGTCGCAGTGCAGGCACCTACTCATGAGCAAGAAAAGGCCGAAACCTCGATGGACGAACCTGAGATAGTTGCCGCTGAACCGCTCCCCTGGCCGATCGCGCGGTTAGTTCGGCTGCGCGCTTTCGAAGCGCTGCGCTATCGAGAATACCGCTTGCTCTGGTATGGCCAGGTGTTCGCGTCAATGGGAACCTGGATGGACCAAGTGACGCGCGGCTGGCTGATTTACGAATTGACCAATTCATCTTTTCAGCTCGGGCTGGTGCGCGGCGTGCAGGCGCTGCCGATTCTATTGCTAGCTCCGATTGCCGGCAGTACGGCGGATCGCTATTCGCGCAAATCGCAAGTGATGGTCGCGCTGGTAGTCGATACCTTGTTGTACGGCCTGCTCGCGGTGCTGATCTTCGCCCGCTCCATCGAACCATGGCATGTTTATGTAAGCGCGTTTTTCATGGCTTCCGTTTGGACCTTTCAGCAGCCGTCGCGGGCCGCGATGGTATCCGATTCGGTGCCGCAGAATGCGCTGACCAACGCCATCGGTCTCAACGCGATGATGTTCAACGTCGCGCGCATCACCGGTCCGGCACTGGCCGGGCTGATCATCGCCGGCTGGAACACTGGCGGAGCGTATGCCGTTCAGGCGGCATTCTACGTCTTGTCAGCGATCTGGAATCTCAAGCTGCGCGAGGAAAAACCAGCGTCGGGCGGCGCCAGCGGGCAAGCCGGGCATGACGAAGGATTTTTGCAAAGCATCGTTACCGGTTGGAAGTTTAGCTGGCGAAATATCGAGGTTCGCACCGGCTTGCTGGTGGTGGTGTACGCGTCGTTTTTTATCATTCCCTTCAACACACTTTTGCCGGTGTTCGCTCGCGACGTGCTCGGTGTCGGCGCGAAAGGACAAGGGTTGCTGCTCACATCGATGGGCATCGGCGCCTTGGCCAGCTCGGTGCTGGTCGCGTCGCTCGGTGACCGGATGCCGCGCGGCATTCTCATGATCGGCGGCGTCGGCGTGTACGGCTTACTGGTTGTCGTTTTCGCCACGTCGACGTGGTTTCCGCTGTCGATGGCGCTGATGGCGGTCATGGGCCTGTGCCACGTGGCCTCCCACGCGTTGGTGCAAACCGTCATTCAAGCCTATTCGCCGCGAGAATTGCGCGGCCGAACCATGGCGCTATTCCATCAGACGCACGTGATTTTAATGTGCGGCGGCATGGTCATCGGCGCCCTGGCGTCGCTTATGGGCGCGCAAGCGGCGACCGCGCTCATGAGCTTCATCGGCGCCTTGTGCATGTTGGCCCTATATGTTCTTAGCCCCCAGGCGCGAAAAATCAGGTAGATCGTTGCGAAGGACACGAAGGCAAGATTTGGCCGCACCCTTCGACGGGCTCAGGGCGATCGGGACGGAAAGTACGCAAAAAAAGAATAAAGATTTGTACAAGGGTCGGGTTTGAAACCCGCTCTCTGAAATTTGGCGCTTTGAAAAAGTGGAGTTTGATTTGAGCTCAGCCCCTACCGAGAGAGAAGACGTAAATGATGCGGCAAAGACGGCTACAACCTCGCCGCGTAGCACTTGGCGGCCCCTCGATCGATTGTTCCAACATCCCGCCGTCGAAGTCCTGCGCCACCGCGATTTTCGTTTGCTTTGGTTCGGTCACGTGTTCGCTTCCATGGGTTTTTGGATGGATCAGGTGACTCGAGGCTGGCTGATCTACGAACTGACCAATTCCACTGTTCAACTCGGTTTGGTGCGCGCCGTACAAGCAATACCGATTCTTTTTTTATCGCCGATCGCCGGCAGCGTTGCCGACCGCTATTCGCGCAAACGGCAGATTGTCATCACGCAGATCGCCGACGGCTTGATGTTTGGCGTGCTTGGGCTGCTTATTTTCACTGGCGCCATCCAACCCTGGCATGTTTACGCCACTGCATTCGGCATGGCGATCGCCCAGACCTTTCACCATCCGGCGCGCGCCGCGATCATCGCCGATGTCGTGCCGAGCACTCATCTGACCAACGCCATTGGGCTCGGTTCGATGGTCTTCAACGTCGCCCGCAGCCTCGGACCGGCGCTGGCGGGCATCCTGATTACGGTGTCCGGCACCGGCGGCGCCTACGCCGCGCAGGCTTTTTTTTTCCTCCTGGCGACCTACTGGACCTTCCGATTGAGCGGCGTCGAACAATTGGCCACGCGGACGCGTGACCACGGCGGTCATCATCCGACGTTGAGCCGCAGCATCGTCGAAGGTTGGCGTTTCAGCTGGCAGAATGAAACCGTGCGCGCGGCCTTGCTGATCACCATGTTGGCGGCTTTGTTTATCGTGCCGTTCACGACGCTCTTGCCGGTGTTTGCGCGCGACATTCTTAGCG
>CAYZJE010000492.1:0-1786 GCA_964478485.1 uncultured Syntrophobacter sp. | reverse complement strand
ATACTCAATGCCTTGGGTTTGGTCTCCGGCGAGCGCGGCGGCTCGGACATCATCCGGCACAAAGAAGACGAAGCGACGGTGGAAGCGTTGTTCGAAAGTTTGCCGGAGCCGATCGCCGCTAAGCTCGCGGAGGCGGGCTTCGAGAGCGACGGCGAATTAGTCATCAAACGCATCCTCAATCGTTCGGGCAAAAACCGCATCTATCTCAATGGCAGCCTTTGCCCGCTCAATTTGCTTGCGGAAGTCGGAGCTTCGCTAGTTCACATCTACGGCCAGCATGAGCACCATACCTTGCTCCAGCCGGAAACCCATTTAAATTTGCTCGACGCGTTTGCCGAGCTAGGTGATGCCGGCAAGTCCATGCGCGATCGCTTCGCGGCGCTCACACGGGCATGGCGGAAATTGAACGACACCCGCGACTCGCTGGAGCAACAGCGCAAGGAAAAAGCTTTGCTGGAAAGCCAAGCCGAGGAGATCGCCCAGGCGAGGCTCAAACCGGGTGAGGAAGAAGATCTCCGTGCGAGCAAGAATATTCTGGCGCATGCCGAGAAGCTCCATCAAGGTAGCCGCGAGGGCGAGGAGCTTTTGTATGAAGGCGACGCGGCGCTGGTCAGCCGCCTCGGCAAATATGCCGGCAAGCTCCGCGAACTGGCGGCGATCGATCAGAACTTGCAACCGACCATGGAATTGATCGACTCATCCTTGGCCCAGCTGCAAGAGGCGGCGGCAGAGCTCAGACGTTACGCCGGTCACGTGCAATTCGATCCGCGCGCCCTCGAGAAACTGGAAGATCGGCTGGCGGAAATCCAGCGGCTGAAACGCAAATACAACGGCAGCGTCGAGGAGATTCTGCGCCTGCATGAAGGGATTCAATCGACGCTGGGAGGCTTAGAACAAGGCGAGGAGCAGATCGCCGCCTTGGACAAAGCCTGCGCCGAGGCGCGCCGCGCCGCCTGGGACGGCGCCGGCAAACTTTCGCTCGAACGCCAGCGCGCGGCGAAAAATCTCAAGCGCGAGATGGAACGAGAAGTGCGCAGCCTAGGCATGGTCGAGACGACCTTCGATGTCCGCTTCCTGGTCCACGAGGATAAAGCCGACTCGCCGCCCTATTTTATCGCCGGCAAGAAACTCACCGAGCGCGGCATGGATCAAGCTGAGTTTTATTTTTCGCCCAACCCAGGCGAGCCGGCCAAGCCGCTGGCGAAGATCGCCTCCGGCGGCGAACTGTCGCGTCTGATGTTGGCGCTTAAATCCTTGGTGCTGACGCCAGGGGTGGTTTCAACTTTGCTCTTCGACGAAGTCGACGCCGGCGTGGGCGGGCGGGTCGCCGAGATCGTCGGCAAAAAGCTCAAGCAGGTGGCGGCGCACCATCAAGTGATCAGCGTGACCCATCTGCCGCAAATCGCTGCTCTGGCGGACGCTCATTTCGTGGTGCAAAAGGAATTCGAGAAAGGCCGGACATTCACCAGCGTCGAGCGGCTGTCGGATAAAGCGCGGATCGCCGAATTAGCGCGCATGCTCGGCGGCATCAAGATCACCGAGCAGACGCGCCGGCACGCCGAGGAGATGGTAAGGGGAAAGTGATCAGTGCTGAGTTATGAGTGCTGAGGATTGGGAGGTTTTTCTCCTATTTTGTTTCCTGAGTTTGACTTTTGCGGCTGTCTTTCCTACTTTCAACTCTGCACTCAGCACGCAAACCTTCCTGTCGTGGGGCCGTAGCTCAGTTGGGAGAGCGCTTGAATGGCATTCAAGAGGTCGAGGGTTCGATTCCCTTCGGCTCCACCAA
>CAYZJE010000491.1:0-4132 GCA_964478485.1 uncultured Syntrophobacter sp. | reverse complement strand
CGCACGGTGTCGCCGGCTTTGATGCCGTGCCGTTTCGACAAGCCGCCATTGATCTCCAAGACAAACTGGCTCGGCGCGCTCACCGAACGGGGGTCCAATGAAAACGGCGTGGTCTGCTCGACGATGCCGGCGATCTTGCCCTGGCGGTTGATAAAAATCATGTCCAAGGGCAGCGGCGTGTTCTTCATCCAAAAGGACTGCTGGGATTCCGCCGGAAAAACAAAGATCATGCCGCGGTCGGCGGCCAATTCGCGCCGGTATTGCAAGCCCATCTCGCGTTTCGACGCCGTGTCGGCGATTTCAACGACAAAGCCGACCTGCCGCCCGTCTTGGGTAGCGATCGTAACTTTCGGCTCGGCTTGGCATGCGGTCACGCCGCTGAGCATGACAAAGAACAGGCAAATTGACAAAAGCCGGTGACGCAACATTTCACTTGCGCAGGTTCCTAGCGACGATTTCGGCAATGTCTAACACTTCCATCGCAACCTCCGGCTCCTCCTTCGCTGTTTCTTCGGTAATCATGCGCATGCAGAACGGACAGCCGGTAGCCACCGTTTTCGCGCCGGTCTGCTTGAGATCGCGATAACGGTTAGTGCCGACGCGCTCGTTGCCTTTCTCTTCGTCTTTCCAAAATTGCCCGCCGCCGGCGCCGCAGCAAAAGCTGTTCTGCCGAGTGCGGCTCGGCTCAGTCAATTTCGCGCCGGTGGCCTGGATCAAACCGCGCGGCTCATCGAAGATACCGTTATGCCGGCCAAGATAGCAGGGATCGTGATAGGTGATCGAATCGTTGGCATCGCCGTTGAGCTTGAGTTTCCCCGCTTTGACCAACTCGTCGATGAAATCGCTATGGTGCTTGACGACATAGTTGCCGCCGAACTGCGGGTATTCGTTACCGATGGTGTGAAAGCAATGGGGGCACGTCGTCACGATTGTCTTGGCTTTGATTTCGTTTAGCACGGCGACGTTCCCTTCGGCCATCTGGGCGAATAAATATTCGTTGCCGGTGCGCCGCGCCGTGTCGCCGGTGCATTTTTCCTCTTTGCCGATCACCGCCCAATCGATCCCCGCCGCGTTGAACAGCTCAGCCATGCTGCGGGCGATTTTTTGCGCCCGCGGATCGAAAGCCACCGCGCAGCCCACCCAGTAGAGCACTTCGGGCGCGGGGTTTTCCGCCAGCGTCGGCACCGCGAACGGCAGCCCCTTCGCCCAGGCCAGGCGCTCGTCGGGAGACATGCCCCACGGATTGCCGGCGCGCTCCATATGGTTAAAAGTATTTTGCAAACCCTTGGGAAACTCCGCCGCCCCCAACACCCGCTCACGGCGCACGTCGATGATGTGGAGCATCGGTTCGTTGCCGACTGGACAGACTTCGATGCAAGCGTTGCAAGTGGTGCAGGCCCACGCCGATTCCTCGTTGAGCGCGAACTCGATCAGCGGCCGGGGACTTTCCTGGCCATTGGCAAAGCCCGGGAATATTTTGTTAAGCTCGTAGCGCTCATTGATCAAGATCGCCGCCGGGCTGAGCGCCTTGCCGGTGACGTTGGCCGGACAAACATCCTGACAGCGATTGCACATGATGCAGCTGTAGGAGTCCAACAGCCGCGGCCAAGTAAAGTCCTCCAGCTTGGCCGCGCCGAACACCTCTTCCTTTTCGAAATCCATCGGCTGCAGCACGCCGGGCTTGTCCTGCTTGAGCGCCAAATTAATCGGCGCCAAGAAAATATGAATATGTTTGGAGCGGGGAAAATAGGGAATAAAAAGCAAGATCGAGCCCAGCGAGCCCCACCAAAAAACATGTTCGAGAATGCTCAGCGCGGCGGGCGCGACACCGCCTAACAGCGCGGCAAACAGCGAGATGATCGGCTGAAACCCATCGCTCCCCTGCTGGGCCACTTGACTCGCCTTGAACATGAGCCGGCAACCGACGTGAAAAATTATGAAACTCGCCACGATTGTGGAATCGCGCAAGATCCCGCCGCGAACCTCTGGCTCGACCGGCGTATTGCCGGCAAACTCAAAGTCCTTCGGGCGAATGAACAACCGGCGCAGCAGCATGGCACCGATGCCGATCAGCACTCCCAGCGTCAGCAAATCGGCCGCCAAGTTAAAAAGATTCCAGCCACCGCCGCGCGCGTGAACGCCGAAGAAGCCTTCGAGCAGGTCGACCAAGTTGACCAAGAAATAAAAAACAAAACCGTAGAAAATAAGCGCGTGAAAGAACGAAACCAGCGGTCGCGTCTTAAATACCGATCGCTGAGTCAACAGGGTCCAAAACGCGCGCCGAATGCGTCCGGGGAGATCGTCGAAACGGGCATCCGGCTTGCCGCGGGCAATGGCGCGATAGACGTCGTAGAATCTTGTGCCACCCAAATAGCCCGAACCGATGAGCAAGAGTAAAAAGAGCAGCTTCTCCAAAGTTGTCAGCATGGCGGTGGCAGCGACCTCCCTATCACTCCCGTCTTATCCTCGCTGGAAACAATCTGCAAAAGAAATATCGAAATGGTTCGTAGGCTAGCAGTTTGTTGAAAAACGACGGAACATGCTTCGACAACTCAGCATGAACGGATTATTTCAATGATTTGAAGCCTCGCACCGTTCGTCCTGAGCTTGTCGAAGGACTCCGAGTGGGTTTTTCAGCAACTTTTTAGATATCAATTCCACGTCGCCACTCACCCCAACGTTAACCACTCGATCGTTTTGGTTTGTCTTGAATCACCAAGGCGGGCAGCCCAACGATCGGCCTGGGCAACTAACCTTACGCGTGAAATCCGAGCCGGCGCGAGAGCTCACTGCCCGCCTTAAGCAAAGCCGGCGCGACTTCGTTGTGAATCGACTCATCGGTGAGCCGATGCGCCGGCCCGACTACCGCTAAAGTGCCCACCAGCGAACGGGTATAGTCGCGGATCGGCACGGCCACTGCGCTGATATCCGCGATGAATTCACCGTATTCGACGGCGTAGCCAGACTCGCCGATCTTGCTCATATGCTCGCGCAACAGGTTTCGGTCAACGATGGTCTTATCGGTGTACCGTTCCAGAGATTCCGGCAGATTTTGGCCGGTGCTCGCCTCCGCTTCAAAGACCAGGTGCACCTTGCCAGCCGCGGTACAGTGAGCTGGCAACACCGTGCCCAAAAACGACACCGCCCGCACCGCCCGCGCCGGTTCGACGAAATCGAGCGGAATAATCGAACTGCCCTTGCGCACCGCGACATAAGTACTCTCTTTGGTCGTTTTCGATAGCTCACGGAGGATCGCTTTGGACTGCAAGAGCAAGCCCATCTGGTGAATAAATGTCTGACCCAACTGCAAACACTTCAAACCCAACCGATAGTTTTCCGTGATCTTGTTCTGTTCGATATAGCCGCGCGCTTCGAGAGTCGCCAATAAACGAAAAACGTTATTTTTGTGCAGCTTGAGCCGCTTACTCAGCTCGGTGACACCGATCTCATCGACGTTGGCGTAAAACTGTTCTAATACATCGAGAGCATGTGACACCGATTGGATGACGTAATTGGCTTTTTCTCGCCGAACCATGTTTCCTCCACGAAAATTATTACCCAATTCCCCGATGGTATCCAAGCAATACCACTGCCGGGGCAAAAAAGCGTTTTAACCTAACCCACAGAGTTTCGCTTGTCAATTCTCCCCTCAGGCAGTGCGCCAACGCGCTCACCCGTCGGCGCGATTACCCAAAATAACCATCGCGACAGGGTTAGAAATCAACCAACGTCGCAATCGGCCTAGTTCGCCGTGCGTAGACAAAGGTCTATGCGATCAGCAGGCCGCTTGACCGCTTAGCGCCGATCCGGCAAGATGCCTTCATGCATTTCTTTTCGTCAACGATTAATCTGCTCTTCGCTTGGTGGCGTTGGTGTCGCCAGCAGCGTCCGCACCATGGCTGATCTCGATCGGGGAAAATAAACTTCGCAAGGGCCATAGGTGAATAACTTATGGCCCTTTTAGTTTTTTAGACAGATGATTCAACCGAATTTCAAAGACTTCTGCCGGCTCGCCAAGCAAGGCAACTTGATTCCAGTCTATCAGGAGTTGTTGATGGACTTGGAAACCCCGTTGTCTTTTTTTAAGCGCCTCGAGCGCGACCGTTATTCGTTTCTGCTCGAAAGCGTCGAA
>CAYZJE010000490.1:0-21138 GCA_964478485.1 uncultured Syntrophobacter sp. | reverse complement strand
TAACGTTATCTTCGGACCGCGCTACCGGGAGCTCTTGGGCGATATATTTGAGCGCGGCCGACTAGCCGACGATTTCTCGCTATATCTCCATGCGCCGACGCGCACCGATCCGTCGCTCGCACCGCCAGGATGTGAAGGGTTTTACGTGCTCTCGCCGGTGCCGCATCTGGGTAAGCTTGCGATCGACTGGCAAGTTGAAGGGCCGCGCTACGCGGCAAAAATTCTAGATTATTTAGAAGAGCGCTACATGCCCGGTCTCACTGCGTCGATCGTCACGCAGAGAATTTTTACACCGGCCGATTTTAAGAACGAGTTGAACGCCCATCATGGCTCGGCTTTTTCATTGGAGCCGCGGCTCATGCAGAGCGCCTATTTTCGCGTCCATAACCGCGACCGAAATATCCGCGGACTTTATTTCGTCGGCGCGGGCACCCATCCCGGCGCCGGCATTCCGGGCGTGGTCAATTCCGGCAAGGCGACGGCCAATTTGATTCTTGAAGATATGAAATCTGTTTTGGCAACTTCGCTGATCAAGCCAAAGGAAGTGTCCTATGCCTGATGCGCTAACGCCGGAAGTGCGCGCGGCGCTCAACGACTGCCGCGAAATTATCACCAAGGGCTCAAAAAGTTTTTCTCTGGCCGCCAAACTATTCGACTCCCAGACGCGCGATGCCGCGGTGTTTCTTTACGGCTGGTGCCGCTACTGCGACGATCAGGTAGATGAAGCCGGCAAGGCGGCTGATCGGTCCGAGCTTGAAGCTCGACTCAAAGCGCTTAAAGAGAAAACCGCTTCGGCATTCTCTTTTGAACCGCAACAAGAACCGGTGTTCATCGCGCTGCAGTATATCGTGCACCGCTACGCCATTCCGGCGCATTACGCGCTCGAATTGATCGAAGGCATGGCCATGGATGTGCGCGGCACGCGCTACGCGACTTTGAGCGAGCTCTTGCTCTACTGTTACCGGGTGGCCGGCACGGTTGGCTTAATGATGTCCCACGTGATGGGACTGCGCGATGAAAGCGCGCTTAGAAACGCCGCCGACTTAGGTATCGGCATGCAGCTCACCAACATCGCCCGCGACATCACTGAGGATGACGGGATGGGGCGAATCTATTTGCCGCTGGCCTGGCTCGATGAGGCGCGGATTCCTCATGATCAAATCAGCGCGCCGGAGAATCGTGACAAGTTGGCGATGCTAACACTTCGCCTGCTCAACGAAGCCGACCGTTATTATCGATCCGGCGATGCCGGCTTATGGCATTTGTCATTTCGTTCCGCCTGCGCGGTGTCCGCGGCCCGCCATGTCTATTCCGAGATCGGCTCGTTGCTGGTTAAACGCGGCGCGCGGGCGTGGGATGAGCGCACCTATGTCACCGGCGCGCGCAAGATCTGGGTAGTGCTGCGCGGCGTGTTGAGCTTGATGCGCTCGGCACCGGCGCGGTTGTGCACGCCCTGGTCGCCGGGCGCATTGAGAACCATCTGGAAATATTCCAATGTTCAATATAGCGGAAAGACTTGAAGAGCTTTCACCGCAGAGACTCAGAGATCGCTGAGGGGATTTAAAAAAGTCTTATTTCTCTGTGCACTCTGCGCCTCTGCGGTGAGTCTTCTTTGTGGCCGATGTAGGTGGAAGTATAGGCGTGGTGCAAGTTTCGCGAGCCGCGAGAATGTTAGAGATATGATGAGCGACAACGATCGATTAGAACGCCGCCGAGTGGTCGTCACCGGGCTAGGCGTGGTCAGCCCGAATGGAGTCGGCGCTGATGCTTACAAAAATTCATTGCGCCAAGGCGTGAGCGGCATCGATACGATCTCATCTTTTGATCCGAGTCGGCTTTCCTGCCGTGTTGCCGGCGAAGTGACAGACATGCGGCTCGACGACATTCTTCCGCCGCGAGAGCTTAAGCGCACTGGCCGTGCGGTGCATTTGGCGATCGCCGCAACTCGTGAAGCGCTAAACCGCGCCAGACTTTGCCCTGAGCGCATGGGCTTAGCGGAAAGGCAGTCCTGGGGCGTGATTCTTGGCAGCGGCGGCGGCACAGCCGATTTTGTCGAAGAACAGTATCGTCTCTATTACAGCGATCAGTTGCGCAAAATCAGCGCCTACAATGTTTCGAGCTCGACCGTTGGTTCTCTATCGAGCGAGCTGTCGATTCACTTTGGTTTTCATGGACCGAGCCACGTGATTTCCACCGGCTGCACCAGTTCCACCGACGCACTCGGCTACGCCTTTAATTTAATCCGTTTCGGCCTGGCCGATCATTTTGTCGCAGGCGGCGCCGACGCGACGATCACGCCGGCGATCATGCAGGGATTCTGCGTAATGCAAGCGGTCTCAACTTCCCACAACGACGAGCCGGCGCGGGCGTCGCGGCCGTTCGACCGTAGCCGGGACGGATTTGTGCTCGGCGAGGGCGCGTGGATTTTGATTCTTGAAGAGCGCGACTTGGCATTGGCGCGCGGCGCGACAATCTATGCCGAGGTGCGAGGTTATGCGTCGACATGCGACGCTTATCACCGCGTCCGTCTGGAGCCGAGCGGCGAAGAGCCCGCCCGGGCAATGAGCTTGGCGATCCAAGACGCGCGGCTTGCGAAAGACGAAGTGGGTTACGTCGCGCTGCACGGCACTTCCACTGTGCTGAACGATAAAACTGAGACCCGCGCGACCAAGTTATGTTTCGGCAAACGTGCCCATGATCTGCCGATGAGCTCGGTCAAATCGATGATCGGTCATCCTCAAGGCGCATCGGGTTCGGCCGGCGTGGTCGCGGCGATCTGTGGTATGAACGACGGCTTTTTGCCGCCGACGATCAATTTGGATGAGTCCGATCCGGAGTGCGATCTCAATTACATTCCCAATCAGAGCATTGCTAAAGCGACCGATATCGCGCTGTGTAACTGCATCGGTTTCGGCTCGAAAAATTCCGCCCTGGTCATCGAGCGTGGAACCGCGGCGTGAAGCGAAGTTGCGAGAAAGAGATGATGGATCTCCCCGATAACAGCCCGGAGCTCCTGGCCGACGATTTGCGCAATCTGCGCATGCTCAACCGCTACCTGAGCGGTTCGCGCAGCGTCATGCTGGGATTGCAGCGGGCGCTCGGGCGCGAGCCGCTTAAGCAGATCTCGGTACTCGACGTGGGCACAGGCAGCGCCGATATCCCAGCGGCGATTTTCGCATGGGCAAAGCGGCGAAATATCGCGGCGAAAATTGTCGATCTGTTAAAGCAGTGGGCCAAGCTTGCGCGCCGCGGGATCGTCATTAGCGATCTCGTGCGCCATCCGGTCGCTTATCACGGCATCCGCCTGCCGCGCGCTGCTTTTGATGAGTGAGTTGTCGATTTCATTTGGAGGAACGTTGATGCAAATAGTTGCATGGAGTTTTCTAGTTTTACAGACGCTGATCGTGATCGCGAGTCTGCTCGGCTACGGTATTTTTACCTCTCGCCCCGACCTGCTGATGAAAGTCGATCCCCAGGCGCGTTTTTTCACCTGGGCATTTTATGGCTTCGCCGTAGGTAATATGCTCTTTGGCGGGCTGGCGGTGGTGACGGACGCTTTCGATCGCAGCAAGGCGGCGGCGTTTTACGCTTTTATTGCGGTGTACGTGGTTAGCTTGATGAGCGAACTGATGGGCACCGGTTGGGGCGTCCCATTTGGACCCTATTCTTACACTAACCTGCTCGGACCAAAGTGGTTTAACCTCGTGCCGCTTTTGATTCCACTCAGCTGGTTCACCATGAGCTGGGCTTGTTGGGTGATCGCGCGTGAGCGCGCTTCTGGCATCGCCGCAATTCTACTCGGCACGTCGCTATTGGTGGCTTGGGATTTATTGCTTGATCCGGCGATGAGCAGAGTGACCAGTTATTGGGTTTGGGGCGAGGCAGGTAGTTACTACGGCATGCCTTGGAGCAATCTATTTGGGTGGGGAGTCACCGGTCTGGTGCTTTTTATTATTCTCCACAAGATGGTGCCGACACCAGGCAGTTCGGTTCGCTTCGCTGCGTCCATCTACGGCGTCAATTTCGCCTTGCCTTTAGGGTTCTGCATTCTCAATCAATACTGGATCGCGGTGTGCGCCAGTATCGGCAGCGTGCTGTTGGCGTGGCTCGCCTTTGGTCGTTTTCGCTCTGGGAAAGAAGCTGTCGGCTACCAGGCGAAGCCGGCCAATCTGCAAAAAATATAGTTGAGATTTCCAGGAAATCTGCACTAGATTATTTGAAGACTTGAGCCGGTCAATGCTACATTGCCGTCATCGAGCTTGGGAGCGGCGAGCGTAATGCGCGACGTGGGCTTGGCTAAAAGAGTCATTCAAACTTTGCCTACCTTCGATTTGGATTCATATCTTGGTTCGCGCACCGCGGCGATCGACCGCGCCTTGGACGGTTATCTCAAGCGTTACCGTGAACGGTCCGGCAACATCTGGAAGGCGATGCGCTACGGAGTGTTCCCCGGCGGCAAGCGCATTCGTCCCATTCTAGTCCTCGCTGCCGGTGAGCTGTTCGGCGGTAAACGGAAAGCGCTGTTGCCGTTTGCTTGCGCCGTCGAGATGATCCACTGCTACTCGCTCATCCATGACGACTTACCGGCACTCGACAATGACGATCTCAGACGCGGCGAGCCGACCAACCATAAAGTTTTCGGCGAAGGCTTGGCGCTGCTTGCCGGTGACGGCTTATTGACGGAAGCCTTCCATGTGATGTCGGGGCCGGAAGGCATTTATAATCTGCCGGCGGAACTGGTCCTCAAGTTGATTCGCGAGCTGTCCCACGCCGTGGGTGTTAACGGATTGGTTGGAGGGCAGGCCTTTGACTTGGAGGCGGAGCGGCGTGAGGTCGACATCGGAGTGGTCGAATACATACATGTGCGCAAGACCGGCGCGCTGATCCGGGCGTCGATTCGCATCGGAGCGCAAGTGGCGGGCGCAAAGGCGACAGATCTCCGGCGCGTGTCGCGCTTTGGCGAAGCTCTCGGCTTAGCTTTTCAGATCGCCGACGATATTTTGGATATTATGGGTGAAACCGCCCCGGGTGAGCGCGCCGAATCGGGGCGCAGCGAATGGAACAAGGCGACCTATCCGTCGGTGGTCGGCGTCGCCAAAGCCCAAGATCGGTTGCGAGAATTGCAGCGCCACTGCCTACGAGAGATCGCCCCGTTCGGCGCCGCCGGCGAGGCGCTGCGAGCGATCGCCGAACAAGTGGTCAATCGAGCGCTCAAGACCAACAGCAAACCTTTATCCAAGGAGATGCATGGCTAATATGGGACACTTGCTCGATGGGGTTCAGTATCCGAAGGACATCCGTGGTCTAACCGTCAATGAATTGAACCTGCTCGCCGCTGAGATCCGTGAAGAGGTGATCTCGGTGGTGTCCGAGGTTGGCGGCCATTTCGCTTCGACGCTCGGCGCCGTGGAGCTAACCCTGGCGCTGCATTACGTCTTCAACACGCCTGAAGACCGAATTGTCTGGGATACCGGCCATCAATGCTATGCGCATAAATTGCTTTGCGGTCGGCGCGACCGGCTTGGCACGATTCGCCAACTCGGCGGTTTGAGCGGATTTTTGAGCCGCGAGGAAAGCGAATATGACGTGTTCGGCGCCGGTCATGCCGGCACGTCGATCTCGGCGGCCCTCGGTATCGTGGAAGCCAAGTCGCTTGACGGTTCGTCGCGCAAAGTCGTCGCGGTGATCAGCGACGGCGGCTTGAGCGCGGGGTTGACCTACGAAGGTTTGAATTCCGCCGGCCATCTGGACAAGGACTTGATCGTTGTCTTGAACGATAACGAACACTTCATCGATCCTCGGGTGGGCGCGGTTTCGTCATTCTTGAGCCGACAGTTTACCAGTGAGATGGGCGTGCGCTTGCAAAAAAATCTCTCGAGCTTGCTCAAAAGCTTGCCGAGCGGTGAAAACATAAAATATTTAGCGCGCAAGTTGCGCGATTCGTTCCTTGGTTTGGTGACGCCGGGATTTCTTTTTGAGAGTCTGGGTTTTCAGTACGTCGGTCCCATCGATGGCCATAACGTCGGCCAAATGATTGCGACGTTAGAGGATATCAAGAAAGTCGAAGGCCCAACCCTGGTCCATGTGATGACCAAGAAGGGCAAAGGCTATGCGCCGGCGGAGAAAGATCCGATCAAATTTCACGCCGTCACGCCATTCCATGTGCTCACCGGAAAAGCCAAGAAAGAGAAAGGACCGATTCCGACCTATACTGACATCTTCGGCCAATCGCTGATTCGTCTGGCGAAAGAGAATCCGAAAGTCGTCGGCATCACCGCGGCCATGGGCAGTGGCACGGGCATCGATAAGCTCCAGCGCGAGTTGCCTAAACGAACCTACGATGTCGGCATCGCCGAGCAACACGCGGTGACGTTCGCCGGCGGCATGGCGACTGAAGGTTACATACCGGTGGTGGCGATCTACTCGACCTTCTTGCAACGCGGTTACGATGAGATCCTCCACGATGTCTGCTTGCAGAATTTGCACGTGGTCTTCGCGCTTGACCGCGGCGGTCTGGTTGGCGCCGATGGGCCGACGCACCACGGCGTTTTCGATTTCGCCTATATGCGCTCGATTCCCAATCTCGCCATTATGGCGCCCAAGGACGAAAACGAACTGCAACATATGCTCAAAACCGCCGTCGATCATTCGGGACCCATTTCACTGCGCTATCCGCGCGGCGAGGGCTGGGGCGTGACGATGGATGGGCAGATGAAAAGTTTGCCCATCGGTAAGGCTGAGCTTTTGCGCGATGGCGGCGATATCGTCATCGCGGCGATCGGTCAGACCGTGCTGCCGGCGTTGAAGGCCGCGCAAGATCTCGCGCCGTTAGGAATCAACGCGGCGGTGGTCAATGCCCGTTTCGTAAAGCCGCTGGACGGCGAGTTGTTTGGCGCCCTGCTCACTCGGGTGCCGCGTTTGATCACCGTCGAAGACCATGTGATCGCCGGGGGCTTTGGCAGCGCGCTGGTCGAGTTTATCGCAGACCAGGGGATTACCGGCGTCGAAATCAAACGGCTCGGCGTGCCGGATCGGTTTATTGCCCATGGCACGCAGGACGAACTGCGGAAAATTTGCGGCTTCGACAAGGACGCCATCGCTCAAGCGGCGCTGCAGTTGGTGCGGCGCGGCAAGAAGAAAAGTAAAGAAGCATGGGAAAGAGGGAGCGCTTAGATCTGCTCCTGGTCGAGCGCCAACTGGTGGTTAGCCGCGAGGATGGCCGGCGGCGAATATTGGCCGGTGAGGTGCTGGTCAATGACCAGAGGGTCACCAAAGCCGGCAACTTGATCGACGCCGGCGCCGAGATTCGTCTCAAACAGACATCCCCCTATGTCAGCCGCGGCGGATTCAAGCTCGAAAAGGCGCTCAGCGAATTCGCCGTTCAGGTGAGAAATCAAACCGTGCTCGATGTCGGCGCTTCCACCGGCGGATTCACCGATTGCCTGCTGGCCCATGGGGCAGCGCAAGTTTTCGCCGTCGATGTTGGCTATGGCCAGTTGGATTGGCAACTCCGAAACGATCCCCGCGTTTGGGTATTTGAAAAGACCAACATCCGTTATTTCGAGATCAATCGGCTGCCGCGTGCGGTCGATTTGGCGACCATCGATGTCTCTTTCATTTCTTTGAAATTGGTTCTGCCACAAGTAAAAACGCTGTTGGTTGAATTTGGCGACGTGATCGCGTTGATCAAGCCGCAATTCGAAGTCGGCAAGGGTAAAGTCGGCAAGGGTGGCGTGGTTCGGTCGGCCGATGAACATACGCGGGTGATCGATGAAATTAAAACTACCGCGGTGCAATTGGGCTTCAATGTTCTCGGCGTCACGGAATCGCCGTTGCTCGGTCCCAAAGGGAACAAGGAGTTTTTGATTCATCTTCGGTTGATATAGCGGATTATTTTCGGCATCGCGGGATGATTCAAACCGATCGATGGCGGCACTAAGAAAAATAGCGCATCGCGGCGCCTCCGGAGCGTTTCCGGAAAACACCCGGCTGGCGTTTAGTCAGGCGATCGCCGCCGGCGCCGATATGATCGAGCTCGACTGCCAGCTCAGCCAGGACGGTCACGTGGTCATATTTCACGACGAAAAGCTTTGGCGAACGGCGCGCGCGCGCGGCGCGCTGCGCGAACGGACGCTGGCTCAACTCAAGCAGCTCGATATCGGCAAGTGGCGCGGTAAGGCTTTCAAGGGCGAGCGGATTCTGACCCTGGAAGAAGCGTTGGAAACGGTCGCCGGTGACGCCGATCTCTGTTTAGAGTTCAAATTTTTCGGCGCGGCGGCGCCCGGCCTTGAGCTCAAGGCGTTATTTATCTTAAGTCACTATGACTATTTGGAGCGCACGATTCTCTCGTCATTCGATTACCGCTGCTTAGCTCGTTTGCGTGAACTCGCCCCAGAAGCCACCCTCGGCGTCATTTACGGTGCCGGGGTCGACGACGATCCGTTTGCAGCGGCCGAGCAGCTCGAAGCCCGCTCTATGCATGTGCAGAAGGAGCTGGCGTCGCGCGACTTGCTAAGCCGGGCTTGGGATCAGGGGCTCGATGTCTATGTTTGGACCGTCAACGATGTCCGCGATATGGAGGCGTTTGCCGGCTTGGGCGTGCAAGGATTGATCTCAGACTATCCTGAAAAGTTTTGCCAACTAAGATCCACTTAAGCCCGCGCGTTACGCTGTGAGCTCTTTTTAGCTACCCTCCGTGTTAACCCCGCCTCTTGAGGTTCGATTGCCCTCACCACCCTGAGGCTCTCGAAGGGAGGTGGGGACAATTAAATGGGGTTTCCAAAGGGGGCGAGCATCCCCTTTGCGATATTTTAATTAGCGGCGAGGTTAAATCCCCGCCCGCGAAGTGGCTTCGTTTAATAGCTGGCCCGAGCATGTCTTTCGATGCGCTGCCCCATGGTCGGCAATAGTCTTCGCCGATGGCGCAGTCGACTTCGTCGGAGCGTCCTCCATGATCCGGTCAAACGCGTCCAAGCCGTTTATATTAAAAGTGAATTGCTTGACTTGAAAATGGAATAGTCTACACTTGGCACGGGGCAAAACGTTGTCCGCATTGATCGGGGGTGAGTCCACTTTATGACGGGAGTGCGAGTCCGAGAAAACGAATCGATTGAGAGTGCTATTCGACGCTTCAAAAAACTCTGCGAGAAGGCCGGTATTCTTGCTGAATTGCGCAAACGCGAACATTATGAAAAGCCCAGCGTGAAGAGAAAGAAAAAAGCGATCGCGGCGAAGAAGCGCGCGCTGCGCCGGGTGCGTCATGCTTACTAATCAATTATTGTGCAGTCAAAGCCGATCAAAGAATGTCGCTTAAGGCCGAGATACAGGAAGCCGTCAAGATTGCCTTGAAGGGCGGCGATGCGGTGACGCTATCGACGCTCCGGCTTGTGCTCTCGGCGCTTCATAACGAAGAGATCAAGGTCCGAAAAGAGCTGACCGCGGACGAAATCCAGAAAATCATCACGACTCTCTGTAAGCAGCGTGGCGAAGCGATCGAGTTGTTTCGCAAGGGAGGACGGGAGGAGTTGGCGCAAAAAGAAGAGGCTGAACTCTTAGTCCTAAAACGCTACTTACCCGAGCCTCTGAGCGAGGATGAAGTCGCAGCGCTGATTCGCACGAGTATCGATGAAGCAGGGGCGAAAGGGGTCCAGGACCTCGGCAAAGTGATGAAGCTTTTGATGCCGAAGGTTGCCGGCCGCAGCGACGGTAAAACGGTTAGTGAGATGGCAAAGGCGTTACTTGGCGGCTGATCATCTTCCATGGCAAGTTTTATGTCGACCACGCTGTTGGGGCGTGGCGCTAATTATTCGGGTTTTCAAAGGGGCGGCATTCCCCTGTGATGTATTAGGAATCTCCGACTAAAGGCCCGGTCCGTGAAGCAGTTCGTTTCTGGTCAATTGGCATGACAGCCTCGACTGTCCGAGAGACGTTTGAGCAAACATCGTGCAATGATCCGATGCCCAAACGACAAAATGGATCTCGCCGGTGAATTGGGTTGATCTTATTGTCCTCGCCGTTCTAGGGTTGTTTGGCTTGCGGGGCTTTTTTAGAGGGCTTTTCCGTGAAGCGCTCTCTTTGGGTGGATTAGTCGTCGGTTTCATGCTGGCGGTGGCCTACGATTCAGAAGTCGCCGCCTATGCGGCCGGCCACTGGACAGTTTCGCCGATCGTACTTAAGGGCACGGCGTTTGTCGCGATATTTTTCCTGGTTTATTTTTTCTTCAGTTTGGTGGGATGGTTGTTGCATCGCTCGGAGAAATTATTATTCTTGCAGACGCTTAATCGCGGTGGCGGTATCGCCATCGGCGTCGGCAAGGGCGCGGCAGTGACCGCGCTGGCAATCTTTCTCTTAACCTCGGCGGCTTGGCTGCCACAGTCGGCGCGCGACAATCTCGACGGCTCATATTTGAGCGTGCCGCTTTCTCAGCTCGCCGGACATCTCGTGCGCATGGGCAAGGAGAAGATTTTCTCAAACCAAAGCGCCGGAGAGATTTTGTTCTCGACCGCTAGCCATTTGTAACTGCCGCGATGATCACCCAGGAAAAGATCGCTGAGATTCGCCACCGGGCTTCTATTGTCGAGGTGATCTCGGACTATGTTCCGCTCAAAAAGGCCGGTCGCAATCATATGGGACTTTGTCCCTTTCATGCGGAAAAGAGTCCATCATTTACGGTGAGCGAAGAGAAGGGCATCTATCATTGCTTTGGCTGCCACGCCGGCGGTACCGTGTTTCATTTTCTCATGGCGTACGATCACCTGACCTTTCCCGAGTCGGTGGAGCGGGTCGCCAAACGCTACGGCATCACCATCGAGGCCGGTGCACGGAGCGGAAACGCGCAAGAAACCGGCGAGCGGGAAAAGCTCTATCGAGTCAACGAGCAGGCGGCGGCCAATTATCAAAAGATTCTTTTCGGTCACCCCGAAGGGCGCCACGCGCTGGAATATCTCAAAGCTCGCGGCGTCGATGAGGCGACCGCGCGGAAATACATGCTCGGTTATGCACCGCAAACCGGCTCGGGTTTGCTCTCGCTGGCCAAAAAAGAAAACTTCTCGGTTAACGATGCGCTTCGATTGGGCTTGGTCGGGCAACGCGGTCCGCAGCAATTTTACGAAAAATTTTTCGCCCGGGTGATGTTTCCAATCGTCAACCCGGCCGGCAAAGTGGTTGGTTTCGGCGGGCGGGTGATGAACCAGGGGATGCCAAAATATTTAAACTCCAGCGAGACGCCGCTGTTTCATAAGGGCGCGACGCTCTATGGACTTTACCAGGCGAAAGAGGGGATTCGTCAGGCTGATCGAGTCGTGGTGGTCGAAGGCTATCTGGACGCGATCGCCTTGGCGCAGTACGGTGTGGCCTACTCCGTTGCCACGCTCGGCACGGCTTTGACGGTTGACCACGTGCGGGCTCTGTCGCGCTATACCAAAAACATCATCGCCTTGTTCGATGGTGACGAAGCTGGGCTTAAAGCGGCGGCGCGCAGTTTCGAAATCTTCATCGAGGCCGGCGTGTTTGGGCGGGCGGCGTTTTTACCCAAGGGTGAAGATCCTGATACCTTCGTTCGGGCCAATGGCAAGGCGGCGTTGGAGGCTGTCTTGGAGCGCGCCGTGCCTTTGGCCGATTATTACTTTTCTTGGCTCGAACAACGCCACGGCAAAACCCTCGAAGGCAAGAGTCAGATCGCCAGTGAAATAAGCCGGGTTTTGGCCAAGGTGACCAATGCTTTCGAGGTCGATTTACTGGTCGGCCGGGCGGTCGACATGTTGGGCATACGCGAAGAATCATTACGTCGTCCCGCCGCGGTCCGGGGCGTGCGTGCCGCATCGGCGAAACCGCCAGCTGCGCCTGCGGAGCCAGGCAACCGGGACGATATCGCCGAGCGATCGCTGGTGAGTCTGATGTTGCGTTTGCCGGCGGTGCTGGCCAGCGTGGCTCGTGAGCACGAGACGCGCCAATGGTTTAGCGCGAAATGGCGCACGTTGGTTGACGGAATCATCACCGAATGGCAAGAACGAAAGAATCTCGATGTGTCCGAGCTGATGCATCAGTTGTCGCCCGAGCAGGCGCAGGAGATTGCCGCGCTGGTGTTGGAGGGCGACAAGCTGTCCGATGCCGAGTGCGGCAAGATGGCCAATGATTGTTTGTTATATTTACGCCGCAAGTATCTCAAGAGCCTTGAGCGCAATCTGCGCGTAGCGATCCGTACCGCGGAAGAGCAAAAGGATGAGAACGCGAAGAGAGAAAGGATGCTAGAATGGCAAGACCTCCTCAGAAAAGAGCGCCAGCTAGAACGCCCAAGGCTCGAGTCGAAAATAACCATCCGGTAGCAAAATCGAAAGCCGCCTCGAGCTCCGCCGGACAGCCGGTGGAGAAGAAGAACTCGAAGGAGGTCAAGAAGCTGATCGACCTGGGCAAGGAGAAGGGCTATCTGACCTACGACGACGTCAACGATATGCTGCCGGCCGAGGTTGTCTCGCCGGACCAGATCGACGATGTGATGTCGATCTTTGGCGAAATGGACATTGAGGTCGTCGACTCCAACCAACGCGTCACGCTCGGCAGTGCTGGCGAGGAGCTTGCCGAAGAAGAGGAGGAAGAGAAGGAGGTCGACGGCGAGGTCGACGGCGACGTGGTCGGCAAGACCGGCGATCCGGTGCGCATGTATCTGCGCGAGATGGGCACGGTGTCGCTGCTCAGCCGCGAGGGCGAGGTCGAGATCGCTAAGAAAATCGAAAACGGCGAAAACAAAGTTATCAACGAAGTTCTATCCAGTCCATTGGCGCTTCGCTATATCCTCGATCTCGGCGAGAAGTTGGCGCAGCATGAGATCCGCGTGCGTGAAATCATCAAGGAAGAAGGCGACGAGGACAGCGAGAACTTCGAGGATGAGGAAGTTCACGAGAAGCGGCTGCTCGATCAGATCGGCAGGATCCGCCGTGTCACCAACGACCGGGAAAAAATTAGACGGCAGCTGGACGGTAAACGAGTCTCGGCGCGCCGCCGCCAGTTACTGTTGGAAAGCGTCACCAAGTATAGCGACAGAATCATCAACGGACTCAAAGACCTCCAGCTCAACCACAAGCAGACTGAAGCGATCGCCGATGGTTTAAAACGGACCATGGAGCGGATGCAGACCATCGAGCGGCGCGTTAAAGATTATGAGCGCCGAGTCGGCAAGCCGTCGTCGGAAATTCTCAAGCAGGTGGCCCACGCCGAAGGGTACAAGAAACATTGGCCCAAGGTCATTAACTCGTTTCGCATGGGCCACGATACGATCCTTCACATGGCCGAAGAGATCCGTGGCGCACGGCGCGATATCCGGCATATCGAGAAGGACCTCGAAATTCCAGCGGAGGAAGTCAAACGGCGCGTCTGGTCGATCATCGAAGGTGAAACCAAAGCCAATCTCGCTAAGAAAGAACTCATCGAAGCGAATCTCCGCTTGGTGGTGAGCATCGCCAAGAAGTACACCAATCGTGGCTTACAATTTCTCGATCTGATTCAAGAGGGTAATATTGGCTTGATGAAGGCGGTCGATAAGTTCGAGTACCAGCGCGGCTACAAGTTCTCTACTTACGCCACTTGGTGGATTCGCCAAGCGATCACGCGAGCCATCGCCGATCAAGCGCGCACCATCCGTATCCCGGTGCACATGATCGAGACCATTAACAAATTAATCCGCACCTCGCGCTACCTGGTCCAAGAGATTGGCCGCGAACCGACGCCCGAGGAGATCGCCACCAAGATGGAAATCCCGCTGGACAAAGTGCGCAAGGTGCTAAAAATCGCCAAGGAGCCGATCTCCTTAGAGACTCCCGTCGGCGAAGAGGAAGACAGCCATTTAGGCGACTTTATCGAAGACAAGCGAATAATCACGCCATCGGACGCGGTGGTCAATATCAATTTGCAAGAGCAAACCCGCAAAGTGCTGGCGACTCTGACCCCGCGCGAAGAGCAAGTCCTGCGCATGCGCTTCGGCATCGGCGAGAAATCCGATCACACCTTGGAAGAAGTAGGGCAGAAATTCACTGTAACACGCGAGCGCATCCGTCAGATCGAAGCCAAGGCCTTGCGCAAACTCCGTCATCCGAGCCGCAGCAAACGGCTTAAGAGTTTCATGGAGAACTGAACTCTGTAAGGGATGAGAAGCAGGCAGAAAATTAGAAACTCGAAACTCGAAATCCGAAACAAATCCAAATGACCAAAACTAAGTCTTCAATGTTCCAAACCTGCTTCATTCGGACTCGGGGTTTTGGAATTTCCGGATTTTAGATTTATTTGGCAGCGAGTTTATTTCAGTCCGCGGGGCCGCTTTCGTGCTTCGGATTTCGGATTTTTTTTGCAGGCATGTTGGTGCGGTAGATTTGTTGATGGCATTCTGATTTATACTTCAAGATAAGAATCCGACTATTTCTCTCCGGGCCCATAGCTCAGTTGGTTAGAGCCACCGGCTCATAACCGGTTGGTCCCTGGTTCGAGTCCAGGTGGGCCCACCAACTTCTTCTTCAAAGTTTTCAACCACTTCGTCGGTATCCGTACCCGTTGCATCAAGCTGGGTTCCGGTTGCAGTAAGGGGTGGTGATGGATATCTACGCCGCTAACTTCTCCCAGCGATCCTTCTTATTAATACCGAAGACCGCTTTCTTTCCCATGATGCGATCGGCGATGTCCAACAGAACGCCACGCACGTCTTCGCCATCACTGGCGGCGATACTCACCGCCCTGGCAAGCTTATCGGTAGCGGCGCCGAGATTTTCCGTCTTGCCGTTTTCCACTCTTGAAAGATGGGACGGATTGAGACCGAGCAACACGGCAAATTGATTGGCGGCCAGCCCGGCGTTCTTGCGCAAAAACCTGATCTCTTTGCCGCTGAGCAGATCCTTTTTGAAGACCAGATACTTGGCGATCGCCTTGTGCAACTGCTCGATCTTGGGGATCACCGGAACCCGCGCGTCGCATTTACCGCACCGGCCGACCTCGATGCCGGCGAGAAACACGTTATCAAGCCCGCTCATTTCATAACGATAGGGCTCTGCCGTGGTTGCCTTCTTTGTCACCATAGCCTCGCCGCAAACCTCGCATTTGGTTCTTTCCATTTTCTCTTCTCCTCGGTGGCAGCCAGCCACCGTTTATTCGGACCTAAATCACCGTTACGATGATGAGACTCCCGTTGATCTCGACGACGACTTTCATCCCGGCGCCGTCGACGGCCTTGCCGAGGATCGTATAGCGCCACAGATTCGCAGGCTTAGAATGTTCGACGATCCGGCCGTAGCGAATGACGTTTTGGATATCGAGGATGTCGATCTGTCTCTGGCTCATCCGCAATTGCGCGTGAGGACGAATTTCGGTTTTGCCCTCGCTCCAGAGTTTCTTGATTCTCTGGTGCGCCTATTTGTAATTCGTCGGATCAGACACGGGAACGATCCTCAGCCGAGTCGCATTGTCATCGTGAAGGGACGATACGTCATAATTGATAAAATATCAAGATGGACTAATCTGGGGGCTCGGCGCATCGGAGCGGTGGATTGCGTACCCGTGCCAACCCAGGGGAGGGAAGGTCCTCCGGGTCTGACCGCGATTTTTTGCAAAATGGTTAAAGGAAAGGCGCGACCTCGTAACGGCGGCCAATTTGAATCCGGCCCAATGCAGCTTGCAATTGTTGAGAGGATATTGAAGTGACCATCCGCGGGACGTGGATGCTATACTCAATGAAAACGAACTCAGGGCACGAGCTCAGCCTGTCACATTATCGAGTGATTAAGGAGATTCTTTAGCACCGTAAGATTTTAGTAGCTTAATAACTTCCGCTGATTGTGCGTAATCCAAAGGGGTTTTGCCATCCGTATCACGGGGCATGACTTTCGCTCCAGCGTCCAGCAGTATTTTGGCCGAAATCGGGTTATTCAGTTGCGCGGCTATATGCAGTGGGGTTTGATGTTTGTGCGTTTCATTTGATGATACGTGAGCGCCCGCTTTTAGTAAAAGCTGGATGATTTCCGCCGCGTTGCCTTTTTCAAATTCCCATTTACCCTTGAAAACAGCAGCGTGGAGTGGGCTTTTCAAGCCGAGAGATTCTCCTGAAAGATTAGCATTTGCACCGAGCGCCAGTAGTTCCCGTACCACTCGAAAATGCCCACCAGACACGGCTTCAATCAGAGCAGTTTTTTTATCTGGACTTTGGCTGTTCACTCTCGCACCACCACTCAACTCACGCTTTAGTGCAATGAGATCGCCTCTCCAGGCAGCGGCTATAAATCTGATTTGCGTGCTAGTGGTTAAATCTAACGGTTTAGCCCCGTATTCAACGAGGAGCTTAACAATATCGGGGTGATTGTAGTAAGTTCCGACAGTTAAGGGAGTGCTGCCCTTGCCGTCGTCAGCGTTTGGGTTTGCTCCTCGGTCTAGTGAGTACTTAGTAAGCTTCATAGCGCCGCGGCTGACAGGTCCGTGAAGAATATCGCTATCGTAACTACGGATCTGCGCCCCAGCTTGGAACAACACCTCCAAAATAGCGATCGCTTTCCCCTCGACTTCATCTGCCGACATAGGCGGGCTTCTGAATGTCAGCACGCGACTATTGAAATTGCACTTAGACCGGTCCTGTTGAAGCGTTCGTTTGGATCAGCTCCGGCTTTTAACGCTTGTCGAACAGCGTCTACGTCAAGGTTGTTAAATGCGTCTCCGAACTGTGTTTCTTTCCTAGTTTGTGCCTGCGCGTCGGCCGGGAACCACTGATGTAAGACTACGATGACTCCGAGCAGCAATCCGAGGAGTAAGGTAAACGATTTCACGTAGTCCTGTCTGATTCTTGTTCGGGTCATAAGTAAATGAACCTGCTTTCCAAGTCGCTTATACAAAATTTTCGCCCAAGTCTTACAACCCTCAAAAGAAATCCAGGGGGTCACCACAGGCTTGCCGGCGATAAGATCAAACACGATTCCCGCCCACCACAACGCAACACCCGCCCCGCCGTTGAGCCCGTCGCGACGCCGCCCCCTTCTCGCCCGGCGCTCTCCAGACCTCTAGCCTCCCACTCTTTCCCCGTACCCTTCGGGCGAATAAGGTTGCCGAGTGATTACACTGGAGACGCTCAAGGGCGAGACGAGGGCTCTTTACCACTGCCACCCTTACACAGACACCCAACCGCCCGCGTCGCTAGGTCTCCCGCTCCATCCGGACCGCTCGCTAAGGCCGCGCCGAGCGCTCGCTCAGGACCGCCACACCACCATCACCAACACCGCCCCACCGCAATCAGCCATGCGGGCGCCGCGGGCCGGTTCGCTGGCGCTCGCTCGGAGGCCGCTCCTCGGAGGTCTCTGCCGTACCCTTGACGTTTCTGCGCGCCCTCGGAACGCTCGCGCCAAATCATGGTCAACGGCGGTGAGCCGCCGCGCTTGCGTTACTCTCCACTCGCGGACTTCGCCTCGCTCTACTTCAGCGCCACGACTATTTATTGATCTCCTACCCGCCCATGCGCGGAAGACTGTCTGCGCTTCACTGCGACAGACATCCGCGCGCCCGTTCGTCCACATGGACTCCCATTGTCCTGACCGCCGCTGCCAATCGACGATGCTTATTTCTCCGTCGCTCCGCTTTCAATGACCTTTTCGGGCAGCGGCATCGTTGCCGGAATCTGCGCCAGCCTGATAATCAAAATGCGCGGCCCAACTCTCGGTTGAGAGCATCGCGGGCATGCATCCAAAATCGCGAGCATCTCATCAGCCTCTTCGTCACTGTGAACAATCGGCAGGGGATGCCGGCACGGAGTAGCGACCGTGATCTTTTTTTTCAGCACCTTCAGCCGGCGTTGCATTTCATTCGACATACCTACCGTCCTTCCCGATCGCGGAGTAAACGGGCGAAATTTGGAATCGCGACCACGATTTGACTTCCGCGGCACACAGGGCAATTCGCCGATGCCGCAACCGCCGCGTCGAGCTCGGTTGGATCATCCAGCACCAAGATGGACGGGTGCGTGCTGCATGGATTTGTCGCACCGACACTCGCTGCTCCATTGAATTCACCCGGCGTTGATTCTCCGTGCTCATTTTGTCATCTCCCTTGGCCTATCGCCTGTTCTAACGTGGCGAGGCGTTTCTCCAGCTCTTCCACTTGGCGGATTTTAATCCCGTGCTCAAGAATCAGCGCCGCGCACCGCGTCCGAACGTCTTGTTTGCCGGCCGCCATAAGCTCCAGCAGAGTGTCTACCGCCGCCGTGGCGTTGACCTTCACCTTGCTAAGGCTTTCGGCGAAAGCCTCGTCTTGTGCCGCTTGTAACGCGTCCATGAAGGGTTCCTGCTGTTTCCATAGGTGCAAAGTCGATCTGCTGATATTAGCTGCATCACAAGCCGCTTGCTCCGAGGGCAAGGACACCAGAAGCGGCAGGAGTCGCTTTTGGCGTCGCGTGAGTGTCGATGTGTGGTTCATTTTCGTTTACTTCGGTTCAATACTTTTCAAAATGTTTTCAACTTTGCTAACAATCCTCTGACGCGCGATGCCATTTCTAAAAAAGGGGGGCTACCCCCATCGGAATTTTCCAATCCCAGTAACCGGAACCGTTCCGGTTTTTGCGGGTATTGATGGGGTATAACCGGGACCTTTCGGGTTGCATGTTTACCCACCGCATTAAGCTTTTCTCTTTTTCTCTCAATAACTTCGAGTGTTTTCCGAGTCCACTTATTTTTTTCCCGGAGTAGTTCGAGTCCAGGTGGGCCCACCAACTTCTTTTCATATGAGATCAGAGTCTTTCTTTGATCTATCGTGGGGCGTGTCGGCCCGGACCGGGGTTTAAGCCCTGGCTTCAAAAACTTAATCTGTAAAGGTCATTTACAAGTCAACTCACCGTAGCGCGCATGGGTAACGCCTAGACTGATTGCCCTTGCCATCATTTCATGAAAAATGTCCTATTGGCGATTGTCTTTGCCGGCTGTCGGGCCCGTACGCCTCGTTTTTTTATTGTTGGGGCTGTTCTCCCATTTGGGCACTAGCGAAACAGATGAATCGTTTGCTTTACCGTCCAAACTTGGTAGTTCCGCATCTAATTGTGACTTGGTATTGCCCTTGCTCTATGTGCCTTTCCATGAATAACACTGAAAAAAAGCCCACTGCGTTAGCCTTGCCGGAACCGACTCAGGACACCGAAGGGCTGCTCTTAGAGAGACTCAAAAACAGTAAGACCGACGAAGATTATTTTCGTTGGATGCTGTTCGTCGTCGGTTTTTATCGAGGTATCAACAAGATCGAATCGGCGACTCACTTGCTCGAGGAATATATCCAGCTGAACAAGAACCCTGAGCAATCAGCACACTGCCACCTTGCCTTGGGACAGATCGCCACAGATGAAAAAAGACTGGACCATGCGCTTAAGCATTTCACTGCGGCACTGGAGCTTGCGCCGAAGAAACGCAAGGTCGGTTATGTGTTACACAACAATATCGGCTACTGTCTGAATAGCTTAGGGCGCTTCGTCGAAGGCGAGAAGTATTGTCGCACCGCGATTGAGATGGATTGGGCACGCGCGAGCGGCTACCGCAATCTCGGCGTCAGCTTACAAGGCCAGGCCGACCTGATTGGTGCTACCTGGGCGCTCGCGGAGGCGGTGAAAGTGGAGGCAACCGACGATCGCGCCCGGCTCCTCCTCGATAAGCTGCTCGCGGCTCATCCGAAGATCGCGATTCAATGCCCTTGGGCGACAGATTCGTTAGCCGCCGGGGTCCGGGCGGCGACAGAACTGCCGCTCATGTAAACTCCATTCTCGAGGAAATTTCATTCAAGTACACGCCCGCCTCGGTTGGACCGGATAATTACGCCAAAGCTTAAAGCGTTCCACGACAGACCCGTTGCCTGCTGATAGCCAGTTTCGATTCTGACGAAAACCCTCCGTTCATCCTTCGAGAGCCTCAGGACGAACGGGGAGAGGGTTGATAACATTAGGAAATTTCCGTTCTACTGAGCTTGACGAAGTATGAGCCTGTCAAAGCATTCCTAGGGCTTTTTCAGCAGCATCAGTTTCATTCCCTGTCCCCAGGGAAGTTGGATGCGTCATACGCCAACTCTCGCTTACCTAATTGTTCGCTAAAAATCCCGTTCATTCATCAAATTTTTGGGATTAGCCGCCCGACAGCTATTGACAATAGTTTTTGACGCTGACATAAGAAGATTAGCTAAACTGTGCCATCAGCTTAATTTTATTAACTTGATAGACCAAACTGATTTAAAAATTCTTTATATTCTTCAAAATAACGGTCGGACCCGCCTCGCTGAGATTGCCGACGAGGTGGAGTTGTCGGCGCCGGCGGTTATGGAGCGTGTAAAGAAACTTGAAGCGAGCGGGGTGATCAAAGGTTACCAGGCGATTGTCGACAGCAAGAAGGTTGGTAAAGATATTACCGCCTTTATCGGCGTTTCTATCGGTAATCAACGGAATATCGATCAGTTTGCCAGTGAAATGTTACGGTATCGGGATGTGCTCGAATGCCATCACGTCACCGGAGATGAGAGTTTTATTCTGAAAGTAAAATCGGCTAATACCGGTAGTTTGGAAAAGCTGCTCGGTCAGATACGTTCGGTGGAGGGAGTGACCCGGACGGTTACAAAAATCGTCCTGTCCACGGCGAAGGAAGGCCAGGCGCTGGAGTTAGACGCGGGTTTGGCGGAGGTTGCCAACGGGAAGAAGAAGTAGCGCGGGGCATATGGCCATCCGGTCACATTTCTTCGGGAGTTTGCAACACTGTGATCTGCTAGATTCTATGTTAACCCCGCCTCTTGAGGCGGGCACAACTAAATGGGGTTTCCAAAGGGGGCGAGCATCCCCTTTGCGATATTTTAATTAGCGGCGGGGTTAAATCCCCGCCCGCGAAGTGGCTTCGTTTAATGAGAAGTGGTTGGTTTCGTAAATAATCAATGAAGGGTAGTCCAATGAATCAGCCTGGTTGGCCGAAGAAACAAGGTCTGTACGATCCGCGCTTCGAGCACGACGCCTGCGGCGTCGGGTTTGTGGTCAATATCAAAGGCGTGCAGTCCCATGAAATAGTCGAGCAGGCGTTGACGGTGCTGCAAAATTTAGATCACCGTGGCGCTTGCGGCTGCGAAGAGAATACCGGCGATGGCGCGGGCATTCTCATGCAGATTCCGCACGCA
>CAYZJE010000489.1:0-8751 GCA_964478485.1 uncultured Syntrophobacter sp. | reverse complement strand
GTGCAGTTAGACGGGACCTATACACTGCGGGAAGAGAGTGAAGCTTACGGGGGTAATTTTGCCAGCGAAAATGACACGCTAATGCTGGACAACACTATCCTCTAGGAAGAAAACTTTGCAAGCACTGAGACATAGCATGGTTCGACCCGTAACTCCCAAGAGAGCAGGAGAGGAGCATCCGCAGCAAGTTTCGATCGAAGCCGACGTTTCTTCAGGCGGGATAAGGCTCTTTGGGCTGAATCACCGCAGCGGGTAGGGCTTTGCTATGTAGCTACGTCATTTGTATAATGACGCTACAAGGAGAATGTTATGATTACCGTAGGTGTTAGAGAATTGAAGAATAAGCTAAGCCATTATCTTCGTGGAGTGAAACAAGGGCGGCCGGTCGAGATCACGGAGCGAGGGGAGTCGATCGCGATGTTGGTTCCTTCCAAGCAAAATTCGGGCGCTCAAATCGCCGAGGTATTGAGTCGCAAAGGAATCGGATCGTGGAAGGGGGGCAAGCCGAAGGGAGCCTCACGGCGGGTGACCGTAAAAGGTAAACCCGTTTCACAAATTGTCATTGAGGAACGCCGGTGATTTATTTTCTGATAACCGCTCGCTACGCAGGCTCGCGTGTTCGTCACCGGTGTTTGGACTACGAAGCGGTTTTGGCTCTTTGACGTCGTACGACGGTTTTCCAAAACTCGTCGTGCGAAACGCCTTTGCCGGCCTTGACGCTACGCCGGGACTTTTCAAGCAAGGACTGAAAACGTCGGGAGTGGGCCAAAATCAAGCGTTCCCAATTTTCTCCATTTTTAGGTGCGAGCAAAATCGCCGCGACTTTTCCCCTGCGCATAACGTTTTGGGTGAGAGGCGCGGTACGCCGCGTTGTCCCAATCCTTAATGGTTAGGGGTTTAACTCTCTTACTTGGGGTCTCGCGTCGCGTCCACCGCGACCGCTAGCAACACCAAGGAGACAGCGACCAGCAAAACAGCGACGATGATTTCCATAGCTAAAGCTCCCGTAATTTTTCGATGTGTCGCTCAATACGGCGGTGCAGCAGCACGATCCCCACGGTAATCGCCACAACTGCGAAACAACCGCCTAATACCAGGGGCCAATATGCGCCTCCAACGTTGGAGAGCAGCCAACCGAACAAACTGATATCCGTGACGACCAAGATCCCGAGCCAAAACTTGAGGTATGTAATCTGCTCCTTGGCCACATCGAGTTCTGACATTGACCCTCCGGGCTGGCTCTGTGACGAGTATACACCAAACCGTTTACCATGCCACCTAACCAAGGAGGTAGTCTAATGGATACAGCCAACATGCGCAGGCCAATGAACCGCACGCTTGCGGTAATCGATGGCGGGGTGAAAGTTAAAGCCGGGGTTCAGACGCTGCCAAGCGCGTCGAAACCCAAGCTGCTCGATCAGGTCCGCCAAGCGATTCGCATGCGGCATTACAGTCCCAAGACTGAAGAGAGCTACGTCCACTGGATTAAGCGGTTCATCTTTTTCCATAATAAACGGCATCCGGCCGAGATGGCCGAAAAAGAAATCGTGCAATTTCTTTCAAGCCTCGCCAGCGAATTGCATGTGAGCGCCTCCACGCAGAACCAGGCATTGAACGCGCTGCTGTTTCTTTATCACCAAGTCTTAGGCAAAGAGATCGGCTATGTGAATGGCGTGGTGCGCGCCAAGAAAGCTCCTCGGTTGCCAGTCGTGCTAACCCGTGGGGAGATTCAAGCCCTGCTCAGTCATCTTAATGGCACCGAAAAACTTATGGCGACGTTGCTTTACGGCGCAGGACTTCGGCTCATGGAATGTTGTCGGCTCAGAGTAAAAGATATTGATTTCTCACAAAATCAGATCGTCGTACGCGCTGGAAAGGGAGATAAGGATCGTTACACGATGCTTCCCGCGGCGGTCAAGGAGTTGCTCGTTAAACACCTCGACGATGGCAAACGACAACACCAGGTTGATGTCGAGAAGAATTTAGGGCGAGTTGTGTTGCCCAACGCGCTGGATCGGAAATATCCCAACGCTGGCCGAGAGTGGGCATGGCAATGGGTTTTTCCCGCGACGAGATACTACGTTGACCGCGAAACCGGACGACAGTACAGGCATCATCTTCACGAATCAGTGCTACAAAAAGCAGTGCGCGAGGCGGTTCGCAACGCGGGGATAGCAAAGCCGGCGACATGTCATTCATTACGTCATTCTTTCGCTACGCATCTGCTCGAAGACGGCTACGATATCCGGACCGTACAGGAGTTGCTGGGGCACCGTGATGTCAGCACGACGATGATCCTTCGACTTCGCTCAGGACAGGTCTACACGCATGTTTTGAATCGCGGTGGCAGGGGTGTTCAAAGTCCGGCAGACCGGCTTTTGAAGATTTGACATGAGGAAATCGTCCCCGGGATAGGCTGCGGGCCGATAGTGGGATAGGCCGCGGAACTGGCGGCAATTGTCGGAACAAAACAACTTGACTTTCAAGGTGGAGGTAAGCGATACAGTTCACGATGCCATGTTTCGACTCTTACAGAGCAGATCGGAATAGGCGGCGGGAGCCGGCGCGGTCTAAATCGCTCACTTAATAGTTAGGCCCCGAAGGTCCATCTGACAGGAGCATGCAATGAAGATAAGTTCACTTGTCGTAGCGGCAAATATCGGGTTCATGTCTCTGCTCGTAGTCAGCCTCCCGGTGGAGGCCGCTGAAATCAAGGTCATGAGCGCCGCCGGGTTTCGGCCGGTCATGGGAGACCTCGGGCCGAAGTTCGAGCGTGCAACCGGACACAAGCTCGCGATCACGGAGGGCAACCTAGGCGCGATTGTCAAACGCATCCAGAGCGGCGAAACTGCCGATGTGATCATCATTCCCCGGCAGGGTATCGAGGCTTCGTGAAGGACGGCGCGGCTGTCGCGGGCAACGTGACTGTCATCGCCCGCTCCGGCATCGGCGTGGCCGTTCGCAAGGGTGCGCCCAAGCCCGACATCTCGTCGCCAGACGCCTTGAAGCGCACGCTGCTCGCCGCGAAGTCGATTACCTATCTCGATCCGGCGGGCGGCGGCGTAAGCGGCATCCATTTTGCCAAGGTGCTTGATCGCTTGGGGATCGCCGACGAGATGAAACCGAAGACGGTGTTCCACCCCAAGGCCGGCTCGGTTGGAGTTTTGGTTGCAAACGGCGAGGCCGAGATCGGCGTGCATCAAATCCAGGAACTTATTTCGGTCGCTGCATCGAGCTTGTTGGCCCGTTGCCGGGTGATCTTCAGGACACCATCGTCTTTTCAGCGGCCATCATGGGTGGCACCAAGAATGCCGAGGCATCGAAGGCGCTAGTTGATTTCCTGCGCACGCCGGAGGCGGCAGCCGTGATCAAGGCGAAGGGCATGGAGCCTGCCACTCCGTGATGGTGACTGCCGCTATGAGCTGTGCAAGCTTGTCAAAGCTTGCTTGTCGCCCAGCATCGCGCCAAGCGCAAAACCGGAAGCCCAAAATCTGTCGCCTAGCCCAACTGGGGCCTAACCAAGCGCATGCAGCGGGACCTTCGCAAGCGGGCTTCGCCCGCTCGCTCGGCCCCTGATGCGCGGCGTTAGGCAGTAAGAGGTTGCAAAGGAAAACGGGGTCAGTGAACAATTTTATTCGAAATATTTCCATCCCGTACGATGAGGCTGTTATTCCATCGAGCATAAGCAAGAGGGACTCTGATCCTGATTTCCTCGTGCCTTATCTCTCCGGAGATCAGGTTGACATGATATTTCAACAGGGACTACTCTTCGCACCAAGAATCACTTAAGGGCCGGTTCCCTTTTCTTATGCCGAGCGACAGGGAGGGACAAATGACACGCGCTCTGCGAGTAGTTTGTATGGTGGTCAGCTTTGCATGGGCTCAGTCGGCGATAGCCGATCCGAGCCTGAAGGATTTGGCGGCGCGAACGGAGCTGCGGCCCATTGAAACGCTCACGCTCACCTATCAGCAGTTCCTGACCGGGGACAAGAACGGCAAGCCGGTCACGATCGCCGGCCAGTTGCGATTTCCTCAAGGTGCTGCCGGCCGGTTGCCAGCCGTTATTCTCCAACATGGCTCAGGCGGCTCCAATGCCGGCCACGAGCTTTGGTCAAAGCATTTCAACGAAATGGGGATCGCGTCATTCCTCGTCGACAGCTTCTCGGGGCGCGGGCTGACCAGAATTTCGTTGAACCGAGCGGTGTTCGGCCCTTTCGACGTGATTCTCGACGCCTACCGCGCCTTCGACGTACTCGCCAACCACCCCCGCGTCGATCCGGCCCGGATCGTGCTGATGGGATTTTCATTCGGCGGTTTTTCGGCGCTCTATTCGAGCCTAAAGCGGTTCCAGCAGATGTGGAATCCGCGCGCCGCCTTCGCGGCCTACATTCCCCTCTATGCTGGTTGCGACATAACGTTCATCAGCGACACCGACCTAAGCGCCGCGCCTATCCGACAGTTCCATGGGGCGGCCGACGATTACACTCCGGTGGCGCCGTGCCGCGCGTATTTCGAACGCCTGCGCGCTGCCGGACGCGATGTTCTGCTGACTGAGTACCCCGGCGCGCATCATGGGTATGACAATCCGCTCGGCAACAAGACGCCATCGGTATCGAAGGGTGTCCAAAGCTTTCGCGCATGCAAACTTAAGGAAGAGCCGCTTGGTACGCTCATCAATGCCGAATCCGGTCAGCGGTTCACCTGGAAGGATCCTTGCCTGCAGACCGATGCTCACACCGGCTACAACGAGCCGGCGGCGAATGCGACACGCAAGGCGGTTAAGGATTTCGTGCGCACGGTGTTCAAGCTCGAACCATGAAACGCAGGCTTACGAATTCTTGTACTTGTTAGTTGCAGCAGTCTCCTGATCAGCCGGAAAGGTTATCTGCGAATATGATCTGTGAAACGCTCCGTGACGTGCTCCTCAATCTTGAGCAACGCGGAAAGCTACTTCGCGTCTCCAAGTCAGTGGACATCAGTTGGGAAGTTGCCTGTCTTGTGAAGTGGATGTTTCAGGCGGTTGCCGAACCAGACCGCAAGGGCCTTTGGTTCGAAAATGTCGCAGGGCACGATATTCCAGTGGTGATCGGCGCTTTGGGTGTGTCAACCGAAGTCTACGCGCAAATCGTTGGGGTTGCCCCAAATGAAATAAATGCAACCTGGGAAAGAGCACTACTTAATCCGATCGCACCGCTTACAGTGGAAGAGGGAGCATGCCAGGAAACAGTTTTGCTTGATCGCGAGGCGCGGCTGGATCGTTTCCCGATTCCGACGTGGACCCCAGGCAAAGACATCGGACCATACATCACGACAACCGTGGTAACGAGTAATGCCCACACTCGGCGGCAAAATGTCGGCTTCTACCGAACGCGGGTACGCGATGCGACCAGCGTTGTTAGTAACTTAAATCCAGGTCGCCAGGGTTTTCTCAATACCTGCACCTGGACCGAGCAGGGTATGCGTGCGCCGATCGCTTGGGTTATTGGCGCCCATCCGATCGTTCAATATGCGGCGACGGCCAATCTGCCGTGGGGGAGCGACGAGGTGGATGTTGCGGGCGGGGTTTTGGGAAAACCCGTGAAGATGGTCAAGGCAAGGAGTATTGAATTGCTCGTTCCTGCCGATGCGGAAATCGTCATAGAGGGGGAGATATATCCTGGAGAAACCGATGTTGAAGGACCGTTCGGTGAATTCGCTGGCTACATGGGACCAGTTGCACAGAAGCCCGTTGCTCATATTACCGCTATCACGCACAGAAAAAACCCTATCTACTGTGCGATGACGAGCCAAATGCCGCCGAGCGAGAGCACAATTGTGCAGAGCTTGACCAATGCCGGCGTTGTCCAAAAAATGCTTCGACACGATCTTGGTGAATATACTGTTCAAGACGTTTACATCGATCAAACCTTCGGCGGCCTGATGGCGCACGCGATCATTGCCATGACGCCACGCTACCCGGGTCACGCTAAGAAGGTCGGTCGTATGGTGGCAGACTGCACGCCGTTGAAACGGATCACAATCGTAGACCCCGACGTCGATATTCGCGATTCAAGTCACGTCGAATGGGCGATGAATTCGCGGTTTGACCCGTCGCGAGATACGGAAATCATCGAAGATGTGTTTTTTCCGATGGGAATGGATCCGTCGATTCGCGTTAAGGACGGAAGAAGCGACCCGGGCAGCAAGATTGTAATCGATGCTACTGAGACGATCGACGCGGGACCGTTTTCTCTTCCGGCAAAGGAAAAGATGGACGCTGCATTGACCTCGTGGCGAGAAGCGGGGTTGCCGGCCTTCTCCATGCCGAAGCGCGCTCGTTTGCGAATTGATCGCTCTTGAGAAATGCGCCTGATCGGTGATGCAAAATCGATCAGCAAATTTTTAGGGGCCTAGACGCGCCGGATCTGTGGTAAATAATTATGATTTTATTCCTCGCTTTGCCGATGCCCCCGCGTGCTTTGCCGCAAAACTGAAAGCGTGACAACTGTCGGAGCAGCCGCAATGGACATTTGATCGGCGAATTTGAAAGGTCGGTGAATTTATGGCTTCTTCTCTGTTTGGTATCTCTGACCGAGCGGCGCTCGTTGTCGGTGCTTCTCGAGGCATAGGCCGGGCGATCGCTCAGGGACTCGCAGAAGCGGGTGCGAGCATTGCACTCTCCAGTCGTACCCAGGAAGACCTTCTCCAGACTGCCGAAGAGATCCGTGCCCTAGGCGCGCGTGTAGAAGCATTCCCCGCCGACGTGGCACATGTGGCGGAAATCCAAGCGCTGGTGCGGGATGTGCTCGTCCGCATGGGACAGATCGATATTCTGGTGAACGTGGCGGGCGTCAACCGTCGCGCTCCCTCAACGGAGATCACCGAAGAGGATTGGGACACCGTACTCGATCTGAATCTGAAGGGTCTGTTCTTCACCGCGCAGGCCGTCGGCCGATACTGGATCGAGACCCGTCGCTTCGCGCCCGAGCATAATCGAGGAAAGGGCAAGGTCATTAACATCGGCAGCATCGCCGGAGAGATGGGCTCTCGCCGCCGCGCGCCTTATACGGCGAGCAAGAGCGGCGTGTCCGGAGTAACGCGTACCCTGGCCGTAGAGTGGGCAGCAGAAGGCATCTGCGTGAATTGCCTCGCTCCTGGGTATATTGAAACGGAGATGACTAAGCCGCTCTTCGATGACCCCACTTTCTCGGCTTCATTCCACAGCCGTGTGCCGATGGGCCGACGCGGTTACCCAGTCGACCTTGTTGGACCTGCGGTCTTTCTTGCCGCGCCAGCAAGCGACTACCTCACCGGGCAAACAATCGTCGTAGACGGCGGGTTTCGGATAACGTGAACTCCGGTATGGCGCTCCACGTGTGAGTTCCTGGCACCAACTTGGTGGTCAAGTAGCAGTTGAGTGTCTTGGAGGTTGTATCATCATTGTCTAACTTGGCGCTTCAGACCGACGCATAGGCGCGGCTGAGCGTAACGTTATGCCTTATGAAGCGCTCCCGTAACTCAGAGTCAGACGGGTTGAGGTTCCGACAATTTCTCGAATCAGAATTTCCGGACGTTTTGTCCAGCATGTCAGATTCCGAGGTTGAGAATCTACGGTGGCTGGTTGACCCGATCACACGCCGTGAAGCCGCACAAGGTCTAATTCCCCAGATCGAGGCGTTACTCGACCGCAGCGACGATGAGATTCAGAGATTCTTTGCCGAAACTCTAGACGGACTGACGTTTGACTCTCCAGCAGAGGCACGGTCGTGGCTAAAAATGTTCCAGGCGTTTTTGACATGGGATCCGAGCGATTGATCCATCCACAGGGGCATAACCAACGGGTCGAGACGACCCGCCGCCCCACGCCTCGGTTTCAGAGTTGCGGGATGAATATGGACGTTTACCCTTGCGTGAGCCCGCTGTCGGCGGCGGTCGCTCACCCTGATCGTTAGGCGCCATCGTGATGCGGCTGGGATAGCGGGCGCGAGGAAGGTGCAGGATGGTGGACACCGAGATCAAGGTGCTGAGCGTGTTCCCGGTGCAGGTGGTCGTGACCGACCTGGCCGAACTTTTCCGGCAGGAAACAGGGCACACCGTAACGCTGACGTTCACGACGTCGGGAGTCATACGTCAGAGGCTCGCGGCGGGTGAGCCCGTGGATGTCATTATCCTGAACGATTACGAAATCGACGAGCTGGTGGGGCAGGGTGTCGTGGCCACCGGCACGCGGACCGACATCGCCCGGTTCGGGATGGGCGTGGTAGTGCGGCGGGGCGCGCCGCTGCCCGACATCTCCACGCCGCAAGCTTTGAGGCAGACGCTCTTGTCGGCAACGTCCATAGTTTATGGTAACCCGGACAGGACCCGTGGAGGAGCTCACTTCGCAGGCGTTCTCCAGCGCCTAGGGATCGCCGACGCGGTGAAAGGAAAGACACTGCTGTCGAACGGCGGCACCGCCAGCTCCGAGGCGGTGGCGAAGGGCAAGGCCCAGCTCAGCGTGCAAGGGATCAGCAATGACATCCTGGTTGAGGGGGTCAGGGTGGCGGGGCCACTCCCAAAGGATTTACAAAAATTTATGACGTTGTCGGCCGGCCTGGCGGCTAGGAGCGCCGTGCCTGGGGCGGCGCGGGTCTTCATCGCCTTCTTGGCGCGGCCGTCGTTCAGGCCGAAGTACGCTCAGGCGGGACTAGACTAGCGGGAGCGAGGAGAGACGCAAACGCATCGCGCGCCTAACCCTTGGGTTGAGACCGACAAGGCGGCTCACCCGAGTCG
>CAYZJE010000488.1:0-31679 GCA_964478485.1 uncultured Syntrophobacter sp. | reverse complement strand
GAAGCCGTGCGTTTGCTCGGCGATTATCAAGTGCGTAACTTGGGAACCATCGGCGGCGCGATCGTTGAAGCCGACCCAGCGGGCGATTGGGGGCCGGTGGTCCTGGCGCTCGATGCCAGAGTCATTTGTCTGGGCCCCGACGGCGAGCGAGAAATCAAAGCGAGGGATTTTTTCACTTTCGCTTACAGCACCGCGATCGAGAGCAACGAGCTGGTCAAGGAAATCGCGATTCCTATCCCGCGCCAGCCGGCTTTGGGCAAGTACATCAAACTCGAACGCATCGCCGGCGATTTCGCGGTGGCGAGCGTAGCGGTGCAGGCGGACATCGATAGCGACGGCGTCTGCCGCGATATCGGCATCGGTCTAGGCGGCGCCGGTGAATGCCCGATGAAAGCCGTTTCAGTCGAGGCGCTGCTCAAAGGGCAGAAGCTTTCTGCTGAATTGATCGCGCGCGCCGGCAAAGCGATCCAAGAGATCGCTAGCCCGATCGGTGATTTGCGCGGCTCGTCCGAGTACAAAAAAGAGGTTCTTGAGGTGATTTTCCGCCGCGCACTGGAGCAACTGATCGAGCGGCCATTGTAAGGAACGGCGAGCCAGCGCTGGCGCTAAGAATCAGCGACGCGGCTCGCCAGGTTGACCAGGCAAAATGGCGAAAATTATATTTTCTCAATAGACACAGGGAGAATCGCAGGTGCAACAGGAAATCAGCGTAACAATAAATGGTGTGGAACGGCAGGTAGCAGTCGAGCCAAGAACTTTACTCATCCACATGCTGCGCGACACCTTGGGCTTGACCGGCGGCCATATCGGCTGTGTGGTCGGCAAATGCGGCGCCTGCACCGTCTTGTGGCAAGGACGGCAGGTGAAGTCCTGTATGGTGTTCGCGGTGCAAACCAATGGCACCGAAGTGGTAACCATCGAGGGGCTGGCACAGAACGGCCGACTGCATGCGCTGCAGCAAGCGTTTTGGGACGCCGATGCGGTGGAGTGCGGCTACTGCACGCCGGGTATGATCATGGCCGCTTGCGGCTTTCTTCTGAAGAATCCCGATCCAAGCGAAGCCGAGATCAAGCATGCGATCGCCGGCAATCTATGCCGCTGCACCGGCTATCACAACATCGTCGAAGCGATTAAGAAAGCCGCCAAGGATCTCCAAGCGGCCGCGCAGCACCCATGATGGTGGCCAAGCGAGAAGTTACTTTTGAGGTTTAAACAATTAAACAATTCGCAATCGAAACTAGGAGGTGTTTTATGGTCATGACTGAAAGATACGGTATACCGCCGACAAAAATCATTGGGCTGATGAAGCATCTGCAGACGCCGCTGCAGCAGATTCAGGAAGGCGACAAGGTTCTCGTGATGACGGACGATGCCATGGATCCATTGGTTTGGCAGACGTTCATGGCGGTGGTGAACTCAAAAGGTGGCTCGCCCGCGCTCTGCATGTTTCCGCGGCTGCCGTACCATTGCTGCGATCCGCATCCCGCAGCGATTGAAGCAGCGAAAGCCTGCAACGCCGTCGCGGCGCTGACGACGACTTGCATGAATAGCGGCACGCCGGGCCTGCGCTCGATTCGCAAAGCAGGGCGGATTCCCATCTGGCTGATGGAAGAAAACACCGTCGAGATTCTCACCGAAGGCGGTGGCACGGCGACGTGGGACGATATCAAGGAGATGGTCGAGTTGCACAAAAGAATTGGCGCCATCTACGATCGCGGTAAAAAAGTCCGCCTGCTGTCGGAATATGGCACCGATTATACCGCGGATATTTCCGGCTATCCCAAAGATTTTCATTTCAACCGCGCCGCCAAGCTGCCCTTTCAACGCGACGGTCAACATCTCGGCGGCGGCACCTGGCCTTTCGGCGAGATTCACATCGAGCCGCTTCCAGGTACGGGGAATGGCACGGTGGTCTGGGACACCACGGCCCACTATCCCGCCGGCATTTGGAAAGATCCGGTGAAGCTTACCATCAAAGACGGCCGTGTCGTCGCCATCACCGGCGGCCTCGAAGCGCAGCAGATTAAGACCTATTTGGAAAAGAACGGCGACGAGGATTCCTACTCCGTGGGCGGCGAGATGGGACTGGGAACCAACAAAAAGTGTCCGCCCCGCGCCGGCATCATGCGCAGCGACAAAAAATGCTACGGGTCCATGCACTTCGGCATCGGCACCGGGCCGGACCGTTACACCTTTACCGATGACCCGAGCAAGCGTGTGTTCAGCACTCTCAGATTAGAAGGAATTATCGCTCGAGTGACCGTCATCGTCGACGACAACATCGTCGTCTGCGAGAACGGCGAGATCAAAGTTTGAGCCTTGCCGTGTCGGCGCTCGACGCCAGCGCGTGTTCGCGGCCAAAGAGTCAAATTCAACCGAGGCATGAGCCATAGGAGGAACAACATGTTACACATTGACCCTAAAATGAAACAGCTGGTCCAGAAGCAGCTCGAAGAGCGCGGCCAAAGAACACCGGGACCCGAGCGGCCGGTGACGACGGTGAAATCCAAAGCGCTGCACGATTTGCAGTTTCGCGCTAGCGTTGAAGGCCATGTTTTTATTTCCGACGAGCGGGAGTCTTCCGGCGGCACCGATGCCGGGCCGGCGCCGTTACGATACTTCTTGGCTGGCATCATGATGTGTCACCAAGTGTGGTGCGTCAAAAGCGCCGCGTTAGCCGACGTCAAGCTGGACAATCTCGAATGCGAGATTTCCGGCTATGTGGCGCGGCCTGACTCGCCGCGCAAAGGCGGCTTTGACCGCGCCACGTTCTTGGTCAACATCGACAGTCCGAGCCCAGCGGAGGAAGTGAAAAAAGTCGTTGCTCGCGCCAGCGAGCATTGCAACGCCTTTGTCACCTTTGCGCGCGGCGCGCGCATTGAACTAACGCTGATGCATAACGGGCAAAAGATCGACGAGCGCACCTACGAGGGGTGAACCTAACGTTAACATGCTCCCTCGTGGATACCGTTATTAATTTTCTGAGGAGGTTTTCGCGATGAACTTAAACGGGATCTTGCTACCGACTCTAATTGCCGTTTGTTCCTCATTTGCCACGCTGGCGCCGGCACCGATTCACGCGGCGCAGACGCCGCTTTCGGCGAAGCAGCAAGCGCTGATCGAAGCGGCCAAGAAGGACGCCACTTTTGACATCATCGCGACTTGGCGGCCGGCTGAAGCCAAGGCGATCTTCGGCGCGTTTAAGGAAGTCTACCCGTTCATCAAGGTGGAACAAACCATGATGGCCGGCGCCGTCGGCTTCGAACGGCTGAGAGCTGAGTTCGCCTCCGGCCGGCGCACCACTGATCTGATCAACACTTCGCTCCTTGACTTGGAAAAAGGCGGTATGCTGCAATCCTGGAAAGACTGGCTTGAAGTTTTTCCGAAGACCAAGAAAAAGACCCTTCATTCATCGTTGACTGCGGCGCTGGAGCCCGGCGGCACCTACGCGCTGGTCTATCGCTCGGACTTAATCCCGAAAGATTTACAGCCGCTGACCTATGCCAAGCTGAAGGACCCGCGCCTGCGCGGCAAGATCGGCGTCAACATTCGCCAATACTATTTCTGGGACGCGCTGTACCCGAAGTGGAGCGAAGAACAAATCATCAGCTACGTCAAGACGGTCATCGTGCCGCAGCAGCCGCGCTTGTACAACGGCTCGGGCGACGGCTGGGAAATGTTGGTGCGCGGCGAGGTTTGGGCCAACCCGGTCTCGAACACGCACCAGTACTTCGCTCGTTACCTGCCCAAGGGCGTGAAGAATATCGCCGTCGCGCCGGATTACGCCGGCGTGGAGTCAGGTAAGCCGGTGGCGCTGCTCAAAGACGCGCCGCACCCCAATGCGGCAAAATTGTTTCTCCACTGGCTGACGTCGGACGCCGGGCAGGAAGCATTTTATCAGCATCGTGGCCGGGGCAATCCTTACGACGACGCCAACGTCGTCGGCCGCTGGTTCAAGCAACATGGCGCGAAACTTTTTGAATATGCCGATGAAGAGCGCGAAGCCAAAGCGCGCGAAAGCGGCGTGCAGATTCTCCAACTCTTCGGAGTTCCCGTGCCGGAAAGATAGCCGATGCAAGCGGTACAAGCGGCAAGAGAAACTTATACGGGAAAACTCCTGCCGCGTTTCAACATTACCAACTGCGTGCTCATCGGCACCGTTGCGGTCATCGCTTATCTGGTCCTGGCGCCGATCGTTTTTCTGCTCTGGAGCAGCTTTCGCACGGCGTTGCCGACGCCGGCCAACCCCGGGTTATTCACATTTCGAAACTACACGTTTGTCTACAGCAATCCCGCGACCTACACCTTGTTCGTCAACACGGCGGTCTTCGTCACCGTCTGCACGTCGATAGCGCTGACACTCGCGGTCGGTTTCGCTTGGCTGATCGAGCGGACCGACATGCCGGCCAAAGGGACTTTGTTCGTCTTGATCTTGCTGCCGTCCGCGGTGCCGTCTTTATTGATGGGCATTTCGTACATCATTCTGGCCGGACCGGAAGCCGGGTTGCTCAATCGACTGACCCATGACTTGTTCGGCATTAAACCGTTTAACATTTTCTCGCTGCCCGCGATGTTCATCTTGCAGGCGCTGAGCAGCGTGCCATCTTCGTTTTTGATCGTGCTCTCGGCGCTCAGAAGCATGGACCCGGCGCTGGAAGAGGCCGCCGCCGTTTCCGGCGTGGGTTGGCTCGCGACGATCCGGCGCGTCACTTTGCCGATGATGTTGCCGGCGATCTTGTCAGCCGCGATCTACACGGGAATGGGCATCGCCGAGACTTTTGAAATCCCGGCGCTAATCGGCGTGCCGATCGGCTTTCACGTGCTCTCTTCGCAGGTGTATCTCTCGCTCCGCGTGTGGGGCAACCACACGGTCGCCAGCGCCTACTCGGTAATATTTTTGATCATGCTGGTCGGCTTGGTTTACCTCTATCAACGGGCCACCCGCCATGGCTTTCGCTACGCGACCATTTCCGGCAAGGGCTATCGGCCCAAGTTGCTCGCCATCGGCCGTGGAAAATATTTCGCCCTGGGCCTGCTGGCGGTCTATCTCCTGATCACCCTGGTCTTGCCATTTTTGATTCTGGTTTGGTCGACCCTCTTTCCGACCTGGCAGACGCCGTCGTTGGACATGTTGTCGAAAGTAAATTTGGAAAGCTACCGCGAGGTTTTCGGCAACGAGAATTTTCTCGACAGTGTGAAGAATACTTTGATTCTCATGGTCGTGACTCCGGTGCTCACCGTGTTCTTGATTAGCATCGCTTCCTGGCTCATCGTCCGCTCTAATCTCAGCCTCAAGTGGAAAGCGCTGCTCGACACGCTGACCTTCTGGCCCCATGCCTATCCCGGCATCGTTCTCGGCGTCGCGCTGTTGTGGTTCTTCATCATCGTCAACGTACCGCCGGTGTGGGGCACGCTCTGGCCGATTATTTTCGGCTTGACGATTTCTTACATGCCGTTTAGCGTGCGGACGTTAAACGCCGCCTTCATCCAGGTACATAAAGAGCTCGAACAAGCGGCTTACGTCAGCGGCGCCAGTTGGTTCACCACCTTCATGCGCGTCACCTTGCCGCTGGTGTTACCGGCGATTACCTCGGTGGCACTTTGGGTCGCTATTCATTCGATGCGCTCGCTCACCGTGCCGATGTTTTTGACCACTCGCGGCAACGAAGTACTGGCGATGCTGCTCTGGACATACTGGGACAACGATATGGTCGAGGCGGTCTCGGTGATTGGTCTTCTCTATCTGGTCGTCTGCGTCGTGTTGTCGTTACTGTGGCGCCGTTATGGCTTCAGGGATTGGTGATTATACGAAATAGCGGCACGACATCTGCATGCCAATTCGCCCGTTAGCGTTTCACAGCGCGCTCATTTAGTTGTATAAGTCGTCGAAAGACCCGACTGCGTCAACAGGAGGTCTCTCATGAAAACAATCCGAGACATCCTAAAGGTAAAAGGAACCGATGTATGGTGCGTCGAGCCCGATGCCACCGTGTTCGACGCGCTCCAACGCATGGCCGAAAAGGAAGTCGGCGCCCTGGTGGTGACGCAAGGCGCGCAGGTCGTCGGCCTTATATCCGAGCGCGAATACGCGCGCAAAGTCGTACTTGAGGGCCGTACTTCGCCAACCACGCTGGTCAAGGAAATCATGATCAGCTCTGTCGTGTATATTCACCTCGACCAACCAATTGAAGAATGCATGGCCCTAATGACCGAAAAACGCACCCGTCATCTTCCCGTCATCGAAGACGGAAAACTCGTTGGTCTCATCTCGATCGGCGATATCGTGAAGTCGATCATCTCCGACCAGCAGTTCATTATCGAACAACTGGTGCGCTACATTAGCGGCTGATATTGCCAGAGGAATGTGAGGAGGCATTGATGAATTTCACCCTGTGGTTAACCGCCGTCAGCGTGCTTGGCCTGTCGTCCCCCGCATACTCGTCCGCACAAGATTTTTACAAAGGCAAGACCATCCGCTTCATCGTCGCGTTCAGTCCCGGCGGCACGTTTGACGCGTATACTCGCGTCATCGCGCGCCACTTCGGCAAACATGTGCCGGGAAACCCCTCGATCATCGTTGAAAACATGACCGGCGCCGGTGGCTTCATCCAGGCCAACTTCATGTTCCAACGCGCCAAGCCCGACGGACTGACCATCGGCAACAACCAAGGGAGTTTCATCCTGCAGCAAATTCTTGGCGCCAGAGGGGTCGAGTTCGACAGCCGGAAGTTCGAATACCTCGGCGTGCCCAACGAATTCCATCCGGTATGCGCGTTGACTAAAGTGAGCGGCTTCACCAGCATGGAACGCTGGTTAGCCGCCAAGGAGCCGGTGAAGCTCGGCGGTATTGGACCCGGCACCGGCCCCTCCGACATCGCGCGCGCAGTGAAAGCAGCGCTGCCAAACTTACCGATCCGAGTGATCGACGGCTACAAAGGCGCGGCCGACGTTCGCTTGGCCGCCGATGGCGGCGAGCTGGCCGGCTTTTGCGCCGCGTGGGAAGGGATAAAACTTTTGTGGCGGAAATCGATTGAATCGGGCGACGTCTCGGTCGTGCTTCAGGTAGCGCCGAAACGACACCCGGAACTTCCCAACGTGCCCTTGGCCATCGATTACGCGAAAACCGACGAAGCCAAACAAATACTCAAGTACGCCGTGCAAGACGTGGCGATCTTGCAGTACCTCTACTTCTTGCCACCGGCCACCAACAAAGAAATCGTCCGAACCCTGGGCAAAAGTTTCTTGGCCACACTCAAAGATCCTGATTTTCTCGCCGAGATGAACAAAGCCAACCTAGCCGTCACGCCCGTCGGCGGTGAAGTCATCGACGGCATCGTCTCTGGGCTATTCAAACTTGACGCCCAAATGGTCGCGAAGCTGAAGAGCGTGCTGGTGCCATAGGCAGGGTGTCACAAATTACTTGTCTTTGCTTGTTTGATATCGTCTCATTTCAATTCGCCTTGGCCTGACACGATTTAACCAGTTTAAACTACTCGCGCCGTGCGCCTCGGCGACGATTTCCGTCATGCCGATCCTTTTAGCGCGACGGCAGCGCATCGACGCCGGAGAATTTTTTTAGCATCTCGATGATCTCGGGGTCGCGAGGCGTTTCCTGGATCACCTTTGCAAGCTCTTCGGGCATCAGCGGCGAAGCGTCGTCGGTGACGAGCTTCTTGAACTCGGCGCGGAACTCGGGATCCTTGAAGACCTTGCGCATCGCGTCTTGCAGCACTTCCACGCGGTCTTTCGGCGTGCCCGGCGGCAAGACAAATGGCGCCGACGCAGTTCGGAAGCTGCGGTACATCGCCAGCAGCTTTTTTTCTTTGTCAGTTTTGGCGAAGCTCTCGATCTCCGGCAGTTGCGCGAGGCGCGGGTGGGCCGGCTTGTCGTCTTTGGGCACGGCGAGGATCGCGTGAAAGTTCATCACGCCCTTATCCACCCAATCGGGATTGCGGCTCAACACCGAAGTGACGTTGTTCGATCGCGAGTCGATCTCGGCGTTGCGCAGCGCCACGTCAGCTTCCAGCGAGTTGTAGCCGGTGACAAACTTGGGCGCTTTGATGTCGAGAAAATACGCGAACAATCGCGCCGAAATATAGGCCGCGGCGCCCACTTCCTGGGCGCCCAAGCGCAGACCGCTCGCGGCGCGCAGCTTTTCCAGGGTCGTGAGAGCAAGTTCGCCGCGTGTGTAAATGACGTTGTGATTTTCGCTCACCGGCGTGCCGAGATAAATGAACCTATCGATATCGTACATCACGCCGGTTTCTTTCATCACCTGCAGTCCGATGATCAAACTACTCAGCGCGCCGATCGTAAGCCCGTCCGGCTTGGAGTTTTGAAACACATGATTGGCCGCCCGGCGCCCGCCGCCGCCTTCGATTAACTCGATAATGAGAGTCGGGTTTCCTGGGATAAACTTGCGCAGGTGCGCCATCACGACCTTGACCCGCAACCCCGCGGTGCCGCCGGGATCGTTGTTGATGATCTTTATTGTCTTGCCTTGATAAAAAGGCGCTTGAGGAAAAACCGGGTTCGGAGAAATAACCAGCTGTGCTAGCAGGGCAATAAAAAACATCCCAGGCGAATAGAGCGTTCTCATACGAGCCTCCGTCAGGTTGGCGTCAGGGTTGATCCTGAGTTTTGCAGCTTAAGCCGCCGATCAGCTATTCCTCGCGCAGCCGGTCTTCGAATCCGGTTGCTAGCCTGGTTGGTCATACTGCGACGAGAACGCATGGCAGTGTGTCGATCGAGGTGTGACCCTTTATCCGCGCTGACGCTCGGAATTTCATATTGCAGATTTCCGATTTCGTATCTGGAATTTGAGATTTGTTATTTGCCATCCCGAAGGGCATGCCTTTGCTCCGGAAGGGTTGCACCTCGATCACTGTTTCACCGCGAATCATCTGGGATAGCCCGTTGATCGGAAACGGCATCGACTCGAGGCCCAGATGGTCGCCACACTGAAAAAGGCGCTCGTGCCGTAGACACGGACGGTGGATGGAAGGATTAAGACTGATGATCGCTTGACGAAAGGGGGGGGCGCGCCGGAATCTTAGTACTTTCTTGTGACAACTGTTTGTGCCCGGTCTTGACGAGCACTAGGCTCACACTGATGCCAAGTACCAGCAGCCAACCCCAACTTTGCGCCCCAGCTTCCTTCCAGCCATACGTTAACGTTGCTTTGTAAATGCCCAGCCCGGCCAATCCTGACAACCAAGCGCAACAAGAATCAAACTCCTTGCGCCAACCATGCTTCCAACTAAAGGGACGAGTCGTTCTTAAGGCGCCGCCCAGATTGCTCAGGTTGGGCAATAGACGTGTCGTCACCCTGACCGCGTAATTCTCATAGTCCGCGCCGACACGAGAGCGCATATGCGCTTCATCTTTTCGAGCGATGAGGTGATATAGACATGCAAACGGCAGCAGCGTTAAGCCATAGACCCAAGGATTGTTAAAGCTAACAACGATTCCGCACACGATGAGAAAATTCCCGGCATACAGCGGATGACGCATGATCGCATAGGGGCCTCGATCGCGTATGCCGGTTGTTCCCACATTGGCGTTGCTTCCCCATGCCCATAGACGGAGCGATTGTCCGAAACCGCATATCGCCGCGCCGACAATACTGGTTAAGCTGTCGAGGATGGCATTGCCGGTCGACAATGGTTCAAAAAAAACCAGCGTAAGCACCACTAGGGGTGCGGGTAAAATCCGCCGATGACGACGAGCCCACAAGACTAATCGAAATCCGGCGGACCGCAACCAAGCGGTTAGCGAAAGCTTGAAACCCGCCGGTGGAAAGTTGCTGATTCTCACTGTCGACACATCCTGAATAACGATTCCCATTCGTAGCATGTTCATGGCAACGGGATCAAACCCTTCGGTCAGAACTTCCGCGATCGCGGTTTCGAAGGACAGTTTTTTCCTTTGAATAGAATCTTCAGCTCTGTCGGATCCGGCTCAACAAGTTCCGATCGCTCACGACGTCAAGACTATCTTTCAAACTCCCATAACCTGCGAAATTAACCAACACCACGCAAAACCCATTGTCTCGGCTCTCTGCTAATAACCGCAACGTTCCGCTACCGCGTGAACGCGCTGATATTCCGCGTCTAATTCGTTGCGGCTTCGCAATTCCTTAAATGCCTCGGTGACCAAGTCCTGCGCGCATACTTCCTCGATCGCGGGTACTTTGAAGTTCAAGCCGCCGATCAGCTCTTCCTCGCGCAACATATCCTCGAAACCGGTCGCGAGACCGTCGAGGGGGAACGGCATCCGTTCCAAGCCGAGCGGCGTGTAGCGAGTCGCGTTATGTATTCGCTCCTCTGGGTCTGGCGTGGTCAAGCGCAGCCGCTTGTCGAGGTTGTAAAGATATTCGAAATTTTTCGGCATGTCCCGGACAAACCAGTAGGAGCGAATCAGCCCTTTGAGAAAACTCTTGACCAGATCGGGACGCTCTTCGAGAATCTTTCCGGTCGCCGCGATGATCCGCTCCGGGCGTCCTTTCGGATACTGCTCCTTGGGCACGACCAATACGTTGCAACCGTCTTGCTTTAGCGTTTCCACCAATACGCTCGATATCGGCGCGCATTCGACCTTGCCGCTTTTGAGCGCGTCGACGAGCAGGTGAGTCGACACGCCGCAGCGCACCCATTCGACGTCGCGTTCGATATCCAAGCCGGCCTTGCGCAGCTGAATCTGGATGCCCCAGTGGCGAATGCTGTTGAAGTCGCTGATGCCGACGCGCTTGCCCTTGAGGTCTTTCAGCGACTTGATATGCGGCGGTCCCATCCAGGTAGCGGTATGTTGATTGCGCCAGCCGGCGATGATGTAAACATCCGCGCCGCGCGCGCGTTGAAAAAAGATCGTCCGGGACTGAACGTCAAGAGCGATGTCGACGGACTTCTCCTTCATCGCCTGGGAAATGCCGAGTTTTTCCAGTCCGAAGGGCACCATCGGATCGCGCAGAACCTGATAAGCTAACGATCCATCGGCGGTCTTGAGACCTTCATCGTAAAAAAAGTTCATCTCATGGGCCGACATCACCGGCATGAGATGCAGCACATGATAACAGGTCGGCGAGATTCGCAATTTTCCGTCTAACATAGATCCACCCCTTTATCGGCGATGCAGGTTTATTAAATAGGATGATTCACCGCAGAGGCGCGGAGTACGCATGGTTCGACAAGCTCACCACGAGCGGAGTTCTTCATAGCCGCGCATCCTGAGCTTAGTCGAAGGACGCGTCTCCGCGGTGAACATTTCCGAATCCCTACTTCCCGGTTGGAAATCCCCAGACTCCGGCGATTTTTTTGATGATGCCCGGCTCGTACTCTGGGCGATCCCAGCCCTCGAAGATCGTCTTCGAGCCCCATTTCTGCAGCAAGCGCCACTTCTCACTCTCTTTAACGAACGGCGAAGCGCGGCCGACAACGTCATAGGCTTTTTGCCCCTCAGGAGAGGTCAGCCATCCGGCGATTAGGATCGCGGCGTTGGGGTGCGGCGCGCCCTTCGGGATCGCCATGATTTCACCCAGGCTGACCGGCACTTCTTTCGGCAACGCCATCGCCAGCTTCGCCTTGGGATCGCTTTTGAGAAAAGAGAAGAGCGTCGCATAATGAGCGCCGCACAAGATCGGGAACTCGCCGGCAGCCATTTGCGCCACCGCTTCGGTCATTCCTTGCTTCCAGATCGGTTGGTTGTTTTTGAACTTCGCCGCATAATCGAGAATCTTCGCCTCGCCCCAGGATTTGTACAGCCCGCTCAAAAAGCGCGGATGAACGTCGACGGCGATCTTGCCTTTCCACTGGGGATCGAGACAATCGGACCAGTCTTTCGGGATTTTGTTCGCCGGCACCTGCGACGGGTTGTAGCCGATGATGCGCAGGTTAAATCCCGCGGCGTTGAAATATCCGTCCGGACTGATGTGATGCTCGCCGATGTTCGGCACCAGCTTGCGCCACTCGATCGGTCCCGTCACCACGCCACCTTTGACGAAGCGACTTTGCATCGCGGCCGGCACATCGTAGAGATCATATTCGACCACGCCGGCCAACACCTCGTTGAAAAGTTTCTCCGCCCGCGCCGTGCCGCTCACAGGTGTCAGTTCGACTCGGATCTTCGGGTAGCGCTGATTGAATCCCTTGAGCACCAGCGGCGCTTCTTCCAAAGTCAGGCCGCTGCCGATGTGCAGCATGCCCTCTTTGTTGGCGAGCCGGACAATCTCTTCGAAATTCTTGCCGATGCCGGCCGGCTGCGACTGGGCCGGTGGAGAGAAAAACAAGATACCAACAAGAACGCTAGCGAACGACATCGCCATCTTGAGCAACCTGGACTTCATGGTCATGGAATCACCTCCGCAATTGGTTTTTTCTCACCCGAGTTTGCCATCGCTAAGCGCACGTAGTTTGCGCGAATTAGACTTTCTCTCCCGACGCTGTCGCTTTATTCGTTCATTTGAGGCCCATCACGTCTCGATAAAGTTTAAAGTACTCGTTGTACCGTTCGCCCATCTCAGGTCGCACGGGGAAAATTTTTAGGTTGGCAGGGATTTGCTTGAGAATTGGCGATTCGAAATCCCTGCGACCGGAATTATAGCCGCCGTTGGCAAGCTCCTGCTGAGTTTCCTTGGAAAGCATGAAATCGATGTACAGTTTTCCCGCATTGGGATGGGGCGCGCCCTTCAGCAGGGCCAGAGCAAATTGCCGGCTGATCAGCGGGTCCACGGCAACCCAATCGACCGGAGCGCCTTGTCTTTTGAGCAGCTCGACCCCGTGAACCAAAGAGATCGCCACGATCGCCGCGTCGCCGGCCGCGAGCAGGGTCTGCATTTGCGAGTGTCCGCCAATATTCTTGACATCGAGCGCCGCAAGTTTGCGAAGAAAGTCCAAAGTTTTTTCTTCACCCCACACCGCGATGGCCGCCGCCATCCACTTGCTTTCGTTTTCGTCGATGAGAATCTTGCCTTTCCACTTTGGCGCCAAGAGATCAGCAAAACTCTTGGGAACGTCAGCCCCTTTAACCAGGTTGGTGTTGTAGGCGATCACGTTAAGGGTCTCGGAATTAATCGTCCAGAAGCTTTTTTCATCCTTGTACTGCGGGCGAAACGCAGCCCGTTGCGGCGAGTCATAACTCTCGATGAAGCCTTTTTTGAGCAGACCGTAAAAGTCCATTTCAGATTCATGAATGACGTCGGCCTTGACGGTCTTGGCTTGCGCTTCCACCGTGACTCGCTCGGCGAGACGTTCGGAACCGAGACGGATAATGTTGGTTTTGAGGAATGGATATTTCTTAGTAAAGAGCGCGGCCAGTTTCTGCGATGTCGTGAGTTCCATGGTCCCGTAGAAAACGATCTCACCCTCTTTCTTCGCGGCATCGACGACGCTGTCGGCCACCGCCGCTCTCGCGGAGGGAGTGAAAGGCCACAAAGCGGCCGCCATCATCAGTAGCCAAGCAGGCAATCTTTTACAGGTCATTGTCAAAATTCTCCTTCCCAAAGCTGCGTCAGTGATAGGAATAAGAACAGCAGCATCGAACCGGTGATACCCACGCGTTCCTGCCATGATTACAACGCCCGAGCAAACCTCTAGGACCACGCCGTCAGAAATTCCTCGACCTCTGGATCGGTAAGGAATCGCTTCTTGCATATTTCGGCGTAAAGGTCCTTGCGGATCTTCTCCATCTGCTCGGCTGAAGGGCGCAGTCCCATCGACTCTACCTTGAGGTCCAAGACGTTACCCCAGAAGGTGCTGCTGCCCCACACGTAACGGTGCGTTTGACCGACGACCTCACCGACAAATGGCACATTGGCCTCGGGCAAACCGTCTTCTTCAGACTGACTAACTTGTTGCATATGGGCCGCCGATTCCTCCAAGAACGCATTCTCGCCGGTGATCGCCTTGTTACGCTGGCAGGTAACGCCGGTGATTTTTTCGGCGAACTTGGACAATGCGTAGAGCTTTTCAAGCTTAAGCCCCGTGTCAACGCCGAAAAGAATTTGCAGCGAAGCCGCCACCTCTTCGAGCGAAGCATTCCCCGCCCGATCGCCCAGTCCGTTAATCGCTACTTCACACCAATCGGCGCCGCCCTCGACCGCAGCCAGGGTATTTGCCGTGGCCAGGCCAAAGTCGTTGTGGCAGTGGATGGAGAGCGATGCGCGCTCCCCAACCTCCTTCTTGAGCTCTTGCACGAAATACCGAACCGTCGTCGGGAAAACGCTGCCGCGGCTATCGTAGATATGGAGGTGGCTGGCGCCCGCCGCCGCCGCCTCGCCATACATTTTCTTGACCGTGGCCAAATTCGTCCGCGTCGCTTTAGACCACCCGAAAGCGACCTCTCTGGCTCTTTCGACCGCGTAAGGCACTGCGACTTCGATGGTTCTGAGGATTTCGTCTTTCGATACCCCCTCTTTGAAGTCGGAGAAAATCTCCAGCGGCGAAAAGGAAAAATGGAGATCTAAAATGTCCGCGTCGATCTTCAACGCGCGGTCGATATCCTTCTTCCAATCGCCGCGCAGCTTGGCGCTGAAATAGGCGATCTTGGTTTTCACGCCGGCGCGGCGGAAGCTTTTTACCAGCTCCGCGACCGCTTCGGTTGAGTGCAGCTTAGGAAGCTCGATTGCTCCGATGCCCAGCTCGTCAAGCTTTAACGCCAACTCGGGCCGCGCCTCCGGGGATATGATCGCGCCGACCGTCTCCTCCCCCTCGCGCATCGTAACGTCGCGCAAAAAAACCTTTTTCGGGAGTCCGGTCATTTGATCCCGCACGGCCGGCTCCCAATTGAGCGGTGAGGTATACCATTTGCCAGGCACATACCACGGTTTTGGTTCCATATAACCCCCCTAGAGTGTGTTCCTATGTTTTGCCATTTATTGCTGCGCCAACCTTCTCGGGATTCGGCCCGCATCGACTTCGCGTTTAAGCCATGGGACCATGCCGCCGATTGCGAGTTTTTCCAGAATAAAAGACGGCATCGGCTCAAACTTGAGTTCATCGCCGGACGAAATATTGGCGAGGCGCCCTTTTTCGAGATCGAGCTCGAGCTGATCGCCTTGATTAACGGCGTTGAGGACGCCAGGCAGTTCCACGACCGGCAGCCCGCGTTCAATGGAGTTTCGCAAAAAATAAGGCGCGGAGGTTTCGCAAATCACCGCCCCAACGCCGGCACCGAGAATCGACAAACAAGCATGATCGTGATCATGCCCAAAGCCCATAAACTCGCCGATGATAAAATCGCCTTTCTGCACTTTCTTGGGAAAATCCGGGTCGACTTTGGTCATGCAATATTTCCCTATTTCTTCCGGAGTATAAATGCCCTTGGCCTGAAGTTCATGGGATATCTCAAACACGCAAATCTCCCAGTCGACATCGAGAACACCGCGAAAAATCCACGCCTTTCCTCGCATCAGTGGCATTATTTTTCCCTCGCTTCTAAGCGCTTAAAGATATTTCCGCGGATCCGTGATTCGACCCTCGAGGCAAGAGGCGGCAACCGTCATCGGATTAGCCAAGTAGATCTGCGCCTCTTCGCTGCCCATGCGCCCAGGATAATTCGTCTGACCCGACGCGATGCACACTTCATCAGCCGACAACGGCGTGTTCGCGCCCCATTCCATGCCCTCATTGGGCGTCGGCACGACGCACTCGGCATCAACAAAAATTTTTATCAAGCCTTCATCCAACGCTTGGCGCAGGATATTGGTAGTGCCCGGGGTGATATTCAGCACAACCCGCGGATGAATTTTCTTGCCCTGCAAGATGCGCGCGGCCATGCGCAGATGTTCTATCCAGCTGCCAGCGTCACTGCCGATGAATCCGCGGTTGATCGGTGTTCCTTCCAGCTCCTGGATTGGTCTCACCAGATGGCGCTTCGGCGGCGGCACGACCTGAGGCGCCAAATTTGAAACTTCAAGTTGGTAAATCTTGGCGAACTGAGCATCCGGATCACTCACCTGCGGTTCAAAGGGCTCTTTTGTGCGACCCCGGACGTAGTCGAGCGTCTTTTGATCTGGATTGATGATCGCGGTCCAAGCACCGGTGAAGATGGCGAAGGAGCAGAGAGACAGCCGCTCTCCCATGCTCAATTGGTCGATCACCGGTCCAGTCCACTCCAGCGCGGCACCGCCGGCGCCCGTCGGGCCGATTTGAGACAGGAAGTATTCGAAAACGTCGCGCGCGCAAGTCCCTGGAGGAAGCGTTCCGTTAACGACGATCTTGATCGACCGAGGCACTCGCATCCAGGTTTTGCCGGTCATGAAATATTCGCCGCGTCCATAAGAAAGTGTCGTGGCGAACGCACCTAAGGCGCCACTGCCGCTTGCATGACCGTTGACAGCTTGTAAGTAAACCTCTCCCGGCAGTGCCCAAGCTCTTTCAGCGGAAAACATATTTTCAATACCGGACCGGCCAAGAGTATAAATGTTGTCTTCGGGAATCCCGACAATGTTGGCCCATTTGCGCGCGCCCATGCGGGATTTTGCCGCATTGTGCGAAGCGGTAGCACCGAGGTGGCCATCGACGATGCGAATAAGTTTTGGGTTGAAAACTCCCACCCCCCATTCGACGCAAAACTCCACGCCGCCCCGTAAGCTACCGAAATTTCCCATCGGCGTTGGGCACCGGCTGCCGACCTCAATGTACTCACCTGGCGAAACATCTTTGCGACCAGCGGCTTTGGCCAGGATCTTTTCAGTTATGGTCTTTCCCATAGTAAATAATCCACGTTAAAGTCTCCGCCCGGTTTGTCGACGAAGCTCATCTGCTCTTTTACCGGAGACTATTCGATCAGCTAACGTTCTGTCAACTTCATTTGTGCTTCCTAAGCTGAGCTACCGAAACAACTTGATAGGTTAAGGCGGAAGAATGATTAAACCACTTACTGAATAAACGCTGAGTTCTTTCCGGAAAAACCGTCGCACCTGCAATGGCTGCAATGGCAGCGACAAAAATCAGGATTCGTGGTCTCAATAAGTGCCTTTTAAATCGTTGAGTGAACAGTACTTTCCCAAATGTCAGAAACCGGCCGAGATAGCAAATACAGTGAGGAGTCCCCTTACTATTCACTTCTCTTTGCAATTCCGAAGCGTCGGCAGTAAATAAAGCTCAACGGCCAAACTGATCGGAGGAAAATCATGTTACCTGACATTCCACGAGACCGGCAGCTCGGCATCCTGCGCAAGATGTTGATGATTCGGCGTGCGGAAGAACATTGCATCCGTTTCAATGAAGAACACCAGGGTTTGATCCGCGGCCACTTTCACGTCTACATCGGCCAGGAAGCGACCGGCGTATCGGTGTGCGATTGGTTAAACCAGGACGACTACGTCTTCACGACGCACAGAAATCACGGCCACGTGATCGCCAAAGGCGGCGATCCAAAAAAAGTTCTCGCCGAGATCATCGGCCGCGCCACCGGCTACTGTCAAGGCCGCGCCGGCACCTTTCACGTCGCCGCGCCGGAAGTCGGCATCGTCCACACCTCGGCGATCGTCGGCGGCTGTCTCGCTCTCGCCGGCGGCACCGCCTACGCCGCGCAGATACAGGAGCGCAACGCGATCACCGTGGTCTTCTTCGGCGACGGCGCCATGGAGGAAGGCGTGTTTTATGAAGCGCTCAACATCGCCAAGCTCTGGCAATTGCCGATGATCTTCTGGATGGAAAATAATTATCGCCGCACCGGCCGCGGCGCCGGCCACGCGGCCACCGAGCTGACCAACGTGCCCAAGGCGTTAAACGTCGAGACCACAGTCATCGACGGCATCGACGTCGGCACCGTGCACAGGACCGCCGCCCAAATTGTCAAGCGGGTGCGCGCCGGCGAAGGGCCGTTATTCGTCGAAGCGCGCACCCATCTGTGGCCGGGCAATGCGTTCAATATGCCGAAGCTCATCGGCGGCATTACCGACATCGCCTGGGCGTGGAACCCGAACGCGGCGCCGGAAAAAGTCCGGGATTGGCATAAGGACCGCGATCCGATTTTGAACTACTGTCGCGAACTCGAAAGCGCCGGCGTGAGCCGCGCCGAGCTAGAAAAACTTGACGCGCAAGTGAGCAGCGAGATTGACGCGGCGGCGCGCTTCGCTTTGGAAAGCCCGCTGCCCGATGCCAAGGCGGCGCTCAACTATGCTTTCGCCGGGAAAGGAAACTAAGCCATGCCACAGGAAATGACTTTCGGTGAAGCGTTGCTCGCCGCCATCGACGAGGTGGCCGAGCAAGACCAACGAATCGTGCTGTTCAACCCGAGCTTTGCCGGCGAAGCCGGCCACGAAAAACTGGCAGTGTTCCGCAAAAAATATGCGGCTAGAATAAAATTTCCGCCCATTGCAGAGATCGGTTTCTGCGGCATCGCCACCGGCGCGGCGATGGCCGGCCTGCGCCCGGTCGTCGACCTCAGCACCGCGACATTTTCCTACGAAGCGATCCCGCAGATCGTCAACGAAGCGGCGATCGCTTACTCCAACTCCGGCGGGCAGACCAACGTGCCGGTGGTTTTTTATATGAAATTTGGCATCCGTGGCGGCGGCGGTGTGCAACACTCGGGCAGCCCACAGTCGTGGTACTGGAACACGCCCGGCTTGCAAATCGTCATGCCGTCGACCCCCGCCGACGCCAAGGGACTCATGCGCACGGTGCTCACCAAGAGCGAAGACCCAACGATCTTCTTCGGTCATGATCGGCTCTTGGATGAACGCGGCAGCGTTCCCGATGGCGCCTATGAAATTCCACTGGGCAAAGCCGACGTGAAACGCCAAGGCAAAGACTTGACGATCATCGCCACTTCGATCCAAGTGCCGCGCGCGCTCGCCGCCGCGGAAATATTGTCGAAGGACGGCATCTCGGCGGAAGTCATCGACCCGCGCACCTTGCAGCCACTGGACAAGCCCGCCCTGCTCGCTTCGGTCAAGAAAACCGGCCGAGTACTGATCACCGACGAGAGTCACGACAACTGCGGCGTCGCCGCCGGCCTCGCCGCGATCATCGCCGACGAGGGGTTTACCAGCCTGCGCGCGCCGATCAAACGCGTCTCGATCCCGCCGGTGCCGGTGCCGTATTCGGTGCCGCTGGAAGATTACGTCACTCCCCTGGCGCAACGCATCGTCGAGGTCGCGCGGGCGTTGGTAAGATAAGATGATCGAAGGCGGCAGCATGACGAAAAAAACGCAATTATTTTTGCTCATCACCATTGTATTGGCGGTATCCAGCGCTCTCGCCGCATCGGCGACACCGGGATTGCAAAAGAGCAAGCAAGAAGCAGAAGCCAAAGGTTACACATTCCTTTCCAGTCACGACGAGATCGTCAGACTCGCGAAACAGGAAGCGCGAGCCGACGGCATCGTTTCGCTCGATCCCGATACCTTTGCCCCACTGACCAAGGCATTTAGAACTCGATATCCATTTCTCGACCTGAGGCTCCGCGAAGTGACTGGAACCGAAGCGACCCAGCGTTTTCTTCTGGAAGTTCAGAGCGGCACGGCGCAGGCCGACTTCACCTATATCAGCGAAGATTTTTATAAAGGATTTATCACCCGCGGCAAGAAGTTCGATATTCTTGGCATGGCAGAGAATAATGTTTTGGCGATTTCAACCAAGATGATCGATCCGCTGTCGCGCAAGGCGATCTCAGCGGCTACCATCTTCGCGGCCGTCGCTTTCAACAAATGCCTCCTCGAAGCCGCCAAGGTTCCTGACCGCTGGGAGGATTTCTTAAAACCCGAGCTCAAGGGCAAAAAGTTTTTCGTCGACATCCGGCCGTTCCACTATCAATCGTTCGCCGCCGGCGCCGGCGAAGAATGGATGCTCGACTACGCGCAGAAGATCGCAGCGCAAGATCCCATCTGGATCAGAGGCGCGAGCCGGGTGCTCACCCAGATCGCCGCCGGCGAGTATCAGCTGCACTCGGGGATCAATTATCACAGCACGATTCGGGCCAAGGAGAAGGACAAGACCGGCTGCTTGGATTTGAAAATCATCGAACCGGTGCCGGTGCGGCTCTCTGAACCGCAGATGGTCGTGGAGACGGCGAAGCATCCCCATGCGGCGCTCCTCTGGCTGGAATTTCTCACGAGCACGGAGGCCCAGGCGATCATCGACAAGCACGAACCGCTAAAATCGTCGATCTACTCACCCGGCTCGGCGGTTGAGAAGCTCATTCGCGGCAAAAAGATCTGGCTCAAGGACTGGAAGCATTATGAGAAAGGACCGGATTGGATGGGCATGGCGGTAAAAGCGTTTGGCTTCCCCAAGGCGGGATCGTAAGCGCGTCTTTCTCACCGTCAAAATTAATTCACGATCGGAGTCGTTTCATGGAAACTCATCACTTGTCAGGAAAATATGCCATCGCCGGTTTGGGCATGGTCGTCGGCGTGCCGGAAAAAGAGCTGGAGAAACGCAAAGCAGATTTGCCGGGTCATCCGATGCTCGAGCACGCGATTCCCTCGCCCGTGCTCGATCTTTCGGCCAAAGATCTCGAAGCTGAAGCGGCGCGCCGCGCCATCGAAGACGCGGGCTTAATCAACAAAGACATCGACGGCGCGGTCCATGTGCATGGCGGCCCGCGTAGCGGCCGAGGAGTCGTCGAGCATATGGATGCGTTTCCGCGCATGTTGGGCTTGCCGGTTAATTTCTACTATCACTGCGGCCGCGGCGGTGGCTGGGGCACCATTGGTATCATCACCGCACTGTCTTTCCTCGAATTGGGACTGGCGAAATACGTCGTCATCGCCGGCTCGCGAGAAGATTGGACGCGCAGCCACGCCAGGGAAGTGCGCAGCCAAGGAGTGCGCGGCCAGATTAATCTGGCGACGGTCACCGGCATGTGGGGACCGACTTTTGGCCGCACCGCGGCGGCCCATGACCACAGCATGTTCGCCGCGCGCCATAAATATGAATACGGCACCACCGAAGAACAGTTCGGCGCGGGCGCGATTCAAGTGCGCGCTTGGGCCTGTTTGAACCCGCTGGCGCGCATGTATGGCCGTCCCGCGACGATGGCAGACTATCTCGCCTCGCCAAAATACATCGAGCCCTATCATTTGATGGATATGGCGGTGACGACCGACGGCGCCGTCGCTTTCGTGCTGACGTCGATCGAACGCGCGCGCGACTTAGCCAAGCCACCGGTCGCCGTGCTCGGCATCGGCTACGGCGACGCGCAAGGCGGCCAGTGGTGGGAAGGCGCGGCGCACTACACGCGCCTGCCGGTCGCGAAGGCCAAGGAGGCGGCGTTCGGTCAAGCTGGCATCACGGTCAAAGATATCGACGTGGCGCAGTTCTACGACTGCTTTACCGCCGAACTGATTTTTCAGCTCGAAGACTACGGCTGGTGCGCCAAAGGCGAAGGCGGCGCTTACGTTGAAGCCGGCCATATCGGCCCCGGCGGCGATACGCCGGCGAATACCAGCGGCGGGCTGCTATCAGCTTACCATCTCGCCGACATGACCGGGCTCTCCGAAGCGGTATTCCAATTGCGCGGCGAGGCCGCCGAGCGACAAATACCCAACGCGCGCGTTTCTTTAGTCACCGGACATGGCGGCGAAGTATTCGCGCCCGGCATGTGTTCGATCCACACCAGTTTGGTTTTGGGGAGGCCGTGATGGCTTGGATTAAACCGATTCCTGTTGTTGAAAAAGTCATGAAGCCCTTTTGGGCGGGGCTCAAGGACCATCGTTTCTTGTTGATGAAATGCAACGAATGCGGCGCGTGGTATTGGCCAGCAACCTACTGCCGGAATCATAAGAACAAACCGTTCTTCGGCAGCCTGTCGTGGACCGACGCCAGCGGTCGCGGCAAGATCATTTCTTTCAACATCACCCGCGTCGCGATGCGGCCCGCGTTCAAGGATGACGCGCCCTATGTCTATGCGCTGATTCAATTGAACGAAGGACCGATCATCTCGAGCAATATCATTAATTGCCCAGTAGACTCGGTCCATATCGACATGCCCGTTCGCATCGTCTACCGCGACGTTGAGGACATCAACATGACGATTCCCTACTTCGAGCCGGCGTGAGAAAGATGATTCACCACGAAGTGTGCCATGAGCTGCGCTCGTCCACAGAGCATGAAAATGGACGGATTCTTCCCGGCTTTGTAGGATGCGGTGAGTTCACGAACCGCATCGAGCGCATGCAGGTCACAACCGATGCGGTTCCCGTTGGTCACCGCATCCTACACCGTATTTTCAAAGGAGGCACGAAGAGCACGAAGGGTTCTGACAATTAAGACTCCGAACTTCGTGTCCTTCGTGCCTTCGTGGTAAAAATCCGATTTCGTGTTGGCAGGCTACCTAACACCGGGTACTCAGATGAGTGACACTTGGAAATCCGACCTCCAACCTTTGTTCAACCCACGCTCGATCGCGCTGATCGGCGCCTCGGAGTCTTCCTCCAGATCACGCGCGATTTTCAATAACCTGACGGAGTTCGGCTACCGCGGCGAAATCTTTCCGGTCAATCCGACGCGCGGCGAGGTTTTTGGTCTCAAATGTCATCCAAGCGTCACCGCTATTCCCGCAACCATTGACGCGTTCATCATGGCGATCCCACGCGATCGCGTCATTACCGCTTTAGAAGGATGCGTGGCAAAAGGCGTCCAGGCCGGCGTCATCGTTTCCGCCGGATTTGCCGAGGCCTCGGCCGAAGGAAAAATTCTCCAAGATCGGATTACGGCAATCGCCGAAGCGGCCAAGATCAGAATCTGCGGGCCAAACTGCTTTGGCGTGGCCAACATCCACGACCGGGTTGCGCTGCTGCTCGGCACCGATGTCCGTCACGTCCAACCGGGAAAAATCGGCCTGCTCTTTCAGAGCGGCGGACTTTTGAATCTGATGCTGCTCGCGGCGTGGGACCGAGGTTGGGGCGTGAGCCATGCGATTTCCTGCGGCAACGAAGCCGTCGTCCACGTCGCTCACTACGCTGAATATTTGCTCAACAACGAGCGCACTCAAGTCGTGGGAATTCTCGCCGAAGGCATCAAAGACCCGGCAAAGTTTCTCTCCGTCGCCAAGTCGGCCGCTGAACTTGACAAGCCGTTGATCGTCTTAAAGATCGGCAGATCAACAAAGGGCGTGACGGCGGCGCAAGCTCACACCGGCTCTCTGGTTGGCTCGGAGGCGGCTTTCGACGCCGTATGCAGCCAGTATGGCGTGGTACGAGTTCACGACCTCGATGATTTTATCGAGACCGTCGAGCTATTCTCGAAACGAAAAAAACTGCGCGGCGAGCGGCTCGGATTCATCGCGCCATCGGGCGCGGAGTGCGGCCTCGTCGCGGACCTCGCAACCGACGCGGGTATCGAACTGCCGGAGTTTTCAGCCAAGACGATCGACAAGCTCAAGCAAGTGCAATCGCCATTTCTCTCGATCCGCAATCCGTTGAATGCGCCGGAGCAGTACACGCGCAAGGGTGAAATCTTTAACTCGTGCATCGACGCGTTGATCGAGGATGAAAACATCGACATTCTCGGCCTCAGACTGCCGCTGCCAAGATTGCGCGAAGACAAAGATGTTATGAACCGATTCGCCGATCTCGCCAAGACCGGGGCAAACACTGAGAAGCTTTTGATCGTGTTTTCACGCGCGTCGGTCAGTCTACCCGAGTATTGGCGCCAGCTGTTGCGCGAGCATCAGATTCCCTTTCTCTTGGAATACCGTAAAGGATTCAAGGCGCTAAAATCCTTGCTGCGCTATCGCCAATTTCTTGAAAAGCGCGGAACCGCTACGCAGTCGCGCATTCGAGTCGAAGCCGACTTGAGCCAAGTAAAAAGCGTGCTCCGTTCCGCCGGCAGGACGCTGACCGAGCGACAGAGCAAACAAATCCTTGCCGAGTATGGCATCCCGGTCGCGCTGGAATCGCTCGCGACGAACGCCGACGAAGCCGTCGCCAACGCGAACAAGATCGGTTATCCGGTCGTGCTGAAAGTGGAATCGCCCGAGATCGCTCACAAGAGCGACGCCGGCGCGGTAGAAATAAGTCTAACCAATGACGGAGAAGTACGTGCCGCTTTCAGCCGAATCATGAGCAATGCCAAGGCTTATAACCCCTCGGCGCAAATCAACGGCGTATTGGTCCAGGAAATGGTTGGTCGCAGCCGAGAGATGATCATCGGCATGACCCAAGATCCACAATGGGGACCGACGATCGTAGTGGGACTCGGCGGCGTGCTGGTCGAGATTTTGAAAGATGTCGCCATGCGAGTTGCGCCGCTCGCCAGGTTCGATGTCGAAGAGATGCTCAATGAACTGAAAGGCGCGAAACTCCTGCACGGCTTCCGAGGTCAGGCAGCCGCGGATATCAACGCCATTGTCGAGATCGTTTTACGCTTCTCCCAACTCTGCCTGGATCTCAAAGACGAGATCGAAGAGATCGACATCAATCCGTTGCTGGTCTTCGACAACGGCAAAGGCGCCAAGGTAGTGGACTGTTTGATGACGCGCCGAATCGCGCCTGGCTAGATCGCCGTGCAGCGTGAGACCATCGAGCGCAGATATAGATTCGTCACCCTATCGATTCAAATATTTCTTCATCAGCCCGTTGATATAACCTTGGATCAACGGCGACACGACCAGGAGTTGGCGCAGCAGCGGATCGACTTCGGCGGCTAACAGCATTTGCGCATCTTCGCCGCTGACTTTTTTTAGTTCCACCTTGAACTCCGCGTCCTCTTTCATGCGCGCAAAGCCGTCGCGCAGTTGGCGCAACAAGTTCGCTGGCGTCTTTTGCGCCGCATGAAGCGGCCGCCCCACACTGTCCGTGCCGGCGAATATGGTATAGGCCTGCCACGGCACGCCGCTCGGCCGTTGCTCCTTGGCCACGTCTTCGAACACCGGCACGTCAGGGAACTCGCTGCGCCGTTGGAAAGTTCCGTTCGCCGTCAACATCCCCTGCTGAAGAAACGGATGGAAACCCTGGCCGACAAGCTTTTGCAGCGTCGGCAGCGTCGCCGTCGGATAGATGTCGGTTTCGTTTCGTTCAAAGGCGAGGAGAATCTCGCCGCCACCAGGATAACCTTGCACCCAGCGGACGTTCCACTTGAGAAACTCCGCGCCCCAGAGAAAGAGCGCGTTCCAGCTCTCGTCGCCCGAGCGCACGCCGACTTTCAGCGGCTCGCCGGCGCCGGTCAAACGCTCGAGGCTCTTTTTGCGGATGAGCGCCACCGAAGTGCCGCGCCGCACGCTGCCGATCGCCGGCCACCGGTTAAGATCATGCTTCGCTTCTTTGACGCCCATCGCCTGCTGATTGATGCTCGTCGTGCTGGTGTAGTGCAGCACTAGGCCGTCGGGCTTGGCGAATTGCTCGAACCAATTGCTCGCCACCGTGCCGCCCGCGCCAGGCATGTTCTGCACGAGCATGGTCGGATGACCCGGAATGTAGAGCCCCAAAAAACGCGCCATCATGCGCGCCTCGGCGTCCACTCCGCCGCCGCCGGGAAAGCCGGCGATGATACGAATGGTCTTGCCCTTGAAATAGTTTTCCTGAGCAGACAAGAAGCTAATCTCTGGCGAGAAACACATCCAGAAGACGGAAACCATCAAATAGCTGACTTTGATCCGCATCGATGAATCCTCCTAGGAATAATCGCGCTTCGCCGCTTCGATGACGTTAGGCGACGGTGCCGCGCGAGCAACATTGCCGTCCCTACGCTCTGGTTCCACGTCATCCTTTTAATGAGTTGAGCTTCGGCTTGTCAACAAACCCAGTGAAACTTTCTTTCTCTTCCACGGCACAATTCCAATTGACAGAAATTTTGCGTTTCCATAAACTCCGCCTGACTCTTAGTCAGCGGGCAAAGCGTTGGGAAGGAGAGTGGATGAGAATGGATAGGAATGCAAATTTGGCATTTAGCAAAATGAGCCTTGGAATATTATTCACAGCGCTTTTCGTTGTCGGCTTGGTCTGGAGCGGATCCGCCGCGGCGCAAAAAATTCGCATCGCCATGCCGGCCAAGAGCATGACCTTTCTCAACTTCTACGTCGGCGACAAGTTTGGCATCTACAAAGCCGAAGGTTTCGATGTTTCCTTGGAGGTGATCAAACCCGATGTCGGTATCGCCGGCATGGTCGCCGGCGAGATCGACTACACCTCCGCCATCGGCTCGGCGATGCGCGCCGCCGCCACCGGCGTGTCGATAAAAGCCGCCATGTTTACAATGGACCGCGTGGTCGTTTACATGTATGCCAAGCCGTCGATCAAATCGATCGAAGAGCTGAAAGGCGGCAAGATCGTGGCGACGACAGGCTTGGTCGCAACGCCAACCTACGCGGCCAAAGTAATGGCGCGCGCCCATGGGCTCAATCCCGACAAAGATTTGTCGTTCATCGCCACCGGCGACGTGGCTAATTCTTTGGCTGCGCTGCAAGGCGGAGTGGCGGATGTAGCGATGCTCTCGGTTCCGTTTAACTTCAAGGCAGAGGAGTTGGGGTTTCGCAGTCTTGGCAGCGCAGTCGATTATCTCCAAACCCCCTTTGCCGGGCTCGGCGTCAGCGATGCCAAGATCAAAAGCAATCCAGCGCAGGTGAAGCGCATGATCCGCGCAACGCTAAAGAGCGTCGAATTCACCAGAGAGCAGGCGAACCAGGAAAAAGTGGTGGCGTTACTCATGGACGAGTTCAAGCTCGACCGCAAGACAGCCGCGCTCTCGCTCCTCGATATCATCAAGGCCTTCAGCAAAGATGGCACGACCCTCGAAGACGCCGTGAAGATCGAGATCAAGGAAATCCGCGAGCAAGCAAAGATCAAAGCGGAGGTGCCGGTGAGCCAGGTCGTCGACTACAAGCTGCTCGAAGAAGTTCTGGCGGAAATGAAACGATAGAAGCATGGGCAATGAGTATTCATCTTTTTAGCGCAATCCTTACGCTGCAAATACTTCTCGGAACAATTCCCACATACGCCGCGGAATCTAAACCGTCGTGGCAAATCGACTGGGAAACAATCGTCAAAGCCGGGGAAGCCGAAGGCGAAGTCAACGTTTACGTTGTCGACTATCCGAGGTTCGCAGTTAGCCAGTTTCAAAGGGCTTATCCGAAGATCAAGCTGGTCTCCACCGACGGCCCTAGCGGACCGGCGCTTTCCTCGCGCTTGATGGCGGAAAGACGAGCGGGAAAGTATCAAGCCGATCTCTACATCGCCGGACAAGGCACGCATGTCTCGGTGCTCTATCCGGCGAAAGCGTTGGCGCCGATGCCGCCGGCGTTGATTCTCCCTGAAGTCAAAGACGAGTCGAAGTGGTTCAAGGGCAAGCACCGTTATATCGATCCGGAGATCCGCCACTCGTTTGTCTTCCAAGGCCATCGCGGCCTCTATGTTTCTTTCAATACCAACCAGGTAAAATTCGACGAGATCAAGTCATGGTCGGATCTGATCAATCCAAAGTGGAAAGGAAAACTCATCGGCTACGATCCATCCATTGCCGGAGTGGCGCGCAACGTTCTTTGGTATGTCTATAAGAACAAATTCCTCGGCCCGGATTACATGCACAAACTTTACGGCGACATGGAGATGACCATCGCGCGCGATCAGCGCCAGTTGGTCGACTGGCTCGCCACGGGTAAAGCAGCGGTGTGCATCGCCTGCGATGACGCCGATATCGGCGGCGCCAAAGAAAACCGCTTGCCGGTGGAAACGATCACCCACACCTTAAAGGAAGGCGACTACGTCGCCGCGGGCCAAGGCGCGATCAGCATGCTCACTCCCGCGCCCCACCCGAACGCCGCGCAGGTTTTTCTCAACTGGTTTCTCTCAAAGGAAGGCCAGACGATCTATCAAGAACAATCGGTAAAAGCGGGACAGAGAAACGCCAACTCTCGACGCATGGACATCCCCAAAGATGTCATCCGCCCCGAATACCGCCTGAAAGAAGGCGCCGAAGTCTGGGAGAACGGCCCCGATGTCGACAAGGAGACAGCGGAAGCGACGAAGTTGCTCAAAGAAATTCTCGCAAAGAAGTCGAAGTAAGCGAGATTATCGATGCCATGCGTAAGACGGTTACACCACCAAGGACACCAAGCATGTCCTGAGCAAAGCCGAAGGGAGCACGAAGTTGTAGGGGCACGGCGTGCCGTGCCCTTATTCCGAACCCTTGATGACCTTCGTGGTGAATGAGATAAGCAAAGGGAATTTACATGCTTTCTCGTGAAGACAATGAACTGCTGACGCGAATCGAAACGGGAACGCCCTTGGGCGGTCTTTTTCGCCGATACTGGATTCCCGCGCTGCTGGCGGAAGAAATTCTCCAGCCCGATTGCGCGCCCGTGCGCGTGCACCTTCTCGGCGAAGACCTGGTCGCCTTTCGCGCCACTGATGGAAGAATTGGTTTGTTAGATGAGCACTGCGCGCACCGCGGCACGTCGTTATTTTATGGCCGCAACGAAGAGTGCGGCCTGCGCTGCATCTACCATGGCTGGAAGTACGGGATCGACGGCAACGTGCTGGACACACCTGCGGAGCCAGTTGGCAGCCAACTGAAAAACAAAGTTCGTCACACCGCTTACCCATGCGTCGAAGCCGGCGGCATCGTCTTCACCTACATGGGGCCGAAAGAAAAGCTGCCGGTGTTTCCGTCCTATCCTTGGCTCGGCGTGCCGCAAGAGCAAATCTATGTCGCCAAAAGTTTTCTCGAATGTAATTATCTGCAAGGCCTCGAAGGCGACTGCGATTCGGCGCACCTGAATTTTCTCCACAAAATGTTCAAACCCGACGCGCGCCGGGAGTTTTTCAATCTGGTCGATCAATCTCCCGATTTCGAATTTGATGAAATCGACGGCGGCGTAAGAGCAGCCGCCATCAGAAAAATCGCTGGCGGCGCCACCTACGCGCGCATCTCCCATTTCATAATGCCTTTTATCGGCGCGGTTCCCGTCGGCTCCATGGTCGGCGGCAAACTGGACGGCTTCAAAGCCGTCTATCAAGTTCCCGCCGACGACCACAACACCTGGCGTTATGATTTCTTTTTCAAATGGTCGAGGCCGTTTAGTAAAGAAGACTCTTCCAAACGCGACTTTGTCGACGCCGGCTACAAGAAACTGCGCAACAAACGCAACAACTATCTGCAAGACCGAGAGCGGCAAAAAAAAGTCAACTTCACCGGCATCACGGAATTCTTGAATCAGGACGCCTGCGCCACGGAAAGCATGGGACCGGTCGTCAATCGAACCGTCGAGCATTTAGGCGCCAGCGACGCTTTCATTATTCAAGTACGGCGCTGCTTACTTCGCGCCGTCAAAGATTTTCAAGCCGGCAAGGAGCCGCCGGGGTTGATCTTCGACCCGGAGCAAAACAACTTCGCCCATCTGCGCTGCGAAGCCGCTCATTTGCCGGCCAATATCTCCTGGCGCTCGCTCTATGAAAATGACAAGAGATAAACTTTTCAGGTTCGTGACCGTGTCTGGCTGAGAAACAACGGATTATCAAGGAGAGAGTGAATGAAAAACCACGTCTTAAATTTCCTGGCAATCATCTTTTCCGCGCTTAGCGTTGGAACAGCCTCGGCGCAAGAAAGTGTCTTCGCCGGCAAAACCATTCGCATCGTTGTCGGCTTTTCCGCCGGCGGCGGTTTCGATACCTACTCGCGAACGATCGCCCGCCACATGGGCAAACATGTGCCGGGTCATCCGACCGTTGTCGTCGAAAACATGACCGGCGCGGGAAGCATCGTCGCTGCCAATCACGTCTATCGGGTCGCCAAGCCGGACGGTCTCACCATCGGTAACTTTCACGGCTTTCAGGTCTTGAACGCGGTCCTAGGGGCCAAAGGCATTGAGTTCGATCCGCGTAAGTTCGAATGGCTCGGCGTACCGGTGAAAGATACCGGCGCCTGCGCTTTGACTAAAGCAAGCGGCATCACCAGCATCGATCAATGGCGTCGCGCCACCACACCGGTGAAGCTCGGCGGTGTCGGCCCGGGCGACGCTTCCTACGGAATGGCGCGAGTTCTGAAAGAAGTGCTCGGTCTGCCGGTGCAGCCAATCCCAGGATACAAGGGCACCGCGGAAATCAAGCTCGCGTCAGAGAGCGGCGAGCTCGCCGGCGGCTGCTGGCAGTGGGAGTCGATCAAAGTCATGTGGCGCGCGGGACTGGACGCCGGCGAGGTGAGTATGGCGATCCAGCTCGTCCCCAAATCCCATCCGGAGCTGACCAAAGTCCCGTTGGGTTTGAGCTTGGCAAGAGACGAAGAATCACGCTTGCTGCTTCAAGCCGCCGTGCACGACCCCAACTCGATCACTCGGCCCTACTCTCTGCCGCCCAACGTTCCGAAGGCGCGCGTTAAGCTTCTGCAAAAGGCATTCGCCGACACGATGAAAGATCCTGATTTCCTCGCCGACGCAAAGAGAACGCGTCTCGATCTCGATCCGGCAACCGGTGACGAAGTGGAAAAAACCGTGGAGCGATTCTACAAACTGCCGCCCGCCATGCTGGCGAAACTGAAAGAGGTTCTCAAGTAAGCGGCAGACTCTTTGCATCCAACCTTGGGCAAGCCGCGCATAATCATCCTTGCCCTCCAGACTCATCGCCTCGTAGCCGTCTTTGGGAAGATCGGGGCCTTCGAAGCGGATCTGCCAAACTGATTTACCACAGAGACAGCGAATTCGCTCGGCGGCTTTAATTCGAATCCAAAGACGGCAATGGAACTTAGAACGCCTCTTCCCTCTCCATCTACCAAATCGTTGCATGGCCGCCGAGATTCATCCTCGAAGTAATCTTTCTATCACTCGCCGCGTTGCACCGTCAGCGAGAAATCGCCTTTGCGAATATAGACGTGGCCAAGCTTTCTCTTGCCCAGCTCTTCGATCAGACGCACCAGCGGCTTGCGCGCGTCCAAATATTCTTTGCGCGGTGGCGCGAGCTTCAACGCGTCGACGAATTCCGGCCCGGCGTAGAAGCGCAGCAAGAGTTCTTCGTCAGAGAGCTGCGGCCCACCGTATTGCTTGCGCACTTCGGTGAGCGTCGGCTCCGGGTGTTCGACCTTCTCGATCTCACGCGCGCGCGCCCGGTTGAGAATCATCGCCTTGGCCGCCCGGTCCATATTGTCGCTGCCTTCGGTCCCCCACAAACCTAGCGCATATTGAATCACCTGATCGGTGACCTCTTTGTAGCGTTCTCCGACGATCACATTGATCGCCGCCTGGCTACCGACGAATTGCGCGAACGGCGTCACCATGATCGGATAACCGAGCTCGGCGCGCACCAGCGCGGTCTCTTCGAGCACTTCCTGCAGTTTGTCCTCTTTGCCCATCAGTTTTAATTGATGCCGCAGATTAGAAATCATCCCGCCCGGCACTTGGTGCCCGTACCAGTTCTGATCGTACTCGCGCGGCGCGCCGATGGGCAATCCCTCTTCCTCGGCGATCCGAGAGAAATGCGCGCTCACCGGCGGCAGCGCCGCGAGATTGACCGACGGCTGAAAACCGAGCGCGCGAAGATTACTCGCGACATTAAACACCGACGGCTGTGAAGAGCCGTTGGCGAGCGGCGGGATCGCCGTATGGACGATGCGAATGCCTTGCTTCACCGCTTCGAGCAAATTGAACGGCGCCAGGCCGTTGTTGCAGTGGGCGTGGAATTCCAATGGAATATCGCCAGTGCTCTGCTTAATCAGCCGAACCAACGTCCGCGTGCGCTCCGGCGTCAGCATGCCGCCGACGTCTTTGAAACAGATACGATACGGCTTGATCGCCGCCGCGTCGCGCGC
>CAYZJE010000487.1:0-11244 GCA_964478485.1 uncultured Syntrophobacter sp. | reverse complement strand
TACTCCGACGGCTCGCCCCAACCGCCGAGCCGCCAACCGAGATCGTCAAAAGTAATCGGCAATACGCCAATATAAACCGACGGCGCCAGGCGGCGGTTCAGGCGCAGCTCTTCCTGAAGAAAGTAGCGGCGCTTTTCCAATGTCGAGTAGTCGAGAAATGAATAGCGCACCGGCTTCTTCACCTTGTAAACCAGCTCGCCGGCAAAAAAGAGCTGCGAGATATGGGTTTCTTTGTGAGTCACTTCGCCGGGTGGTTTCGGATAAAACTCCGGGCCGAGCATCGCTTGCACGAGCGACTCTCGGGCGTCCGTAAGGACCTTTGCTTCAGTCTTGGCGGGCAACATGACCATTGAGCTTCGATTAATCTCCACTTCCGGCCCCCTCGCCAATGTCCGGCGAGTGAAACCTATGCGGCGCGGCAACATCCATTGACTTCGTCCCTGCTACCGCTACCAAAGGCAAGAAGAGTACCAAAGCAATAGCGCCGCCTCTGCGGCGCTTTTACGAATGATTTCCGAAGAAAATTAAAACCATTTTCCCAAGCTTTGGATCACCGCCCTGGGAAATTACTGATATTTAGAATCTGCTGGCTCTTGGACGCATCGCGCTGGAGATTAAAACTCGCGCAGTTCCGGCTGGCCAAGAAGGAGGTGCGAAAAGCGGCAGTAGATTTTACCAACGAGCCGTTCGATCGCCGCGAAACTCACCCAGGGATCAAGGGATCGAACGACTCCTCGGCGGTCATGCGCCTTTTAAATTCTCCTTGAGGAATTCGAGCAACTCCACATGTTTTTCAGAATCCCGCTTCATCGAGTCCAACAGAATCTTGAAAAGCCCGTGATAGTAGCCGCTGCTCTCATCGAGCAGGCTCTTATAGTCCTTGATCCCTTCGTTTTCAATTCGAATCAACGCTTCGGTCGCCGCCCGCAATCTACCGATCACCCCCGCTGCATCGTCGGTGCCTTCCAGGCTGCCGGCCGGCTTGGTCCAGGTCAGGCTGCCCTTTAGCGTCGCCACCATGGCGTGGATCACCGCCCGGTGTTTCTCTTCGTCCGAGACGATCATCTGCAACAGAAAACGCGTCATCGGATTGGCCATCTCACCGAGGGTCTTCTTGTAGATCTCGATCGACTGCTCTTCCTTCGCTTCATGGGCTTCGAATTCATTGAGCAGCCGCTCCACGGGCGAGATCCCTTCCGGGGTCCTCATCAAGTCGAACATCGCGTTCACGTCGGATATATCTTCCATGATCATTCTCCTTCTGTCGTTTTCGTTGAGTCGTCACCCATGTCAGGTCCCCTTGGCCGTTCGGCTCATCTATTTCGATTCTGCTGAAAAACCCCCCGTTCATCCTTCGAGAGCCTCAGGACGAACGGGGGAGAATTGATAATGTTAAAAATTTTCCGTTCTACTGAGCTTGCCGAAGTATGAGCCCGTCGAAGCATTCCTAGGGGTTTTTCAGCAGAATCTATTTCCTGCTATCCAGCTATTGCGCAATCAATGTGCCAGCTATTTTTCGTTAAAAAATTAACCGCCTTTGGCTCAAGCACCGGGTTATCCTTCGCAGCTGCAAGAATAGAAACTTGGCAATTTCGCAGTTCTGCGAAAGAAGCCAGCCTCTCGCTTGCGATTGTGTGGCGTCAATGAAAAAATGGTCGGCACGGAAATCGCAGAGACGAGGAGCGTCATGGCAACTGATAGTGCTAGCGTAAAGAACCACCTCGGCATCCTTGTCGGCGGTGGACCGGCCCCAGGCATCAACGGTGTGATCGGCGCGATCACCTTGGAAGCGCGCACCCGCGCTCATCGCGTCATCGGCCTCTACGACGGCTTTCAATGGCTGATGCAAGGCGACATCAGCCATGTCAAAGAGTTGGATCACGACGACGTGTCGCGCATCCACTTTCAAGGCGGCTCGATGCTGAATACTTCACGCGCCAACCCGACCAAGAAGCCAGAAGACCTCAAGCGCGTTGTCGAAGCGCTCGACAAACTCAGCATCGGCTATCTGGCGACTATTGGCGGCGACGACACCATGTTTGCCGCCAGCGAAGTTGCCAAGTATGCCGAGGGGCGAATTCGCGTCTGTCACGTGCCGAAAACCATCGACAACGATCTGCCCTTGCCAGGCGAGATTCCAACCTTCGGCTTCGAAACCGCGCGCCAGCTCGGCAGCGATCTGGTGCAGAATTTAATGGAAGACTCGCGCACCACTAGCCGTTGGTACTTCGTCGTCGTCATGGGCCGGTCCGCCGGCCATCTTGCGCTTGGCATCGGCAAAGCAACCGGCGCAACCGTCACGCTCATCCCGGAAGAATTTCCCGGGCCGATTCGCATGGCCACGGTATGTGATCTGCTTGAAGGGGCGATCCTCAAGCGCAAGGCTCTTTGGAACCGCTCCGACGGCGTCGCCGTGATCGCCGAAGGTTTGCTCGAACATATGGCGGTCGATGAGCTCAAAGATATCGAGGGCGTACGCATCACCCACGACAGCTACGGCCATCTGCGCCTCGCCGAAGTTGATCTCGCCTACATCCTCAAGAGTCTGGTGGAAAACCGCTTCGCCAGCCGAGGATCTTCGACGGCGATCGTGCACAAAAATATTGGCTACGAGTTGCGCTCAGCGGCGCCCATCGCCTTCGATTGCGAGTACGTCCGTACCCTCGGCTATGGCGCGGTCGAGTTTTTGCTTAATCCAACCATCGACGCGGCGCAGCTCGCCGGCGCGCTGGTCTGTCGGATCGACGGCAAGCTTGACTATCTCGATTTCACGATTCTCAAGGACGCGGCAACCGGCAAGACTCGCGTGCGCCGAGTGGCCATCGACACACCGTCATACAAAGTCGCCCGCGAGTATATGATCCGTCTGGAAAATGAAGATTTCCGCGACGACGAGAAACTCCGCCAATTGGCCCAGGCGGCATCGTCGGCGCAACATTTCTGTTCGCCGGAACAGTTTCGCGATCGCTATCAATATTTGACCACCGATTTACGCGGCTGCATCTGAGAGGAATCATCATGGCAACTGCTATCGCCATCAACGGCTTCGGCCGCATCGGCCGCCTGGTCTTACGCACCCTGATGGCACGTTACCGGAAAGAACTCACCGTCGTCGCCATCAACGACATGGCCGACTTGAAGACCAACGCCCATCTGTTTCGCTACGACTCGACCTATGGAATATATCCGGGCAAGATCGAGATCGGCGATGGCGCGATGAAAGTCGACGGCCGAAACATCACCGTGCTCAACCAAAAAGAGCCGTCGCGCCTGCCCTGGAAACAGTTGGGCGTCGATATCGTCATCGAAGCCACCGGGGTATTCACTGACGGCGCGCAAGTACGCGCTCACCTGGACGCGGGCGCCAAGAAGGCGATCATCACGGCGCCGGCGACCAACGAGGACCTTACCCTGGTGCTTGGCGTCAACGATAAAGCTTACAACCCGCGCAAGCATCATATCGTTTCGAACGCTTCGTGTACGACCAATTGCCTGGCGCCGGTGGCGAAGGTCTTACATGACCACTTCGGCATCGAGCGCGGCTTGATGACCACGACCCATGCCTATACCAACGATCAAAGAATCCTCGATCTGATGCACAAAGATCTGCGCCGCGCCCGCGCCGCGGCGGTGAACATTGTGCCGACCAGCACCGGGGCGGCCAAAGCGATCGGCTTGGTGATGCCGGAGCTGAAGGGTAAACTGCACGGCATCTCGCTCCGCGTGCCAATATCAACCGTATCTGTCGTCGACCTGGTGGTCGATTTAAAAAAATCCGCGACCATGGAAGAGATCAACGGCTCGCTCAAAAAAGCTGCCGAAGGCAGAATGAACGGCGTTCTGGTCTTCTGCGACGAGCCGCTGGTTTCCAGCGATTTTCGCGGCAACACCGCCTCATCGATCGTCGATGGACTTTCCACCGTGGTGCTTGAAGGTAAGATGGCCAAAGTCTTAAGTTGGTACGATAACGAGTGGGGTTACAGTTGCCGGGTCGCCGATCTGGCGATGCTTATGGTTGAAAAGGGACTTTAGGAGGGATGGAACATGAACGCTAAAGATATTATGACAAAGGACATCATCACGGTCAGTCCGACCATGAGCGTCAAGACGCTGGCGATGACTTTGATCAAGAACCAGATCAGCGGCGCGCCAGTGGCGGGCAAGGACGGCAAGATTATCGGCGTGGTCTCTGAAGGGGATATCGTCGCCAAAAAAGGCAAAGACGTAAGAAGCATCATGAGCAAGAAAATCATCAGCGTCGGCGAAAGCACCCCGGTCGAACAGATCGCCCAGCTCATGACCACGCACGCGATCAAGCGGCTACCGGTGATGGACGGTGAATCGATCGTCGGCATCGTCAGCCGCGCCGATATCGTCAGCGCCATCGCCCAGGGCCACCACGTCGCCATGCACACGCCGATCTACGATCTTTAGCAGGTTGCTAAAAAAAGATCCCGTGCTTCGACAGGCTCAGCAGAACGGAAATTCACCGATAAATTCAAGTCCACCTCCGTTCGTCTTGAGCTTTGTCGAAGGATGAACGGCTTTTTTCAGTAGCCTGCTACCCCGGATGATTCATCCTACGAGGGAATCGAACGACAGAGTGTCGATCGAGGTGGAACCCTGTAGGAGCGAAGGCATCAGTGCCAAATGTTTCATCGTCATGCTCGGTGCTCGGCACAATGTTTGACCTTTTCGCAGGTAATTTCACAGCAGATCGCCTGGCGTGCCGCTTCAAGGCAGAGCCGCTTTGCCTTCGCTCCGGAAGGGTTTCGCCTCGATCGCTGCTACACGACGAATTATCCAGGCTAGAGACACTTCCTCCCTTCTCATCTGTGGGAAGCCTCTATCCACCTTTTCCAATCCGTAAGAAAATGCCGCGCTAATTCTCCCCTTTCCCGTCGCGAGCGCCACTAATTTGTTGGCATTCGCTTTGCGTCGCCTTTTGTCCGATTGCGCGGCGGCGTCAAGCCGCGCGCAACGGTGCAAAATTTAACCGGAGGAAAACATGGCCGAGCGCATCGCTAACTTTGACGACTGGAAAGATCTTTTTTACAAGTGGCAGAAAGACATCGGCTTCGATCCCGCGTTGGTCAAAGACTACAAATTCGATGCGATTTACGATGAAGGCACGAGCCCGACGATCGAATTCGGCGAATTCACCGGACGCAAGAAATTCGAAAAAGTCTTGGACATGCCATCACAGGACATGCGCGACTCGCTGCTCCATCTGATTTTCTATCAGGGCGACACCGAGTTCGGCTCCTCCGAGCAACAGCGCAAGCTGATCGACGCCGCGCCGAGCGATTACGACCGCCAATGCTTGCTCCGGGTCATGCGCGAGGAGCAGCGCCACGGCTGGCAGATGTGCCATGTGCTGATTTCGAACTTCGGCGACTCGGGAAAGCTCGAAGCGCGCAAACTGCTCGAACGCCATGCTTATAACAACACTCGGCTGTTGGGCGCGTTCAACAAGAACGTCGACGACTTTATCGACTTCGTTACCTACACCTGCTTCATCGACCGCGACGGCAAATATCAGTTGACCATGCTGCACCATTCCAGCTTCGCGCCGCTATCGCGCAGCATGGGGCCGATGCTCAAGGAAGAAGCTTTCCATTTGTTCACCGGACAGAGCGGCCTGTCGCGCATCGTCAAAGCCGGCAAAATCCCCATTCCGATCTTGCAAAAATACCTCAACAAGTGGCTCTCGACCGGCTATGACCTCTTCGGCAAAGACCACTCGAGCGCGGCGGCGCGCTTTTACCGCTGGGGTTTCAAAGGACGATTCGACGAAGCGACCGCCAAGGCACCGCCGAAAGATCTCGATCGGCTGAACGAAGAAGCAAGAAATCTTTACTACAAAGAAGACTGCGAAATCATCGAGTCGCTCAACCGGCTCATTGCCGAGGGCAGCCCAAAACTGCGCGCGCCCGATATGAAGTTTAACCGCCAGATTGGCGATTACGTGGGCAAGATGTACAGCGTCGACGGCAATCCGCTGTCGGAAGCTGAATATCAAAAGCATCTCGCCGAAGTTCTTCCCGGCCCGGCGGAGCGAAAAATACTCGAGCCGATCTTTAAAGCTAGCAACTGGATGTCCGCCGGCACGGCATAGCCATCGCAGCGCTCGAATTCCGCGGCGCCCGGATTATTGCCGGCGCCGCTGGCAACCGAAGCACGCCGTGATCGTTTTGACACCAATAATTTGCGGCACAAGGAGTGAGACATGCCTCAAGCGGCCAAACAAATAGACCCGCGCCAAGAACTGGACAGCCTGCTCGAAGGTCGCGGCCTTTCAGGTTTATGGAACTTGAAGGGCGAAGATCGCACGGCGGAGCCCAAGACTTCAGTCAAGCCTCACCTTTGGAAATGGGCCGAGGTTTACGACTCGCTGCTGCGCGCCAGTGAAGTGATCGGCATCGAAAGCGGCAAGTCGGAACGAAGATTCATCCGCTTGGTCAACCCCGGTCTTCACGAGCGCAAACTCACCGCCCATACGATGCTCTTCGGCTTCCAGCTGATCCAGCCCGGCGAAGTCGCTCCGGCGCACCGTCACACCATGACCGCTTTTCGTTTCGTGCTTCAGGGCAAAGGCGCTTACACCAACGTCGAGGGCGACAAGATGATCATGGAGCCCGGCGATCTGATCCGCACGCCGCAGTGGACTTGGCACGAACATGTCAATCAAGGCAGCGAAGCGATGATCTGGGCCGATGGCTTGGACGTGCCATTGATCGAAGCGCTGCAAGTCGTATCCGTCGAGCGGCGGCCGGAGGAAAGGCTTCGGGTCAAAGAGGGAACAATCCATCCGTCGCTGTACGGCATGCTCAGACCGGCAAGCGCGAGCCGGGAAAGACTCACGGCGCCGCTTCACTATCGCTGGCAGGATACTTACGCCGCGCTCCAGCGCCTGGCGGAACAAATGCCCGATCCCTACGACGGCGTCGCTCTAGATTATGTCGACCCGCTCACCGGCGGTCCGACTTTTCCGACGCTGCTCTGCCGCATCCAGCTGTTACGGCCGAGCGAAAAAACTCAAAGCCATCGCCATCGTAGCACCAGCATCTACCATGTCTTTCGCGGCGGCGGCACGACCACGATCAATGGCGCAACGCTGCAGTGGGAACAGGGCGACAGCTTCGTCGTGCCGCTGTGGAGTTGGCACAAGCACGCTAATCGCTCGGCTAAGGACGAAGCGATTTTGTTTTCACTGCACGACACGCCGGTTCTCGAAGCCTTCGGTCTTAACCGTGAAGAAGGCCAGAGTTGAACAGCGATTCTGCTGAAAAACCCTCCGTTCATCCTTCGAGAGCCTCAGGACGAACGGGGAGGAGATTGATAACGTTAAGAATTTTCCGTCCATGGTGAGCGTGTCGAAGCATTCCTAGGGGTTTTTCAGCAGAATCAACAGTCACGGCAAACACCAGAGGGGAGAGTAGCGATGCTGACGAGAGCCGAGAACAATTTGGTTACCGAAGTTGGCCCTGGATCGCCGTTGGGCGAGGTCATGCGGCGTTACTGGCTTCCGGCCTGCCTCAGCGAGGAAATTGCCAAGCCGGATTGCCCACCGATACGAGTCAAGCTGCTCGGCGAAGAGTTGGTCGCCTTTCGCAATAGCGACGGCCGCATCGGTTTGCTCGAAGAATACTGTCCGCATCGTCTGGCCTCGATGTTCCTCGGTCGCAACGAAGAAAATGGCCTGCGCTGCGTGTACCACGGCTGGAAGTTCGACGCCGACGGCAACTGTACGGATATGCCCAACGAGCCGCCCGAGAGCCGCTTCAAAGAAAAAGTTTCCATGAAATTCTACCCCACCGTCGAGCTCGGCGGCGTGGTGTGGGCTTACTTGGGGCCCAAGGAAAAAATGCCGGAGGCGCCCGGCATGGAATGGCTCCGTGCCCCAGCCGCCCATCGCAATGTCTCGGTAACCCACGAGTTCTGCAACTATCTCCAAGCGATCGAAGGCGGCATCGACACGGTTCATTCGTCGTTCTTACACAACAACGATCTTTCCGACATGGCCCATTTCAAACGCGTCGCTCAAGCGCCGCACTTGGAAGTCGAGCGCACCCCCTACGGCTTTCGCTACGCCGGCATTCGCGACATCGGTGCGAAAGGGCAATACGTTCGCATCTACCAATTCGTCCTGCCGTTCCACCAATTTAGATCGGCGCAGGTAACCTACGAGCGGGGACAAGGCTCGCGCAAAGCGATCCCGCAGATCCGCGGCCATATGTGGGTGCCGATGGATGATGAAAACACCCTGATCTTCAACTGGATTTTCGCCATCGAGGAAGACAAACCATTCCCCCAGGGTTACGCCGAGAAATATGAAGCCGGCGCCGGACGCGGCCCCACAGGTGAGACCCGCGTGCGTCATCGCAACCGCGCCAACGATTGGCTTATCGACCGAGAGGTGCAGCGCACCAAGACCTACACCGGCATCCAAGGCGTCAACACACAGGACTTGGCGGTGCAGGAAAGCATGGGCCCAATCGAAGACCGCACCCGCGAACATTTGGGCACCACGGATAAAGCGATCATCGAGCTGCGTTATCTTTTGCTGGATTCCATCGACGACATGAAAAAAGGCATCGAGCCACGCGGCGTGGATCCCAAGACTTACCGCACCATTCGCTCGGGCGACATCGTTGTGCCGAGCGGCGCCAAATGGCGCGATGCCGCCAAGGAGATGTTGTTCGCAAGGTGGTAGCGGCTGCTCCAACAACGCGCCGGCACTGGCTGAATTAATTGCCCCGAGACGATAGCTGCAAGAGTGACTTGAAGCGATGGCAACCAAAATCAACGAGGACTGTATCCGCTGCGGCGCTTGCCGCGCGCCCTGTCCCAATGAAGCGATCTCACGGGGCGATCCGATCTTTGTCATCGACCCGCTGCTCTGCACAGAGTGCGTCGGCTTTGATGACAAGCAGGCCTGCGCGGAAGTCTGTCCGGTAGACGGTTGCGAACCGGACCTCGAACATGTCGAGACGGAAGAGGTCTTGATCGAGCGGGCGCGCGCCTTACACCCCGATATCAATTTTGCTGAAAACTATAAGTCACGATTCCGCAAGGGAGAGAATTAGCCCGGATTATTCATGGCACGAGGACAACTCGCGGCAGTGTGTCGATCGAGGGGTAACCCTGGAGGAGCGAAGGCATCGGCGCAAATGGTCCATTGTTATGCTTGACACTTGGCACGCTGCCTGACCTTTTCCCAGTTAATTTCATGGCAGCGCGTTTTGTCAGCAGGTTCAACGCGCAACTGCTTTGCCTTCGCTCCGGAAGGGTTGCCCCTCGATCGCGACTTGGCGTGAATAATCCAGATTAGAACCAGCGACACGAGTAAAATAATTTGAGCACTGGAGGATCCCATGCTGACCCAAGAGGAAAATGAATTTTTGACCCGAATCGGACCCGGCACGCCGGCCGGAGAATTGTTGCGCCACTATTGGCATCCCGTTTCGGTCATCAACGAGCTGACGGCGGAAAGCCCGACCAAGTTGATTCGAATCCTCGGCGAAACCCTCGTCCTGTTCCGCGACAAGAGCGGCCGAATTGGATTAATCGAGGACCGCTGCGCGCACCGCGGCGCGTCAATGTTCTATGGCCGAGTTGAAGCCCGCGGCATCGCCTGCCCCTATCACGGCTGGCTCTTCGACACCGAAGGGAATTGTCTGGAAACTCCCGCCGAGCCGGCCGAGAGTAAGTTTCATCTCAAAATCAAACATAAGGCCTACCCGGTTAAGAAATTCATCGGCCTCTATTGGACCTACATGGGGCCCGAGCCGGCGCCGGCGATACCGAAGTATGACCTCTGGGTGCGCCAAGACGGCCGCAGGCGAATCCTCATCCAGCCGCAGCTCGACTGCAATTGGTTCCAAGCGATGGAGAACTCGGTGGACCCGTCGCACCTTCAGGTGCTGCACCAAACTTCGATCGCCGGCAACCGCGTCATCACCGATACCACCCGCGGACTGACCGACGACGTTGCGGCTTTCGATTTCTATGAATTTTCCCACGGCATCATGAAAAAACGCACTTACAAAAACGGCAACGTTGACGAGCATCCGGTGCTCTTCCCAAACATCTTGCGCCAATCCAACGCCACCCAGATTCGCGTGCCCATGGACGATACCCATACGAAGATCTTTTTCGTCCGCTTCGATCCCAGCCCGGACGGTAGCATCGTCGATCAGGAAGAAACTCTGCCCGTCGAGTACGTCAAGTCTTATAAAAATCCACCCGACGCGCTCCATCCATTTACTCATTTCAGGATGGATGAGGTGCAAGCGCAAGATCACATGGCGTGGGAGACCCAGGGGCCGATCTCCCATCGCACTGCCGAGCGGCTCGGCACGGCGGATCGCGGTATCGTCATGCTGCGCGAGATGATGTGGCGCGAAATCAAGAAAGTTAAGGCAGGTCTCGACCCGATGGGCGTCATGCGCGATCCCAATCATACGATGATCGATTCGAAGCTCGCCGAGTCATTGCGCGGCCCGGAGTATCGGCGCGAGCTTAGAGAGGTCGCGGCTTGATGCACTTTGAGCCATTTCATTATCGATGAGGAAATCGACCAAATGTGTCTCGACGGCCTGCTGAAACAAGACCAAGAAAAGCTCTCTCGCCTTCCCGTCGAACGGCTCATGGTTTTGGGAACACGAGAGATCTTGAACTGGGTCGCGGCCGCGGGCGCGCTGGAGCATCTCCCTCCGACGCTGCTCGATTACGTTCCTTGCTACCGGACGCCGGCAGGAACCGGCTGCGCGATGGGCTTCATGCAGTGGAACTAGAAAACTGCCAAGTTACTAAGTTTAACTGAGGAACGCGAATGCAAAATTGGTTTCCGGAAAACGTCTCCACCTACGGCGCCGATGTCGATGGCATCTTTTGGTTTATCTTCTACATCGTCACGGTCTGGTTCTTTATCACCGAAGGATTGATTCTCTATTTCATCTTTCGCTACCGGCGTAAGCCGGGACGTAGCGCTGTCTATGCCACGGGCGATACCTGGGGGCAGCTCGCCTGGGTGCTCGTGCCTATTGCCATCGTCGTCGTGCTCGACGTGCTGATCGACATACGCGGCGCGGATGTCTGGGCCAAAGTGAAAGGCCAGCGGCCGCCGTCCGACTTCGTGGTCCGCGGCGTCGGCAAACAATTTAACTGGGAATTCATCTATCCCGGTCCGGACGCCAAGTTCGGCAGCGAAGACGATCTGACGACTGACAATGAACTGCA
>CAYZJE010000486.1:0-3101 GCA_964478485.1 uncultured Syntrophobacter sp. | reverse complement strand
CGCGTGACGATAAGACCGATCGACACGGCGTTCACTCCGTTCGACCGCTCCACGGGATCGAGTCGTTCGACGACGGTCATGGGCAAAGCGGTTGAGTTGGCGGGCGGCGATGCGCGCCGGCAGATCGTCGAGCTGGCGGTGGAGCATTTCGAGTGTCCTGAGGACGCGGTCACGCTGCAGGACGGCGAAGCCATCGCTGGCGGCAAAAAAATTACCTACAGCCAATTGATCAACAAGCACTTCGCCGATCAGGGCGGCGAGCTGGTCGGCACCGGTTACGCGCATAGCGGCATGGCGCCGACTCCGGCCAATCCTTTGTTCTGGGAAATCGGCATCGGCGCGGTGGAAGTTTCTGTCGACCGCGAGACCGGCAAAGTCCACGTCGAGAAGTACATCACCGCCGCCGACGCCGGCAAAGCGATCCATCCACTCCAGTGCGAAGGACAGGACGAAGGCGCGGCGATGATGGGATTTGGCCACACGTTTTATGAGGCGTACCAGTGGGAGGGCGGGCAGATCGTCAATTCGTCTCTCGTCGATTACAAAGTGCCGACTTTCGATGACGTGCCGGACGAGTTCGAATCGATTCTCATCGAGGACGGCAACGGGCCGGGGCCGTACGGAGCGAAAGGTTTGGGCGAAGGCGGCATCATTCCCGTGGCGCCGGCGGTTGCCAATGCAGTTTTCTGGAGCACCGGCGCCCGGGTGAAATCGCTGCCGCTCACGCCGGAAAAAGTTTGGCGTGCGATCAAGGAGGTGGCCAATGAGCGCAAGGATTAAAATAAACGGGACTGCCAGGTCTATTGTGAAGAAATATTCACCACGAAGGTCACGAAGGACACGAAGGTTTCGAATGATTAAAACTCCGAACTTCGTGCTCTTCGTGTCCTTCGTGGTGAGTACTATTCTTTTATCCCCGTTGGCGTTTGCCCAGACGCCCTTCTATCAAGGGAAAACCATCACCATCATTCGCGGCAGCGCGCCGGGCGGCGTCGGCGAGATGCGCACCAGGGCGGTGGCGAACTATTTGAAAAAGCATGTGCCGGGAAATCCCACGGTGGTGATCGAATTCATGGCGGGCGCCGGCGGCACCAAGGCCGCCAATCACCTCTATCGCGGCGCGCGCGCGGATGGCCTCATAATCGGCAGCGCACCGAGCGGCATGGTGTCGTCGGCGCTTTTGGGCGAGGCCGGCGTGCAATATGATCTCGATAAATTTATCTATCTCGGCTCGCCGAACAGCGAATCGCATTATGTGTTCTTCACCAATCGAAAGCTCGGTCTGGGCAGCTTAGAAAAGCTCCGTGCCCACTCCGGATTGCGCATCGGCGCTCAAACCGTCGGCCATCCGATTTATCTGACCGGCCGTCTGTTCGCTTACCTGCACGGTTTGAAGGAGCCGAAGTATGTCGTCGGTTACTCTTCGCCGGAGTTGGATGTGGCGATGCTCAACGGCGAGCTCGACGCCGGGTCAGGCGTAGCCAGTAGTATCGTCAAGCAAAACCCGGAGTTTCTCGACAAAGGGCTGATGGACTTTCACAGCATCATTGAAATTCCCCGGGGCGATAAACATCCGCGCTTCGCCCAGCTGCCGGAACTGGACAGCTTCGCCAAGTCGGACAGGGAGCGCAAGCTGCTCGCGCTACACCGCACCTTCAGGCTCGCCGGCTCGCCTTTTATATTGCCTCCCGGCACGCCGAAGGATCGCGCCGAGATTTTGCGCGAGGCGATGCGGAAGATTTACGCGGATCGGGAATTTCTCGCCGAGTATCTAAAGTTGACCGGCGAGGAGGCGACACCGCTTTTGCCCGAAGCCAACGACAAGGCGATCCGAGATCTGCCGCGCGATCCTGAGGTGATCGAGTTCTACAAATTATTTGGCGGCACCCAACCGTTGCCGCCGCGGTGAGGGGGAGTAGCCGCACCCTTCGACTGGGCTCAGGGCGATCGGAACGCAATAGACGCAAAAAAGCATTCGGAGTATCTCCCGCAAAGGCGCAAAGGCGCGAAGGTAAGAAAAAAATAGGTTTTCGTAGGGTGCGCTTCGCGCACCGGTCGGTCTCGGATGATCTCCCGCAAAGTCGCCAAGGTGCAAAGGGCGGATGAGAAGAAGTGAACTCGTTGAGGATGATTGTTTTTCTTCCGACCTTAGCGTCTTTGCGCCTTTGCGGGAGAAATATCCGAATCCGCCGGCAGAGCTGAACGGAGGATAGAAATGAAGCCTGAAAAAGCGCAATTGGTGATCCAGGGGCTCAAGGAGGCCGGCGTCGATTTCGCCGCCGGTGTGCCTGATGCGCAGTTCATCGAAGTCTACAAAATGCTCGCCGAGGATCGCGACATCCACTACGTCGGCGCGGCCAACGAAGCCGAGGCGGTGGGTATCGGCTTCGGCGCCTGGTTCGGCGGCAAGAAGCCGGCGTTGATTCTCGCGACTTCCGGTTTGTTAGTCGCGACCTATCATCTGGCGCGCATCAATTTGCTGCACGAAGTGCCGGTGCTGGTGGTAATTCCGTACCGCGGCGACATCGGCGATCCGCGCTGGTTGGGGCTGTACAAAAAAACAACCGAGCCCGGATTGAATGCGATGGATATTCCCTATCGCATCGTCAGCCGCTCGGCGGATATTGTCAGAACCATCAAAGATTGTAACGAGAGCGCGCGGGCGTGGTTGAAACCGGTCGCCGTGCTGCTGAACGAGGAGGCGTTATGGTAACGCGATATGCTTTGCTCAAGGAATTGTCGGCGATCGTTCCCGATGACGTGTTGGTGCTGACGAGCATCGGCAACAACAGCGGCTTTTGGGGTCAGCTCAAAGAGCGCGAAGCCAACCTGTTTCATTTAACCATGGGCATGTGTAGCTCAGCGGCGCTGGGTCTTTCGCTGGCGTTGCCCAACCGCAAGATCGTCGCCGTTGATTCGGATGGCAATCTGACTTTGAGCTTGGGAGTGCTGGGCACCATCGCCAACGAGGCGCCGAAGAATCTGACCGTTGTGCTGATAGACAACCAGAATTATCTCGGCAGCAACAAGCATGCGCCGGGCATGCCGACGGCTACCGCTGGCAAGATGAATCTTGAAGCCGTCGCCAAGGGCTGCGGCAT
>CAYZJE010000485.1:0-3161 GCA_964478485.1 uncultured Syntrophobacter sp. | reverse complement strand
AACTTGACGCGTTGCCACACGCTTTGTTAGCTTAGACAAAATTTGTCCATCGAGGTGAATCGTGAAATTGAGAATTGGCAACGCGTGCTGGCACGCCTTTCATATCCAACATGCATTTCTCTGTCAGGAAGCTGGATTTTTTACTCAGGAGGGCATTGATGCGGAAATCGTGCACGCGAAAATCAATCCTAAAGGAATTGACGCCAGCCGCCCTGACGGCGAACGATATGACGAAGTCGGCACGGTGCTGCGCGACATGGTCGCGTTCGGCATCGACATTATTCCCGACGTGCATGTGCGCACGCCGTTTGCCGAGCGGGTGTTGGGCAACGACGAGGTGGTGATCATTGGCGGTTGGCGCAACCAATTTCGCGGCACCTTAGTCGGCGCGCCGGGCATCAAGTCCTTCGCCGATCTGCGCGGCAAACGGGTCGGCGATTGGTACAAAGGCGGCATCGCCACTATGTGGTACGAGCATCAGTTACGCAAAGCTGGCGTCGATCCCGATCGCGAGATCCACTGGAAGATCGGTTACAAATTCGGCTCCATGCGCGAAGCTTATAAGCCGTTGCTGGCCGGCGATACCGACGCGGCGATCGTGCAGAATCCCTACGTGCCGATGCTGCTCGAGCGCGGCTTCAACAAAATTTATGATTTCGTCGAAGACAGTAAGCCCCATGGCCGGCCCGACCGGGTCACCGTGGCACGCCGTAGCTTTGTTGCGCGCAATCCCGAACTGATCAAGCGCTATTGGAAAGCGTCGATTCGCGGCTACCAGTTCATCCGCATCGCGCCGGAGAATTATCCGTTTCTGCGCTTCGTCGAAGCCAAACTCCGGCTCACCAACCCCGACGAAGCCGAGCGCATGCGCGATCTGTGGTCGATGGAATTGATGGAAGGCGCGTTTTTTCCGATGGATGGCCAGTTGAGCGTCGAGGGCGTGTGGCGCATTCTCGAAGAACATCAAGACGCCGGCGTGCTCGCCAAGTCAATCACTCGGGCCGAAGTAGAACAGATGATACAACAAGAGCTGGTGCGTGAAGCATGGGCCGAAATTTCCCAAACCGACGAAATCAAACGCAACCTTGAAAGGCTGCAACCGGTCATCGAACGGCATGGGTATTAAAGAAAGTAAAAATTAAAAAGGTAAATCCCCCTCCTCTTTCCTCCCCCGCTTGCGGGGGAGGATGAAGGTGGGGGTGAGAACTTCGTGGCACAAGAAATTTGGAGAACAAATGAAACTTCGTGTTGGCAATGGCTGTTGGCATGCCGGTCACGTACAGGTCGCGGCGTATTGTTATGAAGCGGGTCTGTTTACCCAAGAAGGGATCGACGTCGAAGTCGTCACGGCAAAGATCTATGCGAAAGGGTTGGAATCCAGCCGCCCTGACGGCGAGCGCTATGACGAAGTGGGCACCGTGCTGCGCGACATGATCGCGTTTAATATCGATATCATTCCCGACGTGCATGTGCGCACGCCCTTCGCCGAGCGCGCGCTGGGCAATGACGAGCTGAGAATCATCGGCGGCTGGCGCAATTGGTTTCCCGCCTCCTTGGTCACCGCGCCCGGCGTCAAGTCGATCAAAGAACTCAAGGGCAAGCGCATCGGTGACTGGTATCGCGGCGGCATCGCCACCTTGTGGCTCGAACGGCAGATGCGGCTGGCGGGCCTGGATCCCGACCGCGATGTCGAGTGGAAGATCGGTTATAAATACGGCTCCATGCGCGAAGCCTGGAAGCCGCTCCAAGCCGGCGAGACCGACGCCGCCATCGTGCGCAATCAATGGGTGCCGCAATTGGTCGAGCAGGGATTCAACAAGCTTTACGATTTTGTCGAGGACTCCAAACCGCACGGCCGTCCCGATCGCGTCACCGTGGCGCGCAAATCTTTCATCGCGCGCAATCCGGAATTGATCAAGCGTTTTTGGAAAGCGACCATTCGCGCCTATCACACCATGCGCATGATTCCGGAGAGCTATCCCTTTCGCCGCTACGTCGAAGCCAAGCTCAGGGTCGACAATCCGGATGAGTCCGAGCGCATGCGCGATCTGGTGCCGATCATCATGTTGGAGAGTTCGTTTTTTCCGCTCGACGGCCAGCTCAGTCCGGAGGGTGTCTGGCGCATCCTGGAAGAACATATCGATGCCGGCGTGTTGGCCAAATCGGTGACGCGAAAAGATTTAGACGCGGTGATCCAACAGGACTTGGTCCAGGAAGTGTGGCGCGAGATGGCTGAGACCGACGAGGTCAAGCGTAACCTCGAACGATTGGCGCCGGTGGTCGAGAAATACGGATATTGAAGAAAGTAAAAATTAAAAAGGCAAAAGTAGAAAATGAAGATTCGGACGCCGAGAGAAATTGTAAAGAGGGAAAGGCAGCGGGCAAATGAAGCTTAGAGTGGGCAATGGTTGTTGGCACACGCGGCATGTGCTCGACGCCGCGGTAACCTTGGAGGCGGGCTTCTATGCTCAAGAGGGGCTTGATGTCGAGGTCGTGCACGCAAAAATCAATCCCGGCGGCATCGATTCCACCCGTCCGGACGGCGAGCGCTATGACGAAGTCGGCACCGTGCTGCGCGACATGATTGCCTTCGGCATCGACATCATTCCCGACGTGCACGTGCGCACGCCCTTCGCCGAGCGCGCGCTGGGCAATGACGAAGTGCGCATCATCGGCGGCTGGCGCAATCAATTCACCGGCACGCTGGTCGCCGCGCCGGGCATCGAATCGATAATTGACTTGCGCGGCAAGCGCGTCGGCGATTGGTACAAGGGCGGCATCGCCACCCTGTGGTACGAGCACCAGATGCGCAAAGTGGGCATCGATCCAGACCGCGAGATCGACTGGAAGATCGGTTACAAATACGGCTCCATGCGCGATGCCTGGCGTCCCTTGCTAGCCGGTGAGACCGACGCGGCGATTGTGCAAAATCCCTTCGTGCCGCAACTGCTGGAGCGCGGCTTCAACAAGCTTTACGATTTCGTCGAAGACAACAAGCCCCACGGCCGCCCCGATCGCGTCACGGTGGCGCGCAAATCGTTCGTCGAGCGCAACCCGGAAATCATCAAGCGCTACTGGAAGGCGGCGATTCGCGGTTATCACTTGATGCGCATCGTGCCGGAGAATTTTCCCTTTCAGCGCTTCGTCGAAGCCAAGCTGCG
>CAYZJE010000484.1:0-7353 GCA_964478485.1 uncultured Syntrophobacter sp. | reverse complement strand
TCCTGGCGCTTGCCGTCGCGGTCATTCCAGACCTCAGAGGTAGCCATGGAAAAATTCGCCACGGCGCTGCCGGTGCTGGTAAAACGGACTTCGGGATCTTTGCCGAGATGGCCGACCAAGATCACTTTGTTGACCGACATGCTACCTCCTCCGGCGCCCGACGAGCCGTCGCGGCGCAAAAACATCAACAACTTATTATCCCCACCCTTGGCGAGAGTCAAATCAATTTAAATCGCGAGCGGGGTTTGAACCCCGCTCGCGACCAAAGGGGATGCTCACCCCCTTTGGAAACCCCATTTAATTGTGCCCGCCTAAAAAGGCGGAGTTAAATGGAATTTAAATCGGCTCCTTCAATGGTTCCGGGTCACATTGATTTTTGCCCAGCCGTGACTTAAGATTAATTTCATATTTCCAATAGTTTCTACGGGGCGACTTTATTTTCAACCTGACGTTTTACGTTATCCGTTTGTTGCTTATCATCGTGCTCACGATGATCTTGGCAACACTGATTATTTTAGCCGGATTGATCGATCCCCATGGCAAAGTTGTTGACCGCATCAATAGGTTTTGGACTTGGGCGATTCTCCGCGCCGGCGGTGTTAAGTTAAAAGTTGCCGGGTTGGAAAAACTCGATCCCAGCCGCCAATACATCTTCATGGTCAACCACCAAAGCAACGTCGACATCCCGATATTGGTGCAAAGCCTGCCGTGTTTTCAGTTGCGCTGGATCGCCAAAAAAGAGCTTCTCTGGGTACCCTTCTTCGGTTGGGCCATGTGGGCAACCAAGCATATCACCGTGGACCGGGCCAGGCCGATAAGCGCCGTGAAAAGTTTGCGCCGTGCCAAGCAGCGCATCGCCGCCGGCATCTCCGTCGTCGTGTTTCCCGAAGGAACCAGAAGCCGGGACGGCCAGGTGCAGCGCTTTAAAAAAGGTGGTTTTCTGCTGGCGGTTGAGACCAACACCGAGATCGTTCCGATCGCGATCAAGGGCAGCCGCGATCTGCTGCCTTCGGGCGCTTGGCGGCTGCGCTGCGGAACCGTCGAAGTGATCGTCGATCAACCGGTTTCGATCGCCGGTTACCGGGCGGGGAACCTGCGGCGGCTCTCGGAACAAGTTCGAGAAATCATTGCCGGCCATCTGCGTCAGGCGAGCCGAGCGAATTCCGCCGCCGAAGCAGTGCAATCATTACTTGACGGCGGCAATCTGGAGAAACAGCATATTTAAGCCCGAGGGCCAAACATCTTTGAAGTTTCGGGATGAGGGGACGATCGGATAAGACTATGTCTCTCGCAAAGACGCAAAGGCGCCAAGGTGACGGGCCGAGGCCCGTCATCCCGAGCGAAGGCGAGGGATCTAAAAAAGATTTCTCCCTTGGGTCGAAATGACATCCATTCCGGACTTTGCGCCTTGGCGCCCCTTCGATGTAACTCAGGACATGCTTGGCGAGAGAAAATCTTGAACTATGGACGCACTACGAATCATACCACTGGGCGGTCTCGGCGAGTTCGGCCTGAACATGATGCTGATCGAATACGGCGGCTCAGCCATCGCCGTCGACTGCGGCCTGATGTTTCCCGACGCCAATCTGTTGGGCATCGATCTGGTGATTCCCGATGTCAGTTATCTGCTCGAAGACAGCGAAAAACTCAAGGCGATCGTGCTGACCCACGCGCACGAAGATCATGTCGGCGCGCTGCCCTATATTCTCAAACATCTCGACGTGCCGATCTATGGCACTCGTCTGACCCTCGGTCTGTTGGCCAATAAGCTCAAAGAGCACAACCTCGAAGATAGCGCCGAGGTTCACGAGATCACTGCGGGCGCACCTTGGGACCTCGCGCCGTTTCGCCTCGAAGGCATCCGCGTCACCCATAGCTTGATGGATTGCCTCGCGCTGGCGATTGAAACGCCGGTGGGCACGATTATTCACACCGGCGATTTCAAGATCGACAACACCCCCATGGAAGGCGAGATGTTCGACTTCCAGCGCTTTGCCGCCTACGGCGAGAAAGGCGTGCTGCTCTTGCTCTCCGACTCAACCAACGTCGAGCGCAGCGGCTACACGCCGTCGGAGCGGGAAGTCGGGACGAATTTGGCACAGATCATCGAACACAGCACCGGCAAAGTCTTGGTGTCGACTTTTTCGTCGAGCATTCCGCGGATTCAACAAGTCGTCGATATCTCCGAGCGCGCAAACCGGCGCGTGGTCTTGAGCGGGCGCAGCATGATTCGCAACAGCCAAGTCGCCGCGGACTTGGGTTACCTGCATTTACCGCGCGATTTCATGATTGAGAGTGACCGCTGGCACGATCTGCCGGCGGATCGCCTGACCTTTCTCACCACCGGCAGCCAAGGCGAGCCGCTGTCGGCGCTACACCGGATCGCCCTGGACGATCACAAGACGATCAAAGTGGAGCCGGGCGACACGGTCATCCTGTCGTCGAAATTCATCCCCGGCAACGAAAAGACGATATCCAATTTAATCAATCATCTTTACCGGCGCGGCGCGGAAGTTCACTACGAGAAAGTGTCCGAGATCCACGTCTCGGGCCACGCCAGCCAAGAAGAGCTGAAAACCATGCTGCAGCTCACCCGGCCGCGATTCTTCGTGCCGATCCACGGCGAATATCGCCACCTGGTGCGTCATCGCCGCCTGGCCCAAGACGTCGGCCTGCCGACGGAGAACTGTTTCATCCTCGAAGACGGCGACGTGCTCGAGTTGACGGCCAACAGCGCGAAGAAGGTAAAACCCATTCAAGTCGGCCGCGTGTTCGTCGATGGCAAGGGCGTCGGCGACGTTGGCGACGTGGTAATCCGCGACCGCCGCCATCTGTCGGAAGGTGGCATGGTGCTGGTGGTCATGGCGATCCATCAACAGACCGGCGAACTGGTCGCCGGGCCAGAATTAATCTCGCGCGGTTTCATGCTCGCCGAGGAGAGCGAGGAAGTACTCGAGAGCGCAAAGAATGAGGTCCTGGCGACGCTCAACAATATGAACCGTGAAACCCGCGCCGATCCGGCTGAGTTAAAAGAAGAAGTGCGCAAGGTGTTGCGCCGCTTCTTTAGAAAAAAACTCGAACGCCACCCGGTGGTGCTGCCGTATATTATCGAAACGTAAGAGAAGAAATGTCTCCCGCAAAGGCGCGAAGGCGCAAAGGTGTCGGGCCGAAGCCCGCCATCCCGAGCGAATACGAGGGATCTAAGAAAGATTTCTCCCGGAGCTTGTCCTGAGCTGTGTCGAAGGGGTCGAAATGACTTCGATTCCGAACTTGGCGCCTTTGCGCCTTTGCGAGAGATATTCTTATTCCGAAGTCGTTCTGTTCAATAGCGAAACTCACAACCGAGGGAACAAGTATGGCAGCAGTTATTGAAAAAGGCCGGCTCAACCGCGAAATCTGGGGCGTCATCATTGGGCTCACGGCTTTACTGATCGCGATCAGCTTAGTGTCGTCCAACGTCAATGACCGCTCGCTCAACACGCCGTCGGGCGCCATCAGCACGCAAAATTGGGGCGGCTTTGTCGGCGCCTTTCTAGCTGACGTGCTCCTTCAAGGACTTGGTCTTTCGTCCTATTTGCTGCCGGTCATTCTTTGTATCGCCGCGCTGCAGATGTTTCGCGCTACCTACAGAGGCATCCAGCTCACCCGAGCCACCAGTTATGTCGCTCTGCTCATCAGCGTCGGCGTGATCTTGAGCGTGGTCATCGATAGCGAAAGCGCGCGCGACTCGGGCGGTATCGTCGGCGGCTTCTTAAAAGAAACGGTGCTCGTGCCCCTATTTGGACGGTTGAGCGCGACCTTGATCGCGCTTTTCACGCTGCTTTTGTCGGTCATGATGCTGACCCAGAATTCGCTGCTCGACTTGATCGGCCATACCAAGAAGAATTATTTCGAATTTAAAAAATCTTTGCTGCCCGTGTTCAATGAAAAGCTGAAACTCTTCAGAGAGAAAAAAGACCAGCGCAAAGGCGAAAACACCAAGAAGGACAAGAAGGACTACACCCCGCCGCCGATCGTCATGAAAGACGATCCCAGAGGCGATGTCAATGACGAGTCGCAACTGAAAAAGCAGCTAAAGAAACCCACGCTGCCGCCCGAGCAGTTCAAGCTACCCGAAGTCGGCGAAGGCTATAAGCTGCCGCCGTTGGAGCTGTTGGACCGGCCCGAAGGCGAGCAGATCAAAGTCGATAAAGACACGCTCCACGCCAACTCGCTAATCCTGCAAAAAAAGCTCGCAGACTTTGGCGTCGAAGGCGAAGTGGTCGCGGTGCGCCCCGGTCCGGTCATCACCATGTATGAATTCAAGCCCGCGGCCGGCGTCAAGGTGCGGCGCATCGTCATGTTGGCCGACGATCTGGCCATGGCGCTGCGCGCCGTGAGCGTGCGCATTCTCGCGCCGATCCCCGGGGAGTCAGTCGTCGGCATCGAGATTCCTAACCCGCGCCGCGAAATGGTTTATCTGCGCGAAGTGATCGAACACGAAGCGTACCGCAACTCCGACTCGAAAATCACCCTCGCCCTGGGAAAAGATATCGGTGGCACGCCGTTTTCGACCGATTTGGCGAAGATGCCCCATCTCCTGGTCGCCGGCGCCACCGGCACCGGCAAATCCGTGTCGATCAACGCGATGATCCTGAGCATTCTCTTCAAGTCGAGTCCGCAGGATGTCAAGTTCATCATGGTCGACCCCAAGATGCTCGAGCTCACGGCTTATGAAGATATTCCCCATCAACTCGTGCCGGTGGTGACAGATCCGAAGAAAGCTGCGGCGGCGCTGTTTTGGGCAATGGACGAAATGGATCGGCGCTATCGACTGATGAGAGAAAAAGGGGCGCGTAACATCGACAGCTACAACCGCACACTGGAACGAGAAGCGGGCAATAAAAAAGCCGTGTTCGATCTCACTGCCGCCGAGCCACCGGAACAAGCGCCCACGCCAACAATCGGCGGCCGCTTATCGAAAGACCGGCCACTGGTCCATGCGCACTTGCCGCGCATCGTCATCATCATCGACGAATTGGCCGATCTGATGATGACCGTCGGCCGCGACATTGAGGAGTACATCACGCGCTTGGCGCAAAAAGCGCGCGCCGCGGGAATTCATTTGATCCTCGCCACCCAAAGGCCGTCCGTCGATGTCATCACCGGTTTGATCAAAGCGAATTTTCCCGCGCGCATCTCATTCCAGGTCACCTCCAGGATCGACTCGCGAACCATCCTGGATTCCATGGGCTCGGAAAAACTCTTGGGCGATGGCGATTTGCTATTTCTGCCGCCGGGCACGGCACGCTTGACCCGGGTCCATGGTGCTTTCGTCTCGGACCAAGAAGTGCTCAAGGTCATGAAATTCATCAAGGCCCAAGGCCGGCCGATCTATCGGCCTGAAGTCCTTGAGGCGAAAAAGGAAACCGAAGCGGCCGCGGCGGTGGATGAAGAATATGACGAAATGTACGACCAGGCCGTGGCCATCGTCACCGAAACCAAGCAAGCATCGATCTCTATGGTTCAGCGCCGATTACGTGTAGGATACAATCGCGCCGCCCGGATGATCGAAAAAATGGAACGGGACGGTGTGGTTGGGCCCGCCGACGGCGCCAAGCCAAGAGAAGTGTATGCGCAAAAGATCGAAGATTAGTAGGCCGTTGAAAAATGCTTCGGAATGCTTCGAGAACCTCATGCTTCGACAGGCTCAGCAGAACGGCAAATCGTCAATGAAATCAAATCTCCCCGTTCGTCCTGAGCCCCGTCGAAGGACTCCGATAGGAGTTTTTCAGCAACCTGCGAGATTGCCGTTCAGCTTCGCGATCGTGCTGGGCTGCGCCGTCCTGGTGCCGGCCGACGTGCGTGTGAGCACGGCGGCAGAGAATCATAACGCAGACGTGGTCGTCGAAGCGCTGCAGAAAAGCTACGACGCCACTGTAGATTTCGTCGCCGATTTCCGTCAAGAAACCGAGGTCAAAACGCTTAACCGCACGATGAAGGCGTCGGGCAAGCTTTCCTTCAAACGCCCTGGCAAGATGCTTTGGCGCTACGACGAGCCGAAGAACCAGTTCGTCCTGACCGACGGCAAGCACCTCTACTTCTACCAGCCAGAGCAAAACCAGGTGATCAAGAGCCCGCTCAAAAACGCCTTTCGCGGCGACATCCCGCTGTCATTTTTGTTAGGCCTAGGCAGCCTGAAAAAGGACTTTAACGCGACGCTCAAAGCGAGCGACGACAACCAGAACGTGCTCCGCCTCGAACCCAAAGGCGAAGCCGGCGGCTTAAGTGAAATCCTCGTCGGTGTCAGCAAAGCCGCTTCGGACATACTTTGGGTCAGCGTGCGCGACGCAGCGAGCAACCTGACCACCCTGCGCTTCGCCGGCATGCGTAAAGGCGTGGGCGTCAACGACTCGCTGTTCCAAGTCAAAATTCCCAACGGCGCCGACATCGTCGAACTCGGGCAGTGAAAGTGAGTAACAAAAAAATGGCGGCTTCCGGGTTTACTGTAAAGATGTTTTCACCACGAATGGATCCTTCGCTGGAAGCTACGGACCATTCCCCGAAGCCTTGGCGAAGGGGAAGGACACGAAGGACACGAAGGTTTTCGTAGGGTGCGCTTCGCGCACCGCCCTGCGGCTCAAAGCCTCCTGGCGGCGTGCCGGTCAGTCTAGGAATATCTCTCGCAAAGGCGCTAAGGCGCAAAGGTGACAGGCCGAGGCCCGTCATCCCGAGCGAATGCGAGGGATCTAAAATAGATTTCTCCCTTCGGTCGAAATGACAAGGAGTCGTCCCTTCCGAACTTCGCGTCTTTGCGCCTTGGCGAGAGCAATATCCGAGTAGTACGGCATGAAGAACAAGAAATTTAGCATCGTCAGTTTGGGCTGCGCGCGAAATCTCGTCGACTCCGAGGTCATGGCCGGCCTGCTACAGAGAAATCATTACGAAATCGTTGAGGAGCCGGCTGATGCCGAAGTCGTGCTGGTCAATACCTGCGGCTTCATCGGCGCCGCCAAGGAAGAGTCCATCGACACCATCGTTGAAATGGGCCGGCTTAAACAAGCCGGCAAGCTCAAGAAACTCGTGGTCGCCGGCTGTCTGTCGCAACGTTACCCCGACGAACTCGCCAGCGAGCTTCCCGAAGTCGATCTTTTCATCGGTACCGGCGAGGTGCCGCGCATCGTCGAAATTCTCCGGGACCATGAAGTCGACCCGAGCCGGCGCCAACATATAGGCGTGCCGAGCTACATTTACGACCACTTGACGCCGCGGCTGCGCACGACTCCGAATTACACCGCGTTTCTCAAAGTTTCCGAGGGCTGCGACCACAAGTGCGCCTTTTGCATCATCCCCCAGCTCCGTGGGCCACACCGC
>CAYZJE010000483.1:0-2507 GCA_964478485.1 uncultured Syntrophobacter sp. | reverse complement strand
CGATTCCTACGCTATCCGACGCTGCGCCCTGGATTACCAGGTGCCGTATTTCACGACCGTCGCGGGCGCCGATGCGGCGGCCGAGGGAATCGAGTATTTGAGCGAGCACGACTTCGATGTGAAAGCTTTGCAGGATTACGGTGCGGCGTCGTTGCCCTAACAAGTGTTTCAAAATTGTGAGTTCACCCTTCGAGAGCCTCAGGGTGAACGGGCGGTAATTGAAACCTTCGAAAATTTTCCGTTCTGCTGAGGTTCTCGAAGCATGAGCTTGTCGAAGCATTCCGATCTTTTCTCGACGATCTTGGAGGCGGGAGAGTGACTCCCATTCACCCATCTCCAATCTCCGATAAACTGAATCAGAACCGTAGCCTAAGTGTGCGCGAGTGTTTGCGCGCTTTGGCGACGCCGATTCAGTTTCTAAAAGGCGTCGGGCCTAAACGCGCCGAGTTGCTCGAAGCCGCCGGTTTGAGCACGGTTGAAGACGTCCTTTATCATTTGCCGTTTCGCTATGAGGATCGGCGCCAGCTTAAAAAGATCGGCGCCGCGGTGTTGGGACAGGAAGAAAGTTTTATCGGCGAGTTGGTCACGCTGCAGAGCCGGTTCGTGCCGCGCCGGCGCACGCAGATGATGAGCGCGACTTTGCGCGACGACACCGGTTCTCTGGACTTGCTTTGGTTTCGCGCGCCGACGTATTTGATCAGTGGGCTCGCCAAAGGACAAACGCTGCTCGTGCACGGCAAAGTCGAGCGCGGTCAGCAGGGGCGGCTGCGCATCGTCCATCCCGACTTCGAAGTCGTCGAGGAGGGCGAAGCCGCCTCTTTGCAACGGGTACTGCCGATCTATCAAAGACCGGGCGGTTTGCCTTTGTCGTTCCTGCGTAAGTTGGCCAGCCAAGCACTCAGCGAGTATGGTGGCTTCCTGCCAAGGCGCCTGCCGGCGGCTATCGGGGCTCGCCAGAGCTTGCTCGACATTCCCAGCGCGCTTTCGGAACTGCACCAACCGCCGCTCGACGCCGATGTCGATTCGCTAAACCGAGCCGCGTCGCCGGCGCACCGGAGTATCGTATTTGAAGAATTATTTTTTTTGCAACTGGGTCTTGGCTTGCGTAAACAGTCACGCCGTCAAAGCCCGGGAGTGAAACTGCCGATCAGCGGCGCTAAGTTGGTGACAGGCATGCGGCAGTTGCTGCCGTTCAAGCTTACCGGGGCGCAGCAGCGTGTGTTGGCCGAGATCGAGACCGATCTAGCCGCCGAGTCGCCAATGCAGCGGTTGGTGCAGGGAGATGTCGGCTCTGGCAAGACGATGGTGGCTTGGCTGGCGTCGCTGCAAGTCATCGAGCGCGGCTTTCAGGCGCTCTGGATGGCGCCGACGGAAATGCTCGCCGAGCAGCATTTTGGCAACTTGCTGAAATACGCCCAAACGCTTGGCGTGTCGTCGGCGTTGCTGACGGCATCGACGCCGACCCAGGAGCGAAAACATTTGCTGCCGCGCATCGCCAATGGCGAAATTAAATTCGTCGTCGGCACTCACGCCTTGATTCAAGACGATGTGCGCGCGGCGCGCATGGGCTTGGGCGTGATCGACGAACAACATCGCTTTGGCGTCATGCAGCGCTTGTCGCTCAAGCAGTTGGTCGCTGACGACGCGGCGAAGCGCGAGCCGCATATGTTGCTGATGAGCGCGACACCGATCCCGCGCAGTCTCGCCATGGTGCTCTATGGCGATATGGAAGTCTCGTACGTCGATGAGATGCCGCCGGGGCGGACGCCGATTCGAACAAAAGTTTTTACTGAACGGGAGCGCAAGCAGCTTTATTCCATGGTCCTCGAAGAGTTGAAGCGTGGCCATCAGGCTTTCGTCGTCCTGCCTCTCGTTGAAGCGTCGGAGCAGCTGCAAGAAGTGCGCGACGCCACCCAGATGGCCGAGAAGATGCGTCAGACGATGTTCAAGGATTTTGGCGTCGGGCTGGCCCATGGCCGGATGAAGACTGAAGAGCGCGACCTGGTGATGAGAAATTTTCGCGATGGCAAGCTTGGTATTTTAGTCGCCACCACCGTCATTGAAGTCGGCATCGACATTGCCAACGCCACGGTAATTGTCGTCGAGCATGCCGAGCGCTTCGGCTTATCGCAGTTGCATCAACTGCGCGGCCGGGTAGGGCGGGGCGCGGCGCCCGGCTTCTGTTTTCTGGTCAATCATGGCGCTGGCGGAACCATCGCCGCCGAGCGGCTTCGCGTCATGGAAAAAGAAAGCGACGGCTTCAAGATCGCCGAAGCCGATCTCGAACTGCGCGGCCCTGGAGAATTATTGGGCACGCGCCAGTCCGGTCTCGCCGATTTTCGCCTGGCCAATCTCACCCGCGACGCGCGTTTGCTGATCGAAGCGCGCAAGGAAGCCTTGGCGTGGTTAGAAAAAGATCCGCAATTGAAGAGCAGAGAGTCGGCGGGCATGCGCGAGATTCTCAAGCACCGTTGGGGCAAGCGCTTGCAGTTGGGGACGGTGGGGTA
>CAYZJE010000482.1:0-2358 GCA_964478485.1 uncultured Syntrophobacter sp. | reverse complement strand
TCGGCGCCCGGCAGCATCGCCCAAGTGCGGGAAACTTCCGGGTCAATAATCGTGCTGGCGAAAAAAACTGGCCTGACGACATTTTTAATCGGCCATGTCACCAAAGACGGCGCCATCGCCGGGCCGCGCTTGCTCGAACATATGGTCGACACCGTGCTCTATTTCGAAGGCGAGCGCGGCCATAGCTTTCGCATTCTGCGCGCGGTGAAAAACCGTTTCGGCTCGACCAACGAGATCGGTGTGTTCGAAATGAAGGAAGCCGGGCTAAAGGAAGTCAGCAATCCGTCGGAAATTTTCCTCATGGAGCGGCCGCTGCAAGTGCCTGGCTCGGCGGTTGTCTGCAGCATGGAAGGCACGCGGCCGATCTTGGTCGAACTGCAAGCGTTGGTGTGCCGGTCGTTTCTCGCCGTACCACGCCGCACCACCATCGGCGTTGACCACAACCGCGTCGCTCTGCTGGTCGCCGTTCTGGAGAAGAAAATGGGCGCGAAATTTTTCGATCAAGATATCTTCGTCAACGTCGCCGGTGGTGTTGACGTAGACGAGCCGGCGGTGGACCTCGGTGTGGTCGCGGCCATCGCATCGAGCAGCCGGGAAGAAGTGCTCGACCCGAAAAGCGTTTTCTTTGGCGAAGTCGGCCTGGCCGGCGAAATCCGCGGCATCTCTCAAGCCGAAGCGCGCGTCAAGGAAGCGGGCAAGCTGGGCTTCGAACGCTGCATCCTGCCGACCAGCAACTACGTTCAACTGAAGCACATCAAACACCCCCAGCTCGTTGGCGTCGGCTCGCTCAACGAGTGCTGGAAAGTAATCTTCTAAGGGTCGAGTAAAATGCTTTGAGCGCCGAGCATTGTCAATCTCAGAACTCGGCACTCATTGTTTGGCACTGAACCGCCGCGCTCTTGCATCCCAACGAACTGTTGGTTATCAATATGAACTCTCGTGCCGGAGTGGTGGAATGGCAGACGCGCCGGACTCAAAATCCGGTAGGGGCAACCCTGTGCGGGTTCAAGTCCCGCCTCCGGCACCAATTCAATCCTGCAGGTCGAATAAATCAAACCAAAAGCATTCTTTCGCGTGCACATCAATCTGTATTGGTGCCGCGCGGTCAGGGAGTCTTTGGATCAAGATTCAGCGGCGAACCACGGAGCGCTGCAAAGCCATTGCCGGCAGCGCTGCTTTCGCATCGTTCGTGGAAGCAGCGCGATACGAAACTCGTTGTCGCCCAGCAGCGCTTCCCTCCAAACATAATTTGAGACTACGCGCCAGTTCGCGCGCGCCGGCTTCTTCGATCATCGTCAGATGATTGCCGGGAATTTCATGAACCACGAGATTTCGATTCGTGATCGAGTTCCATTTTTCAACATGAACATGCTTGAAACTCTGTGCGGCTTTAAAATAGTGCACCCGTCCTTTGTACGGTTGGGGTCGATATCGACCTTGCTCCTTGGGATATTTGTAGCGAAACAGGATTTCGTCGACATAAAAAGTCAGCAATTCAGGCGACAGCGTTTTGCCAATCAAATGATAACTGTAACTTTGACTAGCCTTTAACCACCATTGAGCTAACACCTTCATAGAGTGGAAGATGTGATACGATTTATTTGCGGCAGAGAGCCGGGAAAGCGTATACCAATAATTCAAGATGCGATGACGAAGACGTCTCGTCACGGATCTGGGTCTCTTCGGAAAGACGGTATCGATCAGACCCAGGAAAGCAACTTCGTGCCCGTCACTTTGTAATAGCTGGGCTATTTCGTAAGCAATCAGACCGCCCATTGAATGGCCGGTAAGATAATACGGACCCCGTGGTTGTATGGCGTAAATTTCTTTCAAATGAACTTTGGCTTGATCTTCAACTCGAACACGCCGAACTCTACGGCCGGTAAAATGCTGGCCAAGCCCGTAGAAAGGCCAATCCGGGCCGAGATGGCGCGCGATGTGAAGATAAGCGTTATAACCATGAACACAAAAAAACGGCGGCCTCGATCCCTTCGGCTGGACGGCGATGATCGGAGACGATTGTGCCTGAGTATGCGGGTTAAGCTCGCTCGCCAACTGCGCTATGGTTGGCGATTTGAATAGCATCGCGACCGGAACAATTCTACCCAGTCGTTTTTCTATCTCAGCAGCCAAGCGAACAGCCATCAGCGAGTGCCCGCCGAGATCGAAAAAGCTATCATGGATGCCGACTCGCTTCACTCTCAAAACCTCGGTCCAGATCTCTGACAAATCCTCCTCGACCGCCGTCCGCGGCATAACATAGTGAGCATTATCCTCGCTCAAATCCGAATTAGGCGCCGGTAATGCCTTTCGATCGACTTTGCCGTTGGCTGTCAGTGGCAGCGAAGCTAAGAATTG
>CAYZJE010000481.1:0-5627 GCA_964478485.1 uncultured Syntrophobacter sp. | reverse complement strand
CGCGCCAAAGCCGATCTTTATAGTGAAGGCTTTAGCGAAGAGGAAATCAAAATCGAGCCCTACCTCGATCTACGCTACGCCGGGCAAGGCTACGAGCTCACCGTACCCGCGCCGATGCCGCCATTCACCAAGCATGATCTGACGATAATGCGCGGCCGCTTCGACACCATGCACGAGCAGAATTCCGGCCACAAAGCCGAAACTGAACCGGTGGAGCTGGTGAGCTTGCGGCTGATTTCCCTCGGCCTAGTGCCACAGGCGAAACTCTCTCCGGGAAAAGTCACCGGGCGAAAAGTCGAAGCGGCGAAAACCGGCGAGCGCAATGTGTTCTTTGGCAAAGAACATGGAGTCTTGGCCACGCAAGTTTACAACCGTGACCTGATCGAGCCCGGCCACAAAATCACCGGCCCGGCGATCGTCGAGCAGTTGGACACCACGACGGTAATCCAGCCCGAGCAAGAAGCGACGGTGGATAGTTATCGGAATATCATTATAAAGGAGAAGGCGTGAAGAGGAACTGGTTGGAGTATTGGAGTGTTGGAGTATTGGTATTCGGAGCATCACTCCATTACTCCATCACTCCATCACTCCAATTATCTATTGCCTATTGCCCAATGCCTATTGCCTAGAATTTTATGACCGTCGATCCCGTCACCCTGCAAGTCATCCAAGCGCGCCTGGCCGGCATCGTCCAGGAGATGCAGAATGGACTATTTCGCACCGGCTACTCGACGATTATCAGAGAATCCCAAGACGCCAGCTGCGCGATCTTGAACCGCGCCGGTGAAGTGGTCGCGCAGCATGTCGTCTTACCGCTGCACATGGGCGCGTTTCCCGCCTGCGCCGCGGGCGTTTTAAAAAATTACACGCCCGAGGAAGTCCATGAAGGCGACGCGTTTATCACCAATCATCCCTATCTCGGCGGCAGTCCCCACGCGCCCGACATGGCGGTGCTAAGCCCAATATTTTACCAGGGCGAATGGGTCGGCTTCGCCGCCAACCTGGCGCACAAGAGCGATATCGGCGGCCCCGTGCCCGGCAGTTGTTGGAGCCAGGCGCGGGAAATTTACCAAGAAGGCTTGCACGTCCCGCCGATCAAGTACGTCGACAAATACCAAACTAGCAAAGACATCGAAGCCATGCTCGGCGCCAACAGCCGCACGCCGGAATTGGTCATCGGCGACCTGCGCGGCCAAGTGGGCGCGGCGCGCCTGGGCGAAAGGCGCTTTCAAGAAATGATGCAGCGCTACAGCAAGGCAACGATTCTAACTTCTTTCGATGAATTGTTTGACCTTACCGAAGCCAAAGTGCGCATGGAGATAGCCTCGTGGCCCGACGGCGTCGGCGAAGGCGAGCGTTTTGTCGACAGCGACGGCATCGATCTCGATAAGCCGGTGCGCCTGCATGTGCGCATGGAAAAGCGCGGCGATCGCTTGCTCTTTGATTTTACTGGCTGCGCCGATCAGACCAAAGGGCCGGCCAACATTCGCCCGACCACCGTGCGCGCCGCCTGCTGTTATCTACTCACCTGCCTGGTCGATCCGGCGTTGGCGATCAATAATGGTTTGGCCCGGTGTATTGAAATCAAAGTGCGTGACGGCAGCGTGGTCAACCCGATCTTTCCCGCGCCGGTGAATACCTATAACCCAACCGTCCACGCGCTGGTCGAATCGCTGCTCGAAGCGTCGAGTCAGATCACGCCGCACAAGAAAGTCGGCGACGGCTGCAGCAGCCGGTCTATTATCATCGGCGGGCGCAGCAACAAGACCGGCAAGGGTTATGTGCAGTATGAAATCTTCGGCGGCGGCTCCGGCGGCCGCAGCGGCAAGGACGGCGTGTCCGGGACCAACGTCAATCAGTCCAATGCGAAAATCGCGCCGATCGAAATCATCGAATCGGAATTCGCCACGCGGGTAAATAAATTTGAACTGATCGCCGACTCCGGCGGACCCGGAGCGTTTCGCGGCGGCCTGGGCTTCGTCCGCGAATACGTAGTGCTCGACAATGACGCGCGCTTCTCGCTGCGCTCGACCAAACACACCGTCGCGCCCAAAGGCATCGACGGCGGCAGCGACGGCAGGACCGGTCACTGCGTGCTCAACCCCGGCAAACCTGGCGAGCGCGTGATCCCGTCGCGCTTCTCCGACCATGTAATGCACCCTGGCGAAGTGTTCAGTCTCGAAACTCCGGGAGGCGGCGGCTTAGGCAACCCGCTAACCCGCGACCCAGAGCGGGTCTTGAACGACGTGCGCAATGGCTACGTGACACAGAAACGAGCGCGCGAAGCGTACCGCGTCGCAATCGATAGTACAGATGGCGATTATATAATTAACCAAGCAGCCACAGCGCAACTGCGCGCGCAGGCAATAGGCAATAGGCAATAGGCAACAGAAAGATCCGACCCATGCGTTGTCCGATTCCTACTATTGCCTGTTGCCTAATGCCTATTGCCTAACCCATGGTCGATCCCATCACCCTGCAAGTCATCCAAGCGCGCCTGGCCGGCATCGTCCAGGAGATGCAAAATGGACTCTTCCGCACCGGCTACTCAACGATCATCCGCGAATCTCAAGACGCCAGTTGCGCGATCTTGAATACCCAAGGCGAAGTGATCGCCCAGCATGTCGTCTTGCCGCTCCATATGGGCGCCTTTCCGGCCTGCGCCGCGGCGATATTGAAAATTTTTCCCATCGACGAGATTCACCAAGGCGACGCCTTCATCGTCAACCATCCCTACCTCGGCGGCAGTCCCCATGCGCCCGACATGGGCGTGTTTACGCCAATCTTTTATCAGAATGAATGGGTCGGCTTCGCCGCCAATATGGCGCACAAGAGCGATATCGGCGGCACCGTGCCGGGCAGCGGCTCAGGCAGCGCTCGGGAAATCTATCAAGAAGGATTGCACTTGCCGCCCGTAAAGTTCATGGCCGAGCGTAAGCCGGTGAAAGAAATAGAAGCGATGATCGCGGCAAACAGCCGCACCGCTACGCTGGTGATCGGCGATCTGCGCGGTCAAGTCGGCGCGGCGCGTTTGGGCGAAAGAAGAATCGCTGAGCTGATGGAGCGCTACGGCAAACAAACCATTCTTGAATCGACCGAAATGCTTTCCGCCTACACGGAACACCGCGTGCGCCAGACCATCGCCTCATGGCCCGACGGCGAGTCGGAGGGCGAAAGCTTCGTCGATCACGACGGCATCGACTTGAGCAAAGCGATTCGCATCCATGTCAAAGTAAAAAAGAGCGGCGACCGACTGCACTTCGATTTCAGCGGATCGAGCGATCAGACTCAGGGCCCCGCGAACATCCGCCCGCCGCTGGTGCGCGCCGCCTGTGCTTATTGTCTCGTCGCGCTGGTCGATCGATTCCTACCGATCAATCAGGGATTGGCCCGCGTCATCGACGCCACCTGCCGCGACGGCAGCGTGGTTAACCCTCGCTTCCCCGCCGCGGTCAATACTTATATGCCCACCGCGCTCACGGCGGCGGAAGCGATTCTCCGCGCTCTGGCGTTCTTCGTCCCCGATAAACGCATTGCCGGCGGCTCCGGCAGCGCCGCCTTGGTGATGGGCGGCCGCGACGCGCAGTCTAATCGTGCCTACGTGCATTACGAAATTTTTAGCGGCGGCACCGGCGCGCGCTCAGGCAAGGACGGCGTCTCGGCGACCGCGTTCCATCTGAGTAACTGCAAGACCGCCCCCATCGAGATTATTGAATCGGAATTCCCCACACGGGTTGAACGCTTTGAAATGATCCCCGACTCGGGTGGCGCCGGCGAGTGGCGCGGCGGCTTGGGCTTCGCGCGCGATTACCTCATATTGGCCGACGAAGTGCGCTTTTCCATGCGCACCGACAAACACGCCATCGCGCCTTTCGGCAGCGACGGTGGTCTTGCGGGTGGCAAGGGCGCCTGTGTGGTCAATGCAGAATCAAACGATGCCAAGCATCTCCCGTCGCGCTTTGGCGATCACCGCCTGCAACGAAACGATACCATCCGCGTCGAACGTCCCGGTGGCGGTGGACTCGGCAATCCTCTAAAACGGCCGGTGGATAAAGTCGTAGAAGATGTTCGGCAAGGCTATGTAACAATCGACAGCGCTCGCACCCATTACGGCGTTGCCCTGCGATTGGCGAACGGCGAATTGACGATTCAAGAGGAGCAAACCTCGATTCTGAGAGGAAAAATTTGACAAAATCGTTGGCAATGGCATCTCTCCTCTGCTATACCATTATGAAAATTCATTCCTGAAGGAGGAAGACAAATGGCAGCAGCAAAAAAGAAACGGAAACCCAACGCGGCATTCATGAAACCGGTGCAGCCGGATGCCGCTCTCAGCGCGGTGGTTGGCAACAAGCCGATTCCCCGCACCGAGTTAACCAAAAAACTGTGGGTCTACATCAAGAAGAACGGCCTGCAGGACAAGAAGAAGCGAACCAATATCAACGCTGACGACGCTCTCAAGGTGGTGTTCGGCGGCAAGAAGACGGTCACCATGTTCGAGATGACCAAGCTGGTGAGCAAGCACGTTAAGTAGGCGTTTCACGCGCACGAACTTAAAAGGCCAAGAACATCGAGAGCTGGTGTTCTTGGCCTTTGTGTTTGTGAAATTCTCGGCCATCGGGAAATTTCCAATCTCACCACAGAGACGCGGAGTTCGCAGAGTTCGGAGTATTTCTTAATCAAGATTTCTTTACTCCGCGTCCGGCGCCTGTCCTGAGCGACGTCGAAGGGCGCCTTCGCGGTGAAAAAATTCTGATCGAACCATGCGTCTCCAAACCATCATAGGCATCGCCGTTAGCGCGTTCTTGCTCTATCTCGCCGCGCGCAACGTTCAACTGGCGGAAATCTTACCATTGCTCGGCCAGGTGAATTATTTCTTCTTGGCCCTCGCCGGCGCTTGCGCGCTCCTCGCGGTTTGGCTCCGGGCGTGGCGCTGGCGCTATCTGATTCCCAATTCCCAGTCGATGAAAACCGCCAATCTGTTTAGCGCCACCATGATCGGCTTCATGGGCAATAATCTTCTGCCGCTCAGGATCGGCGATCTGGCCCGCGCCTACATCGCCGCAAGAAAAGAAAACGTCACGGCCTCGGCGATGCTCGCCACCGTGGTGATCGAGCGGTTGCTCGACGTCTTCGCCATTCTGACGATGCTGAGCGTGATCTTTTTCCACATGCCGCTGCCGGGCTGGATCGCCAACGGCTTCTTGATCATGCTCGCGCTCGGCGCCGCCGCCTGGGTCGCGCTGTTATCGATGAATCGCTTAAGCGCCGCCCTTGGCGGCTGGACCTCGCGCTTGATGCCGGAGCGGTATCGCAGCCGCATAGAAGATTTCATGGAATCCTTTTTCGCCGGCCTGGCGGCGATGCGCAACAAGAAGAATTTAGCCATCGCCACCTTGCTGTCGATTCCGATCTGGACGACCTATGCGCTCGGCACCTATGCGGCGCTCCAAGCTTGCGCCATCGATGCGCCCTTCTCAGCCAGCTGGGTGGTGCTCGCCTTCGTCGGCATCGGCGTGTCGCTACCCTCCGCGCCCGGCTTCGTCGGCACCTTTCAATTCTTCACCGTCGCCGCGCTCGCCCTCTACGCCGTCGACCAACAGCAAGCCTTCGGCTTTTCCCTGCTG
>CAYZJE010000480.1:0-4066 GCA_964478485.1 uncultured Syntrophobacter sp. | reverse complement strand
GGAGGAAATAGGCCAATTTCGGCCTGAGATTGAACGCCGCGTCAATCAGATCCGTTACACTCAATCAAATCCGTTAGTGACGCGAGTCATGAAAATAGGTTAATATTGACGCCTGACAATTAAATGAAGCCGCTTCGCGGGCGGGGACTTAACCCCGCCCTTGACCAAGGGGGATGCTCGCCCCCTTTGGAAACCCCATTTAGTTGTGCCCGCCTCAAGAGGCGAGGTTAACATAGAATAGCCGCACGGGTAAGATCAGAATTTTCGTTTGGAGACGCCCTATTATAATGAATGATTGTTGCAAAAATCTTCGTTGCTCCGTTCTCGTATTGATTCTTTGCCTTCTGACAGCGGTGGCCGGTCGCGCTGCTGAATCGTCATCTTTGACCGCGCGCGAATCCGGCGTGTCGCTCTACGCACGGCAGGAACTCGAAAGCGAACCGCTCGGCCGGCTCGAAAAGGGCGAAACGCTTTTCCCCTTGGCCGAAAGTATCGCTCAAGAAATCTGGTACATGGTGCGTACCAAACAAGGCCAGGTCGGCTGGGTGCGCGCCATCGATGTGGAAGTGAGCAGCCAGGTCAAGGACACTTTTAAAGAGAAAGAAACTTCCTCATCGAGTTGGGCGGCCCGCACGGAGAGCGGTCAGACTTTTGTCGGCACCTATAGCGTGGCGCCCAATCCTACCGCGCGTGCCGCGCGGGGCTTTTGGACGCTCAAGGACGCCAACGGCGCCACCGTCATAAACGGCGGCTGGTCCGCGGAGATGCACAGTACCGGTTGGAACGGCACCTGGCGCGCCAGCGTGGACGGACGGCCAGGCGACTTCCGCGGCAGTTGGTCCGCCGACCCGGCCCCGTCCAAGAAAGCGAACTTTACGGAATTGTTCGAGGCCGCTGTGAGAGACGCTGTTCGCGGTCTGTGGACCGGCGCCGGCGAATCAGGCGGCTGGACAATTCGAACTTTCAAATAAACAGTCGCAACCACTATTTTATGTTGACAGGTAATTGACGGAGGACGCTCGATGGATTCAGCCAGCACGCCCCGCTTCGAAGCGATGACCACTGGAGCGCTGCTCGATCGAGCCGTTCGACTCTACGCCAACAATTTTGCCCTGTTGCTCGGCATCACCGCGGTCGCCTACGTGCCCTTTTATTTGGTCATGCTGGTTTTTCAATCGAGCATGAGTTTCAACCTCAATGATGACGCCCCCTGGGCGGCCATTTTATACTTTATTGTCTTCATGGTCTTGTGGACCAGCATCGCTTTTCCCATCGCCGGCGGCGCGGCGACCTACGCCATCAGCGAGCGCTATCTAGGCAACCACGTCGCCATCCACGCGGCGCTGCGCCGGGGCCTGGCCAACTTCTGGTCAGTGTCGATGGCTCAGATCACGGTCAGTATTCGGGTCGTCATCGGCTTGATATTATTCATCGTACCAGGTGTGCTCTGGTTGCTGTCCTACTCCTTGGTCGTACCGACGATTCTCGTCGAGGGACAAAAAGCCACGCCGAGTCTACGTCGAAGCCGTGAACTCATGAAAGGCCAACGCGGCAAAGCGTTCGTCATTATGGTTGTCTTAATCCTGCTCGAAGCTATTACAGGCGCCGGCATGAGCTCGGTGTCGAAAGTCGTCTTCAGCACCGAATCAACCAGCGGGGCAGTGCTCCATTCGGCCATTAACAGTCTCATGTCCATATTCCTCGCCCCGCTCGGTATCGTTGCCACCATTCTGTTGTATTACGACATGCGTATCCGCAAGGAAGGGTTCGATCTCGATATGCTCAGCCGCGCCATGGCGGACAACGGTCAAAGCGTGACTGCGGCGCCGACATTAAGCGCCTGACTAATAAACGAGGCATTTCGCATTTAAATGGAGCCCGCAGCAAGCTGCGGAGAATTATTAAATCGATGTCGGCCATCACTCAAATAAATTCGCTCCCGGCGCCGGCGACGATCCGCGAGGTAACCCGCGAGGTGCTCGATCGCGCGGAGTTCACCGAGCCGTCGCGCTGGTATGAATCACTCTTAGAATTCTTAAAGGCCATCAAGGACTGGCTCGGCAGCTTGAGCGCTTGGTCGGAGGCCAATCCAATGTCGGCGCGGATTCTTTTCGTCCTGGCAATATTACTCTTGCTCGCCTGTTTGGCCCATCTCCTTTACCTTGCCCTGGCGGACGTTCTGCCCTTTGGCCGTAAGCGAGACAGCGCGAGCGCGGCTCCCGCCCATTTTGAGATTCTCGAAGGCGCGGCCAACGATTGGCGCGAAGCGCTCCAAGTCGCGCGCCGCATGCTTAAGGAAAACAACCCTCGGCGTGCCATCTGGATCGCCCATCGGGTGTTATTGGGTCTTTTGGATCAACAGGGGGCGATTAAATTCGCCGGTTGGAAAACCAACTCGCATTACCTCGGTGAATGCGCAAAAGCCCATCCCTGGTACCCTACCTTTGCCGAGCTGACTGAGATTTACGAGAAAGCGGTTTACGCCAGGCGTAATGCCCCAGCGGACATCGCCGAAGCTCTGCTTGTACGCGTCGATCGCATCTATGGCGAAACCAGCAGTCCCGCATGACCACCCAAAGCTACAATCGCGCCACCGCCATCGTCGCCACCGGAACATTTCTGATCCTGTCAGTGTTGGTGGCCAATCTTTCGACGCCAAAGCAAAGCGATCCGGTGGCGCAACGCCCTTCGACCTTCTTCACCGATCCGACCGGCGCGCGCGCGCTGTTGCTGGTCATGCGGCGGCTCTTGCCGGCGGCCGAACAGTGGCGCCGTCCACTCGATCAGCTGCCGCGCGACGGTAGTGACGGCGCCAGCTCGCTCATCGTCGCCGATCCGAAAGTTCCCCTTGGCAATAGCGAATTAGCAGCTCTAAACCGCTGGCTCGCCGATGGCGGGCAACTGATACTGCTAAGCCAGAATGGCTGGCCACTGCGCCGCCGTTTGGGCGCCGAAAATGAATCGGCTGAGCAAACGGAGAATTCCAATGACGAGACCGATGCTAAACCCGACGAACCGGCCGCGACGTTTTTGTCGCGCTACGCGCCGGCGTTGCGCTGGGCGAAGCCGGCCAACTTCACAGTCGAACCGGCGAGTGGAAGCTCGATCCCAGGACAAGACGTCAAGCTGCGCTGGCAGCGCAGTTTCGCCGAAGCTGCCGGCGCTAAGCCCATCGCGGCCGCGGCCAATCAAACCCTCGCGGTAGAAATAAGTGTCGGCCGGGGACGCATCGTCGCCATCGCCGATCCGACCATGGCGAGCAACGGCGCCTTGCGAAGGTCGGACAACGCCGTATGGCTGGTCAGCCTGGTGGCAGGCTGGGGCGATGGCCGAGTGCATTTCGACGAATACCATCACGGCTTTGGCGACAAACGCAGCGCCGCCAGTTTGGCTTGGGCTTTTTCCAAAACGCCGTGGGGCTGGTGCCTCTGGCAAATCGCCGCGGCCGGTTTGCTTTACATCTTCGTCTACCATCGCCGCTTCGGTCGGATTTCCGAGCCGCCCACGTTCGAGCGCTCCAGTCCGCTCGACCTAGTCGACGCCCGGGCGGGGATTTTGCGCGCCGCCGGCGCGCAACGCTTAGCAACCCAGCTGATGGTGCAGAACTTGTCTCAAGAGCTGAGCCAGGCCCATGGCCGAAAGATTGATGTTACGACATTGACTGCTCAATCGGCAAAGAATTTTCCAACGCAAAATTTCCTCGCCCGGCTGACCGACTTACAAGCGCTCGCCGCTAAAGCCGAACGGAACAAGCCGCTGAGCGAGCGCGAGTTTATCGAAGTCGGCCGGCTCGCCGGCGCAATGAGCAAAGGACGAAAACCGTGAGAACGGCAAAGCCGCAAGCAAGGCGGACAAGATAGTTTTCACTACGAAGGACGAACGAAGAGCACAAGGGTTCGCCCCCACCTTCATCCTCCCCCGCGTTGAGACTGTGTCGCAATTCACTCGGAGCCCTTCGACACGCTCAGGGCGAACGGATAAGTAGTTGAATTCGCGATCGAGCAATACCGTTCGTGGTGAGGTTCTCGAACCATGAACGGTATTGCGACACAGTCTCGTTGCGGGG
>CAYZJE010000479.1:0-2055 GCA_964478485.1 uncultured Syntrophobacter sp. | reverse complement strand
TGCGAACAAGTTCGTGCTCAAGATATCGCTGCTCGGCATGGTCGACAACTTGGGCGGCGGTTTGATCAGCCCGCTGCTGGCCTACTGGTTTTTCTTGCGCTACGGCGTCGAGCTGAAATCCCTGGGCTTCATGTTCTTTCTCTCCTATTTTCTCGCCGCCATGTCATTTCTCACCGCACCGATCGTCGCGCGGAAAATCGGCATCGTCCGCACCATGGCGTTCTCCCATGGCTTGGCTTCGCTCATCTATTTGATTCTACCGCTGGCGCCGACTTTCACGATCGCCGCGGCGATGACGATCATCCGCTCCTATCTAGCCTACATGGATAGCCCTCTGCGCAGTTCATTCATCATGGGTGTGGTTCGCCCCGAAGATCGCGGCTCGGCGGCCGGCTTAACCAGTCTGTCGCGGCATGTGCCCGTGGCCATCAGTCCGACCCTGTCGGCTTATTTAATGCAGAGCTTTTCCTTGGGGGTGCCGATTTTCATCGGCGGCATCTTGCAACTTTTTCATGATTGCGTGTTCTACTACATGTTCCGCGACGTCAAGCCGCCCGAAGAACAAGTCGCCGAGCCCCAAGCGGCGACCGCATAACCATGGCGATCTATCGCGACTTACATCACGACGCCAAACTGCTGATGGCCTCGCGCGGCATCCGCGCCTTCGCCTTTTCCTATTTGAACGTCGTCTTCGCTATCTACCTCGACCGTCTTGGCTACTCGCCGGTGATCATCGGGATTGTCTACTCCGTCGCTTACCTGAGTGGCGCCGTGTTAACCGCGGTCTGGGGTTACCTGTCGGACCGCTACGGTCGCAGGAGAATTCTCATGCTGCTCGCCGCACTAACGATCATCTCGAATAGTATTTTCGTTTTCTTTAGTGGCTTGGGCTTCATTCTCCTCGCGGTCATCATCGCCAACGTGGGCGCCGGCGGTTCGGCCGGCGGCGGCTCGGGCGGCGGCCCGTTCAATCCGGTGGAAGAAGCGCTGCTCGCTGAAAAATGCCAACCGGATAACCGCAACCAGATTTTCGCGCTGAACGCGTTTGTCGGCTCAGTGATGGGCGCCATCGGCGCCTTGGCCGCCGGTTTGCCGCAATTGCTCCAGGAACGCTGGGGCTGGGATTCCGTGTCTTCGTATAAACCGCTCTTTCTGATGACGATTCTGTTCAGCGTTGCTTTGTTATTCGTTTACAGCGCCATCAGCGAACAGCACCAACCGCGCCAAGTCGAGCAAAAGATTTCAAAAACCACCGGCGTGTTCGTCACCAAGATGTCGATCTTGGCTTTCGTCGACAACTTCGGCGCCGGCATGGCCGGCGGGCTGGTTTCTTACTGGTTCTTTCTCCGCTTCGGCGTCGAGCTTAAGTCTTTGGGCCTGCTGTTTTTCATTTCCAACTTTCTCGCTGCCCTGTCATTTTTAAGCGCGCCGATCATCGCGCGATATTTGGGCATCGTGAGAACTATGGCCTTTTCCCACGGTTTCGCATCGCTGATCTATCTGTCGATTCCCTTCGCGCCGACTTTCCTTCTGGCGGCGACTCTTCTCGCCATCCGCTCTTTCTTCGCCTACATGGACAACCCGCTGCGCGCTTCGTTTACCATGGCAATGGTCCAATCGAGCGAGCGCGGCTCAGCCGCCGGCGTCACCAGCCTTGCGCGAGTCGTGCCCTTTGGCATCAGCCCGACGATCTCGACCTATTTAATGCAAAACATTTCGCTCACGCTTCCCCTATTCATCGGCGGCGGTTTACAATTGGTCAACGATGTGGCGTTTTACCTAATGTTCCGCCACGTCCGGCCGCCGGAGGAAGAGAATCGTAAGGAGTAACCTCGAAGTCAACGTTCAAAACGTTCAAGCCGTTCAATCCCCCGGATCGAGTCCGGGGTCCGTTCAAACCCTCACCTCTTTCCTCCCCCGCGACGAGACTGTGTCGCAATACCGTTCATGGTTCGAGAACCTCACCACGAACGGTATTGCTCGATCGCGAATTCAACTACTTATCCGTTCGCCCTGAGCGTGTCGAAGGGCTCCGAGTGAATTGCGACACAGTCT
>CAYZJE010000478.1:0-18724 GCA_964478485.1 uncultured Syntrophobacter sp. | reverse complement strand
CATAGAGTGTTCTCGGAGATTTCCAAACGCACTTGCGAACCGCCGCCGCCGCGCTCTTTCCATTCGAGCAGTTTTAAATTCTTCACGTCGGCGACGAAGTTGGTTTGCCAGGTTCGGCCGGAGTACCAAGTCCCCGGATTGCCGAAGTAGTCTTCTTGCGAGTTAAACCGATCGCGGAAGACGTAGGGACAGTTGAAAATGAAGTCGGTGTTGTGAAGTAAATTGATCATGCAGGGCGCGCTGGTGACGGCGAGAAAGCGCGCGGGCTCGTTGCCGTTGCCATTGAATAGTTGATGCCAGGAGTTGAGCGGCGGCGAAAACAGCGAGCCTTCTTGCCATTCAAACGTGCGTTTCGGTTCGCCGTCGTTCCAGATCGTCGTCGCGCCGCGCCCGCTGATGACGTAGATCAGCTCTTCGTACATATGTTTCTCGGCTTCGAGCGCTTTGCCGGCGGGGATTTCACAAATGTAGGCGTCGTTGGTTTCACCGGTGCCTTCCAAGCATAAGCGCACGCCCAAACCGCCGGTGCGTGGCCAGGGCGTGAGTGGTTCCGTGGCGATGTCTTGGACAAAGAAACTCTCGACTAGCGGAATACCTTCCGCCGCGACCCACTGTTTGTAGGAACTTCTTTTTAGAGAAATCGATTCGGTAGAAATTTTTGGTTCGATCATGATGTTCTCCTGGCGGTGGAATAGGGTTGCGTTCAATGGTCAGCGTTGCCTTGAAAAACAAATCCTCCTCAGTCCCCCTTTTTCAAAGGGGGAAGTCGGATTCGGAGTTTTCAATTCAACTCCAATTTCTCCAACTTAGCGGCGCCATCTGAAAATTTTATTTCTTGGCGCGTGCCTCGACGAGCTTATTGTAAAATCCTTCCCGTTCCAGTTCGTCGATCATGGATTCATCGATGAACGCCGTAAGATTCACCTCGCCTTTCACGTCGCTGGTTTGGCGCACCAGGTCGAGGGCGTTGTTGATGCCGCTGCGATCGACGCGCGGCGGGAAGGAGAATTTGGGCGCGTAGAAACGGTAGGTGTCGTCGAGCACGCTTAAGTCTTTTTGCTTGAGCCGGTCGGCGTAGACTTTGAGGGCTTTTCCCTTGTTGATTTTGAATTCGTAGATCGCTTCACTATAGGCGCGAATGAAACGCTTAACCGTATCGCGCTTAGCCGAGACGAAGGAGCGTTTTACCATGATCAAGGTTTGCGGGAATGCGGCGTTGAGATCGCCGAGGTTGGCCAGGATATTCAATCCGGCGCGCGTCGCGGCCACGGTTTCCGGCGGCGAGAGTACGGTGGCGTCGATGTTGCCGCTCAGCAAGGCGGCCAGCCGTTCGGGCGCGCCGCCGGCGGCGAGAATCGTCACACTGCTGCGCGGAATGTTCCATTCCTTTAATGCCAGCGTGACGGCGAGATCGTTGGAGCCGCCAAAGTTGAGAATGCCGAGCTTTTTGCCAACGAGATCGGCGGGCGCGCGCAATTCCTTTCGGGTGACGACGCTGAAGGGAAACTTGTTCAACGCCGCGGCGATCACGACAACGTCGCCGCCGCGCAAATACGCGGAGAGGGGTGCGGTGGCGGAACCTTGCACGAAGGGCACGCTGCCGGAGAGCAACGCCGCCATGCCTCGGGCGCTGCCGGGAATGAGGATCAATTCGCCGGACAGCCCATGTTTCTCGAATAGGCCGAGATCTTTGGCTGCCCAGATGGGGCCTTGAAAGCCGGCGTGGCCGTCGTAGCCAACCAGGATTTGTTCTTGAGACATGATGCCGCGGGGCGTGGCGAGAATGAGCGCAGCGCACATTAAGATTTTTAAGTTCATCGACGTTCCTTAGGCCGGATTATTCACGCCAGGCCGCGATCAAGGTGCAACCCTTCCGGAACGAAGGCAATGCAGTTGTGCCTTGAAGAGGCAAGCGGGACAAGTTCTCTCTGAAATCACCCGTGGGAAGTTCAAACATCGTGCCAAGCGCCGAGAATACGCTGAAACATTTGCGCTGGTGCCTTCGCTCCTCCAGGGTCGCACCTCGATCGACACAGTGTATGAGTTTCCCTCGTAGCACGAATAATCCAGGTTAGGTGTCGAATGGGTTAAAACTTTAGCCGCACCTCAACGCCGCGCTTGGCGCACTCTTTGACGAAGGTCTCATGAATCTCCGGGTCCTGATTTTGGTAGTCGATCTGGGTGCCGCCGGAGGCTTCGACTTCCAGTGTTTTTACCAGATCTTCGACTTGGTAGGTGAAGCCCCATGGTTTCAGCGCCAGATAACGCGCCGGCTCGCGGCCGGGATTGAAATGTTGATGAAACCAATTGGCCGGCGGCACGAACAGGCTGCCGGGCTTCCAGTCGATGCGCTCGCGCTTTTTCCCTGGCTCCCAGAGAAACGAGTAGCCTTCACCGGAGAGAATCAGAATATGCGCGCCGGGCCCGTGCCAATGGGCGCGCGGGTAGGTGCCGACGGGATACTCCTCGATGTGAGCCGACATCGTGTTGGCGGAAAAATGGAGCAGGATGCCGCGGGCGCCTTGGCCGCGGGCGCTATGCTCCAACAAACGAAAGCCGGGAATATCGGCGATGAAGTTGGAGTCCCAAGTGCGGTGCGACGTGACTTCTTGGCCCTTGCCGCTGAAGTAGCCGTCTGCACCACTGAAGCGATCGCTAAAGACGAATCGATTGTTCAAAACGAAATCGAGATTGCGAAAGCGGTTGATGATTACCGGCGCATCGGTGAGCGCGACGAAGCGTGCCGGCTGGTCGCCTTGAGCGTTGAAGTGCTGGCGCCAAGTGTTGAGCGGCGGCGAAAACATGCTGCCTTCGTGCCATTCGAAGGTTTGCTTGCGGCCGCCTTCTTGCCAGACGGTGGTGGCGCCGCGACCATTGACGACGTAGATCAGCTCTTCGAAGAGATAGCGCTCCGGCAGCGTTTGGCACTTGGCGGCGATCTCGCAAACATAGGCGTCGCAGCTGCGGCCGGCGCCGAGCATGTTGATGAACGCGCCCGCCGCGCCTTTGCGCCGCCACGCGCCGAGCTCGACGGTTCGTAGATCGTCGATGCCGAGTCCGGTGTAGATCGGAATCCCTTCTTCGGTTTGCCAAAGCTCGTAGGGAGTCTGGTCTGAATAGGCGGCTTGCTTGGTCAGATCGATGGACACTTAGATACCCCCGTGAATCAGCCGCACAGAACGCAAAAATTGGAAAAGACTATTCACCACGAAGTGTGTCATGACCTTACGCACGCCCACAGAGAATGAAAACGAACGAATTTCCCTCCACAGGGTCCTCCCCTCGACTCGTCATTCCCGCGCACGCGGGAATCTAGGTTTGTTCTCCCCCGAATCAGCCTGGATACCCGCTTTCGCGGGTATGACGGAACCCAGGCGGCCTCTTTGTTCTGCAGATCATCCCCGCGCGCGTATTTTCGAAGGAGGACATGGTTCGACTATGCTCACCACGGGCTACGAGCGCGAAGGTAAGAAAAATAATTTCCGAACCTTCGTGTCCTTCGTGCCTTCGTGGTGAGTATCCTAATCTTCTTCGGCGCGTTAGTTTAACCCAGCACTTTCGAATATTTCTCGCGCAGCTTGGCGTAGCGCTGGCCGCCTTCGGTCGCCGCTTTGCGGAAATCGTCCGGCATATAATTGTAGGGTGGGCGGATCGGGCCGGTCTTGCAGTAGCCGGAGGCGGACATCAAGACTTTTTCCAGCTGAATGTTGTAAGACGCGAAAATTTCTTGCGAGCCGGTGATCGCGTGGTGCGGCTCGTTGGCCCACGTGATGTCGGCGGCGACCGCTTTGGCTTGTTCGGCATTATGCTCGGCCAGGGCTTTCATGAGTGCGATGGCGACTTGCGGCCCGACCGAGGGAATCCAGCAAGTGGTTTGGGATTGTGGCGAGATCTGCGCGAACTCGTAGGCGAGACCAATGGGCGGCACGAAGTTGACGCGGCCTTTGACGGCTTCGACGACTTGTTTCAGTATCGCTTTACTGGAGAATTTCGCCGACATCACCGTCGGCGCTTTTTGCACCACCGGTCCCCAGAAGTCGGCGCCGAAGTCAAAGCGAAAGGCGCGCGGGTTGGCGTAAACCATAATCGGAAAGTCGGGAAAGGTTTCCGCCACGTCGGCATAGAATTTTACCGCCATGTCGAGCGTGGCTGGCTGCCACATGGGAATTCCGAGCAGGGTTCCGGTCGCGCCGCGCTCTTTGACGAACTTTATCCGCCGGGCGATTTCATGGCCGCCGAGCGAAGTGGTGCCGACAAAAGTCGGAATCCGGCCGCGCACCGTCTTGAGCAAGCAATCGACGTAGGCTTCGTAGTCGGCTTGCGACGTGGTCGCGCACTCACCCATAGTGCCGAGCGCCATGATGCCGTTGGCGCCGTCGCGCACCAGACTCTCGGCGAGCCGGGCGGTTTCATCGAGGTCAACTGTGTTGGTCGCGTCCAAACGTTCGGCGCCTTCTTTGGCCGGCGTCGGCATGATGGCTAATGCGCCTTGCAAATCTTGAGCGGTGATCATAAATCCTCCTTGGGTAATGGTGTTGGGAAACGTTTCAGCTCTATATTAACCGCGCCTCTGGAGGCAAGCACAATTAAATGGGGTTTCTAAAGGGGGCAAGCATCCCCTTTGGTCGCGAGCGGGGTTCAAACCCCGCTCGCGAATTCAATTCTTTGGGTCTTAACATGTCCGGTGCGCGGCTGGCAATAACTAGCGATTTTGGGGCATTCATACAGGCACGTGTCGGTGCATAGCGTTGAGCGACACGTGGACAAAAAGATTTCTCCCTTCGGTCGAAATGACAATTAACGTTCACTAGAGTTTCTGTCATTTCGAATAAGCGAAGCGACTGAGAAATCTATTGGCCCAAAGTCATACACCAAAGCTACAGCTTTGTCGCGAGCCGCTCCGTCAACAGGATTTCTTTCGGCGTCACCTTTGCGCGGTATGGGAGCGCCTCAACGCCGGCTTTGATCGCGCGCCGCAACCAGCGGCCGTATTCTTGATCGATCTCATCGGCGGGGCGAAAGCTGTCGCAGTCGTCGCGCTGAATGACAAAGACGATGGCGGCACGGTGGCCTTGGCGTTTGAGGCGCATCAGCTCTTTCAAATGTTTCGCACCGCGCTCGCTGACTGCGTCGGGAAACGCGGCCACGCGGTTGACCGCGAGAGTGACATTCTTTACTTCGACGTAGCAGCTGCCGTTGGTTCCTTCCAAGCATAGATCCAAGCGGGTGTGGGCGCTGACTTTGACTTCGCGCCGGATGGATTGGTAACCGCTGAGTTCGGTGATCACGCCGGCTTCTACGGCTTCAGGAACGAGCTTGTTCGGGTGCATGGTGTTGATGCCCACCCAAGTGTTGTTCGCCTTGATCAGCTCCCAAGTGTAGGGCAGTTTGCGATGCAAATTCTCACTGCGCGAAATATAAACCGCGCTGCCGGGTTCTTTGCAGCCCATCATGGTGCCGGTGTTGGTGCAGTGGGCGATGACGACTTCGCCGTTGGCGAGACGAACATCGGCGAGAAAGCGTTTGTAGCGTTGGATCAGCGTGCCAGGGATGAGACGGGATTTGAAGCGCATGGGGATTGTTATAGCGGGTGGGAAGATGAATTCCCACCGTAGTGAACACATTAGGTGAAACGATACTAGTTCGAGTGGCGATCCCTCTTACTTCCTCTCCCTCTGGGAGAGATTGAGGTGAGGGTTAGGACACGTTAAAGCAGAACCCTCACCCTTCCCTCCCAAGAGACTGTGTCGCAATTCACTCGGAGCCCTTCGACACGCTCAGGGCGAACGGATAAGTAGTTGAATTCGCGATCGAGCAATACCGTTCGTGGTGAGGTTCTCGAACCATGAACGGTATTGCGACACAGTCTCCAAAGGGCGAGGGTAAACTTTCGGAGGTGTTTACCGATTAACTCGACTGTTTTCGTGAACCGCTGACATGAGCTTTCTTGCACTAGCGGAAGGGCTTTGTTAGGAATTGTTGATCATTCTTCGATTCGGAGAGTTCATGGCGAAGCGAGAATTCAAATACGTCGGTCACAGCGTGGCGCGCGTCGATGGCCTGGAGAAAGTTACCGGCCAGGCGAAATTCGTCGGCGATCTTGCCGTGCCCGGCATGCTCTACGGAAAAATTTTGCGCAGCATTTTTCCCCATGCGCGGATTCGCTCGATCGATGTGTCCCGAGCTGAAGCGCTGCCCGGCGTCGTTGCGGTGCTGACCGCGGCGGACATCGGCGATTTGAATCCGATCTACAACGGCCGGCCGGTGATCGCGATGGACAAGGTTCGCTACATCGGCGAACCGGTGGCGGCGGTGGCGGCGGAAGACTTGGCGACGGCGGAGCAAGCGCTCTCGCTGATTCAAGTCGACTTTGAAGAGCTGCCGGCGGCAGTGGGCATTGGCGCCGCGATCAAGCCGGGTGCGCCGCTGGTTCATGACGACAAACCCGGCAACATCGGCACGCACGAGCAAGTGAATCGTGGCAACGTCGACGAGGGCTTCGCGCTATCGGACGTGATCGCCGAGGATCATTTCACTTTTCCGATGGTCTATCACTACGCGATGGAGCCGCACTCGGCGATCGCCCATTACGATGAAAATGAAATCACCGTGTGGTCGGCGGCGCAGCATCCGTTTCAAGTGCGCGGCGACATCGCCAAGATTTTCAAGGTGCCGACGGCGAAGGTGCGCATGATCATCAATTACTTGGGCGGCGGCTACGGCAGCAAGTCCTACACCAAGTTCGAGCCGTTGGTCGTCGCACTGGCGCGCAAGGCAAAGCGGCCGGTGCGGATTTGCAATTCGGTCGGCGAGTCGATGGTTACGGTGCGGCGCCACGGCGCGCGGGTGCGGATTAAAACGGGGGTCAAAAACGACGGGACCATTGTCGCGCGAGAGGCGGAGATTTATCTCGACACCGGCGGTTACGACGACAATGGGCCGCAGGTGACGGCGCGCTCGGCGACACGTGTCTTGGGGCCCTACTGGATTCCCAATATTCGCACCAACGCTTATCAAGTTTATACCAACACCGGTTCGGCGGGCTCGTACCGCGCCATCGGCGCGCCGCAGGTAATCTATGCCGGCGAATCGCAGATTGAAATTCTCGCAGCGAAGCTCGCCATGGACCCGGCGGAGCTGCGCGCCAAGAATTTACTCAAGAAAGGGCAGGAGCTGCGCCCTGGGTTGAAAGGTATCGACGCCAATCTGGCGTCGAGCCTTAGGAGGTTGGTGCGGGAGAGTCATTGGAAAAAGTCGATTAAGAATAAGAGCTCGGCGGTCGGCATGGGCTGTGCGATTACCAACGCCGGCGCGACACCGGTTTCGGTGGCGCTGATTCGCCTGCAAACCGACGGCGTTGCCAACATCGCCGCCGGCAGCACGGAGATGGGGCAGGGCGTGCGCACGACTTTGACACAGATCGCCGCCGAGGAATTAACCTTGCCGATGGAGCAGTTCCGCATGCTCGGCGCCGACACCCAGGTGACGCCCTACGATAGTTCTACTGGATCGAGCCGGTCGACGACGCTGATGGGCACGGCGGTACAAAAGGCGGCACGCGACTTGAAACAGCAATTTATTCAGATCGGCGCTCAGGCGATGGGCGTGAAGCCGAAGCAAATTCAAGTCGCTGACGGCGCGCTAGTATGCGGCGAATCGCGGCTGACTTTTAGAGAAGCCTTTGAGCGGCGCTTCGGCAAAGGCGCCGGCGGCGAGATGATCGGCCGCGGCGAAGCCGGACCGGAGATCACCAACAATGAGCTGCCGGTGTTTTGGGAAGTCGGCATGGGCAGCGCCGAAGTCGATATTGATCATGATACAGGCGAGGTGCGGCTCAAAAAATTTATTTCCGTCGCCGATGTCGGCAAAGCGATTCATCCCGAGCATTGCATCGCCCAGGAAGAGGGCGCGGCGATGCAGGGGATTGGCCACACCTTTTTCGAGCAGTTGATCTACGACAACGGCCAACTGCTCAATCCGAATCTGATAGACTACCGGGTGCCGACTTTTTCCGACGTGCCGGAAGAGTTTCACACCCTGCTGGTTGAGAACGGCGACGGACCTGGTCCGTTCGGCGCGCGCGGCATGGCCGAGGGCGGAATTCTTTCGGTCGCGCCGTCGGTGTGCAACGCCATCGCCCGGGCCACCGGAGTGCGTATCAAAGACTTGCCACTCACACCCGAGCGGGTCTGGCGCGCGCTCCGCGAGGCTGGCAAGTAGAGAATCGGAATATCTCCCGCAAAGGCGCAAAGACGCTAAGGTGACGGGCCGATGCCCGTCATCCCGAGCGAATGCGAGGGATCTAACAACGATTTCTCCTTGTGGTCGAAATGACAACAAATCCCAACTTCGCGCCTTTGCGCCCTTCGACGAGGCTCAGGACATGCTTGGCGGGAGGAATATCCGAATCCGAGAGGTCTTCAGCTACCGATTAGTTTCGTTTTGGGATTGACCATGGACTCTGCGACGGACATAGCCAGCTTTCAGATTCGCGCTGCCACTAAGGGCGACGTGCCAGTGATTCTCTCGTTCATCAAGAAGCTCGCTGACTATGAGCGGTTGTCTCATGAGGTGGTTGCCACGGAGAAGCTTTTACTTGAGACGCTTTTCGGCCGGCGTCGCACGGCGGAAGTGGCGATCGCCTATTTCAAACGCGAGCCGGTCGGGTTCGTGCTGTTTTTTCACAATTTCTCGACTTTCGTCGGCCGGCCGGGAATTTATATTGAAGACCTCTTCGTCGACGAAACTTTTCGCCGGCGCGGTTTTGGCGGCGCGCTGCTGCGTCACGTAGCGAAATTGGCCCAGCAGCGCAACTGTGGCCGGCTCGAGTGGTCGGTGTTGGACTGGAACCAACCGGCGATCAATTTTTACCGGAAACTCGGCGCGCTGCCGATGAGCGAGTGGACGGTGTTTCGTGTGACCGGCGAAAATTTAACCAAGCTAGCAGGCGAGTGAGCGGATAATATACCGGGAGACCATTACCGGTGACCGTTTAACTCAGCGGTACCGTGATGTGGATCTCAGTGCCCTTGCCCGGCGCCGACTGAAACGTGATCTCACCGCCGATTTTTCGGATTCTTTCGCGCATGCCTCGCATGCCGTAGTGACTGCTGCCTTCGGCGGCGCTGACGGCGAAACCAACGCCGTTGTCGCTGAGCCGCGCTTCACAAGTTGTGCGCGTCTGGGTAAGCGACAAACGCATATCGGTGGCGCGCGAGTGGCGGATCGCGTTGAGCACCCCTTCACGCAACGTGAAGTAGATCTCGCGCTCGATCGACATCGGCAGGTTGTGGGTGCCGATGGCGCATTGAAACTCGACTTTGAAACCGGTGCGGGCGCTAAAAATTTCCAATTCATCTCTTAGCCGCCGCTCAAGCGAGCCGGCCTGGAGTTGCTCGTCGAGTTGATTTTCCGAGATCAGATTACGAATTTCGGTGACAGCGCGGTCGAGATTGGCTTCGACGCTCTCCAGTTCAGATATAAGGCTATCCGGACCTGCTGAAAGCTGTTGGGCGCAACGCTCCACGCGCAGCCGCGCGGTCGACAATAATTGCAAGACGCGGTCGTGAAGCTCGCGGGAAATCCGTTGGCGCTCCTCCAGAACGGCGGCCTGAATGGCGTCGCTTGGCTTGGAGAGGTTCGATTTTGCGGTTGCGGTCGATTTCATAATTACCGTTAACTATGGCCTATTGTACGATACTCCGGATGAAATTGCATGCCCAAATTAGCGCTTTAGGTAGTTTCTTGGCCCTGCACCGGAGTTTTCGCTTATCGCTGCGCAAAAGCGGAATCGACTCTATGTCAACCCCGCCTCTCAAGGCGGGAACAATTAAATGGGGTTTCCAAAGGGGGCGAGCATCCCCTTTGGTCACGGTCGGGGTTAAATCCCCGCCCGTGACGTGGCTTCGTTAAATGAACCGACCTACGCGCTCAGGTAGCGCCGTAAGAAGTCGAGCGCGCGCGGCCAGGCGGCCTCGGCCGCGTCGCGCCGGAAACTCTCCTTGGTGTCGTCCATGAACGCGTGGCCAGCATTGGGGTATGCGTAAAATTCATGGACTTTACCATGCTTTGTGAGTTCGGCGTCGAGCTTGAGGCGATCTTCTGGCGACGGATTTTTGTCGTCGTCGCCGAAATGGCCCTGTAGCGGGCAGGCAATTTCCGCGCTGCGCTCGAACGGCGATGGGATATCGCGGCCCCAAGCGCGCCCGGTGTTGCCGGGATAAAAGGAAACCGCGGCCTTGAACGCTGGAATGGCCGCGGCCACCAGATAGACAACCCGGCCGCCCATGCAAAAACCAATGATGCCAAGGCGACCGGGATCGACGCCGCGGTGGCGTTTGAGAAAGTCGACGGTAGCACCGACATCGGTGACCACCCGGCGGTCGCCCAAGCGCGTGCTGCGCGTGCGCATGTCGTCTGGGCAATTGACACCGTCGCGATGATAGAGATCTGGCGCGACGGCGACGAAGCCCGCGTCGGCCAATCGAGCGGTCATCGATTGGATGAACGGGTCGACACCGCTCTGGTGTTGGATGACCACCACAGCGGGAAAAATACCGCCGCCTTCGGGGCTGCTCACGTGCAAGGGCATCGGGTTGCCATCGGACTCGGTTTGCTGCCAATCGGATACTGCCATGGAGTGCTCCTGCATGTTTTCGTAACGTCAGCGTCGTCGATGTAAAATCGCCGGCGATAATTATTAAGAGTCTAAATGCGCGACAATCTGTTGCAAGCTCATCAGCCGATCGATTGGAGCCCCGCTTGCCAGTTTACGGTCGATGAGCAGAGCTTTGAGACCGGCATTGCGGGCGCCGTCGAAATCGTTGGCCTCACTGTCGCCGACGTGAATGGCATTTTCAGCAAGCAGGCCATGTCGGCTTAGCGCAGCGTCGAAGATGCGCCGGTCGGGTTTGGCGTAACCGACGCGGCTGGAGACGAAAACGTCCGCGAACCATGGGCCGATGCCTAGGCCATCGAGGATAGGCACGAGACGCGAATCGAAATTCGAAATGACCGCGAGCGTGACATCCCGTTGCCTGAGCGCAGCGAGGGTGTCGAGCACTTCGGGGAATAGCGCCCAGGCATTCGGTTCGGCAAAATAATCGAACAGCTCGGCAAAATAATCGTCGAAGTTGTCGAATCTACCGAACGGTTCGAAGACGTTCGCGACTACTTTTCGCCACCAGTCGCGTTCGAGCTGGTCGATTTGGTCCGCGCCGGCGTCGGGAAAGGCGAGGCGCGGCGCGCCGTCGAAGCAAACGCGAAAACGCGTGAACAGATCACTCGGCGTCACCGTCTTGCCGTATTTTTCGGCGATCGCGGCGTAGCTTTCACCGACTCGCCGAGCGGGTTTGATCAAGGTGCCGGCGGCGTCAAAATAGACTGCCTTGGTCCTCGCTGCGCTCGGAATCTCAGATTTCATATTGCAGATTTCAAATTGCCGGAAGGGATTTTTTCACGCTGATGGTTTGATTGTTGAACAATTAAACTGGGGTAACCAGGCTCGATTGCATGGACGGTAGCATCCTTTATAATCAAAATCGATGGAGAAGAAGGCTGCGCTCGTCATCGTCGACGTGCAAAACGATTTTTGCCCTGGCGGTGCGTTGGCGGTTGCCCTGGGCGATCGAGTGGTGGCGCCGCTCAATCGTTACATCGCGCGGTTTGCCGACGCTGGTTTGCCGATCTTCGCGAGCCGCGATTGGCATCCGGAAAAGACCACGCACTTCAAGGATTTTGGTGGTCTTTGGCCGGTGCACTGCGTGCAGGGAACCCTTGGCGCCGAATTTTATCGCGCGCTCGCGCTCGGTAGCGAAGCGACCATCGTCTCTAAAGGGATGGCGGCGGACTCGGACAGCTATTCCGCTTTTGACGCGGTGAATTCCAACGGCATCGGGCTGGCGGATTTGCTCAAACGTTCCGGCGCGAAGCGCATCTATGTCGGCGGCCTGGCGACGGACTATTGCGTCAAGCAGACGGTTCTCGATGGGCGCAAATTAGGATTCGATATGGTCCTGCTCAAAGATGCCATTCGCGGTGTCGACTTGAAGCTCGGAGATTCCGCGCGCGCGGTGCGGCAGATGCTCGACGCCGGCGCCGAGGTTGTCGAGAGCGTTGACGAATTCGCTTTGTAACTTCCGCCGACCAGGCTCAGGGCATGCTTCAGTCGAAGAGTAAGGTCCGTCATACCGTTGAAAAACGGTATGCAGGTTAAGGGGATGGGAGGGACTCCGGTTTTCACCGGGGTGACGATAAGGCCTGGATTCCCGCCCTTCGGCTTCGCTCAGGACATGCTTTCGCGGGAAAGACGGATGGGGCAGTCGACCTCCAGTCGACATTGTCAAAATCCCTTGGCGTTGAGCCGAGGGTTGTTTAGTGAAGGTGTAAATGTGACGAACAATTTTGAATTCAGCGCTGAACTTGCGGCAGCGGAACAGGCGGCCTGGGACGCCGGCGTCGCAGTCATGGGATTGTTTCGCGGCAAGTTCGACGTGCGCGAGAAAAGCAAGAATAATCCGGTGACGAGCGCCGATCTCGAAGCGAATCGGATCATTCGGGAGTGCATTCAAAAAAACTTTCCCAACGACGGCTGGCTTTCCGAAGAGGATAGCGATAATGGGGATCGTTTGGCGTTGTCTCGTGTCTGGGTGGTCGACCCGATCGATGGAACCAAAGAGTTTATCGAGGGCGTGCCCCAGTTCGCGATTTCTATCGGTTTCGTCGTCGACGGCCGGCCGAAGGTCTCAGTGGTTTTCAATCCGGCCAAGGAGCGCTTCTATAAAGCGGCGGCGGGAGAGGGAGCTTTTTTGAATAACCTGCCGATTCGCGTCACGGCGCGCGCTGAGATTAATGGCGCGAAGTTATTGGTGAGCCGCTCCGAACCGCAAAAGCGCTTTCAAGTGTTCGTCGATCGCTGCGCGATTCGGCCGGTCGGTAGCATCGCCTACCGTCTCGCCAAAGTGGCCGGTGGCGACGGCGACGGCACGCTGACCTTTCGCACGATCCACGAGTGGGATATTTGCGCCGGCGTTCTGATGGTTGAAGAAGCCGGTGGCAAAGCCGTCGATGGCGACGGTAATGCGCTGATGTTCAATCGCCAGCCCGCCAAACATAAGGGCGTGGTCGCCGCCAATTCAGGATTGACCGGCGAGTTGCAGGAGTTATGGGCAGCGGCAGTGGCGGCGCGGAAATGATTTTATTCTGTGTTAACCCCGCCTCTTGAGGCGGGAACAACTAAATGGGGTTTCCAAAGGGGGCGAGCATCCCCTTTGGTTAAGGACGGGGTTAAATCCCCGTCCGCGAAGTGACTTGGTTTATTACTAGAGATCGCATGCGTCAATGTGTTTATTGCCATGAGCGCTCGGGGTTTTTCGGCCGCGTGTGCGGCGACTGCAAAAAACTTTTGGCTCGGGTGCAGGAGCTGCGCGGCAAAGTGGGCTTCGGCCAGTTCCTCGAAGGATTGGAGCAGACGGGCGTCGCTAAAGAAAAAATATTGACCTTCTTGCAGGCCGACCCCGACGGCAAAGGCAGCATTCAAGACCAGGTGACCGCGGAGATGACCACCGAGCTGATGAACGTCATGGGCATCTCCGGGCGCCAGACGGCGCAAGAGGTCAAACGCATCCGAACCAGCGTCGACAAAGATTCCGACTGATTGCCGCTTCGCCCCCGACCATGGCCGTCACCATCTATCTTTCCCTGATCTTCCTCGTGCTTTATCTGGCGGGCCTGGCGATCCACAGGTGGATCTTCTGGCGCGACCAGAAGCGCATGTTGGCGGAGAGCCGCGAGGGTGGCCGGGTGGTGGCGCGGGTTGACGAGCTTCGGCCGGGTGCGGTGAAGAAGTTCTGGCTTATTTGTCAAAAGTACCGGCTCGACGCTTTGCTGGTTAACGATCAGGGCAACTTCCACGCCTACGTCAATCGTTGCCGTCATATGCCGACGCCGCTCGACTTTACGCGCAATGAGTTCGTCAGCGATGACGGCCGCTACTTGCAATGTTATACTCATGGGGCGCTCTATGAGTTTGGCAGCGGCGAATGTATCGCCGGCCCATGCAAAGGGGAATCGCTGTACCGGTTGCCGGTGCGGGTGGACGCGGGCGAGGTTTTGGTCGGCTGCCCAGAGGGCGATTTGAGGCCGATGGGAGAATAGGATAGAGAAACGAACATGAGCGGTCAGAAGAAATCTTTGGGCAAACTCGTCGGCGCAGTTGGCGAGCTGGAACACGGCGCGAGCAAGAAATTTACCATGCGGCGCGGCGGGCGCGATCTCGAAGCGCTGTTGGTTAATTATCAGGGCAACCACTTCGCCTACGTCAATCGCTGCCCGCACACCGGCATCACGCTCGACTGGGTAAACAATCAGTTTTTCAGTTCGGATAACCGCTACATTATGTGCGCCACCCACGGCGCGGTGTTCGAGCCGCCCTCCGGCGAATGCATTTGGGGACCCTGCGTCGGTCTGTCGTTACAACGTCTGCCTATTGAGATCGACGGTGGCCAAATCTACGCGCGTCTGCCGGGCGCATCGGACAATGACTGAGCGCGCTGGGCATTCAGAATTTCAAGGATCGATTCATGAGCGACTGTTTATTCTGCGGCATCGTCGACGGCAAAATTAAGGCCAACTTGGTTTATCAAGACGACGCGGTCGTCGCGTTCAAAGACATCGCGCCCAAGGCGCCGGTGCATATTCTGATCATTCCGCGCCAGCATTTGGTCGGCGTGTCGGACATCGGCGAACCTGACCGTGCGCTGATCGGCCAGATCTTTCAAGTCGCGGCAAGGCTGGCGCGCGAGCAGGGTATTGCCGAAAGCGGCTATCGCGTCGTGGTCAACTCCGGCGCCGATGCCGGACAGAGTGTCTTTCATCTGCATTACCATCTCCTCGGCGGGCGTCAGATGAGTTGGCCACCGGGATAAGGATCGTCTAGCGTTTTGAGTCTAGGGTCTGGCGTTATACGCGCGTCTCGGCTCATTTACTTGAACGCGTCCCAAATCTAAAATCGGCAATCGAAAAATTTTCCACAGGGAGGGTGTATCATGGCGACCGACGAATGGCGCAGTGCCACAAGTGAGATGGCGGTCCAGCAGTTCGATGTCGCGGCGCACAAGCTCGGCATCGATCCGAACTTGGCGGCGCGGCTGCGCCGGCCGGATCGAGCTTTGATCGTCAGCGTGCCGACGCGCATGGACGATGGCAGGGTTCACGTATTCACCGGTTACCGTGTGCAGCATAACGATGTGCTCGGGCCGTTCAAAGGCGGCGTTCGCTATCATCCCGAGGTCAATCTCGGGGAGGTCTCCGCGCTCGCCATGTGGATGACCTGGAAATGTTCCTTGGTCGGTTTGCCTCTGGGTGGCGCCAAGGGCGGCATTGCCTGCGATCCCGCCGAGCTGTCGAGGCAGGAGCTGCAGTCGATGACGCGCCGTTTCACCGCGGAAATTCTAAACTTCATCGGACCCGAAGTGGACATACCCGCGCCTGACATGGGGACTAACGAACAGGTGATGGCCTGGATCATGGATACCTACTCGCAACATAAAGGTCACGCCGTGCCGGAAATCGTCACGGGTAAGCCAGTGGCCATTGGCGGGACCTTGGGCCGTCGCGACGCGACCGGCCGCGGCGTGGTGTACATGGTCATCGAGGCGGCGAAGCACTTGGGCATCGAGCTCACTGGGCTCACGGCGGTAGTTCAGGGGTTTGGCAACGTCGGTTCCGTGGCGGCGCGAGAACTCACCAATATCGGCGTAAAAGTCATCGGTGTGTCCGACCGCACCGGTGGCTTCGTCGATACCAAAGGATTACCGGTCGAAAAACTGCTCGAAGTCGCCGACAAGAATCACAGTCTCGACGGTTGTCCCTATGGCGATAAGATCACCAATGAGGAGTTGCTCGAGCTCAAATGCGACGTGCTGGTTCCCGCGGCAATGGAGATGCAAATCACCAAGGTGAACGCGGCGCGGATCGAGTGCCGGATTCTTGCCGAGGGCGCCAACGGTCCGACCACGCCGGAGGCCGATGCGATTCTCCAGGGAAAAGGCATTTTCTTGATCCCCGATATTTTGGCCAATGCCGGAGGTGTGGTCGTGTCCTACTTTGAATGGGTGCAAGATTTGCAGAATTTTTTCTGGACTGAAGATGAGGTTAACAAAAAGCTCAGAGACATTTTGGTCAAGGCGTTCCACGAAGTGCTCGACATGAGCCGTAAACAGCACGTCGATATGCGCCAGGCGGCGCTTATGATCGGCATCGACCGCGTCACCCGGGCGATGCTCTGGCGCGGTTTGTACGCTTAGCAGGTTGCTGAAAAAAGGATCGGAATGCTTCGAGAGCCTCAGCATGAACGGAAAATCTCCAACGCTATCAAAGCCCCTCCGTTCGTCCTGAGCCTGGTCGAAGGACTCCGAGAGGGTTTTTCAGCAACCTGTTAGGTAAACCGGAACGTCTATTCCTTTTGCACTAACGGCCTGCATTGAAGCGGCGCCGAGAAACTGCTAACAATTTTACACTTTGGTTCTTCAGGCATCCGTGTGGCTCACCGCGGAGGCGCAGAGGGCGCGGAGTAAAGAGTTTTTGATTAAGAAATTCTCCGAACTCTGCGAACTCTGTGTCTCTGTGGTGAATAATCCTTCACAGGAAACCTGGAAGAGCCTACACTCAATAGGAAGGTACGGGCTCGATGGTTCAAGCAACTCAACTTAGACCGGGGATGATCATTATTCACGGAGGCGACCTGTTTCGGGTCACCGCGGTGCATCACTTAACTCCAGGCAATAAGCGCGGCTTCATGCAGACCAAGATGAAGAATCTGCGCACCGGCATCGGCACCGAGTATAAATTCCGTTCCGAAGACCGCGTCGATCAGGCGATTTTGGACAACCGGCAGATGCAGTATCTCTATGCCGAAGGCGATATGCATACTTTCATGGACATGGAGAATTACGAACAGATGGCGTTGAGGGCCGAGGATATCGGCGACCTCTTATCGTTCCTGTTGCCGAATTCGATTGTCGGGATCGAGTTTCATGACGGCAAACCGGTCGGCATCAACCCGCCTTCGACGGTGGACCTGGAAGTTGTCGATACCGAACCGTCGATGAAGGGCGCCACCGCGAGCGCGTCTTACAAGCCGGCAAAATTGGAAACCGGCGTGGTCGTTCAGGTGCCGCCATTCGTTCAAATCGGTGACAAGGTTCGGGTCAACCCAACCGATGGTTCGTATCAGGAGCGGGTTAAGTAGACTAAAGTTGCCCCGCCTCTTGAGGCGGAAACCATTAAATGGGGTTTCCAAAGGGTGCGAGCATCCCCTTTGGTCAAATGATCTTACCTAAGACTTCGCGAACTTGCCGTTCGAGGTCATCCAAAGTGCCGTTATTTTCGATCACGTAATCCGCCAGGCGGCGCTTTTCTTCAAGACTCATCTGCGCATCAATATGTTTCTGCGCTGCGGCCCAATCGAGCTGGTCGCGCTGTTCCAAACGCCGCCGTTGAATCTCAACATCGCAGGCAATGAGAATGACCGGGCGCAGCCATTCATGGATGTTGGCTTCGAAGAGCAGCGGAACTTCGTAGACGATGACGGCGAAACCGGCGGACGTGTGCTCGCGAATTCTTTGTTCGGCGAGCGCGCGCACGCGCGGGTGGATGATCGCTTCGAGCTGTTTTCGCGCCTCCGGGTTGTTGAATATGAGCGTGCGCAGTTTTTGCCGGTCGAGGGTTTGATCGGGCTGTAAAACATCGCGTCCAAACGCGGCGACGATATCGTTCCACGCGGCTTGGCCGGGCTCGACGACCTCACGGGATAACACATCCGCGTTGACGATCGCCGCGCCAAGTTGTTGGAGAATCTTTGCCGCGGTGCTTTTGCCCGAAGCGATACCGCCGGTTAGGCCAACTAATTTCACGCCACAAGTAATTGCAAAATCGCTGGTAGCTTTCAAGTAACGCGGGTAAAATGTTCCATCATGTTGGCGCAGAGGAGAAAAGACATATGGTCCAGGTGGTCATCTATACGACCAACTATTGCCCGTACTGTACCGGCGCCAAAGCCTTATTGCGTTCCAAGGATGTGAAGTTCGAAGAGATCGACGTCACCCACGATCCGGCAAAGAGAGCTGAGATGGAACGCTTGTCGCAGGGCTGGACGGTGCCGCAAATCTTAATCGACGGTCAGCCCATCGGCGGCTATGACGAGGCGCGGAGTCTTGATGCCGCAGGCGAACTCGATCGTTTGCTCGGCCGCGTCGAGCAATAGCCCCCGCATTCAGGGAATCGTCAGACCGATTTTCTCGTGAGTAGAATTGAAGTGGCTCTTGGCCGAGTGAGCGATAAGGTTTGTCACCTGACATTGACACAGTGCTGGAATATTTTGTGGAAGGTTTTTTTCTATCGATGGGTTCTATTTCTTTCGAGTCGGGGTCCTGGAAAGATTGTAATGATTGTGATTCTGCTGAAAAACCCACCGTTCATCCTTCGAGAGCCTCAGGACAAACGGAGGAGCGGTTGAAATCATTGGAGTGTTTCCGTTCATGCTGAGCCTAGTCGAAGCATTCCTAGGGTTTTTCAGCAGAATCGATTAGTATGCCTGACCCCATAGCCCGTTTTTGATTGGACGCCTGATCCGCCGTGTTTCGACATTCAGCGAATTCGCCGCAATTAATTCCTTGCTTGCACCGGCGGATTCGTTAAGCGTAATCCAACCGAAGAACCAGTCGAA
>CAYZJE010000477.1:0-2376 GCA_964478485.1 uncultured Syntrophobacter sp. | reverse complement strand
CCCCGCAACGAGACTGTGTCGCAATACCGTTCATGGTTCGAGAACCTCACCACGAACGGTATTGCTCGATCGCGAATTCAACTACTTATCCGTTCGCCCTGAGCGTGTCGAAGGGCTCCGAGTGAATTGCGACACAGTCTCGTTGCGGGGGAGGAAAGAGGTGGGGGTGCTCTTCGCGAGCTTCGCACGGCAACCCTTGGTCGCCTATTACGCCGCGGCAGTAGTCATCCACCGTTGCTTGAATATGCGCGATGGTTTCTTCATCTCGTTTTGGCTCGAACAGATGACGAAAGCGTCCCTGGCGCTGCAAGTAATTTTCCACCGCTTCGCGCTTGCGCGGTGTATAGGTATGCGCTACTTCGCCGTAAACAGATTCTTTGAGCGGCCAGATGCCGGTTTCTACGGCCAAGCGGGCAATCTCAATCGACCACTCGGGATCGACCTCCCAGCCCGGCGGGCAGGGCGATAGTGCGATGAAGAGTTTCGGCCCGTGATATTTTGACGCGCGATAAACCTTCTCCGAGAGATCGAGTGGATAGCTCGCGGAAATGGTTGCGAGGTACGGTGGCTTCTGCACGCGCCATATTTCAAACAAGTCGCGCCGCTCGTGCAGACTGCCGTGGGGCGCGGACGGTGTGATGGGTTCGGTTGAGGTGCGCGCGCCGTAGGGCGTGCTTGGGGAGGTTTGAAAACCGGTGTTGCCGTAGGACTCGTTGTCATAGCAGAGATAGTAGAAATCCAGGCCGCGATGGATCGCCGCCATGGTCGACTGCAGGCCGATGTCTTGAGCCGCGCCGTCGCCAGTGAGCACGACCACTTTGCGGTCTTGTTCGGGTGGCAGCTTGCCTTTGGATTTAAGAATATCGAGGGCGTCGCGCACGCCCTGGGCGCCGGCGGGGGCGCAGGCCATCGCCGTGTAGATCCACGAAGAGTTGAGCGGCGTTAACGGATAAGTGGCGAGCAAAGTCGAGCAGCCGGCGGCGTTGACGAAAATTACGTCTTCGCCGAGCGCCTTGTGAAAAAGCCGCAAGCTCAACTGACCGCCGCAGCCGGCGCACAGCGGCCCGCCAGGGCCGAGCGGGTCATCGTGAGAGATTGTGCGCAGGGTTTTGTAGACTTCACGCTTCATGAGGTGCCTTTCGCTTCATCGGTCAGGGCGGGTTTAAAACCCGCCCCTACAGGAATTTCAATTCGCGGTTCGTTACTGGCGATATCAAAGAACCGGCCCACTTCGCGGCACTCTTCGCCGGTGAAGAGCAGATGCGGACGCGCCATCTCAGCGCTGGTTTCGCTTGGCTTTTCCATGTTTGCGAGCATGCCGTCGAACTCGCCGGGGCGGAATCTTCGCCCGCCGAGGCCACCGATGAACGAGAGCAGCACCGCCGGGCGATTGTTCAAGCTGTATAGCGCGCTGGCGATCTCGCTAAATAGGATGCCGCCCTTGCCGACGGAGATATTCTGATCGATCACCGCCACGCCTTTTCTGCCCGCCAGTAGCCGTTGAATCTCTTCATGGGGGAACGGCCGAATCATTCTTAAGCGCGCCAGTCCGACTTTCTTTCCGCCCTTGCGCAATCTCTTGGTCTCCGCCTTGCCCATGGACGCGAACGAGTTGGTCATGACGAAAACGTAATCGGCGTCGTCAAGCATGTATTCCTCGATAATGTCATGGCGCCGGCCGAAACGTTCGGCGAACTCAGCGGCGATCTCCGGGTAAATCGCCAGCGCGTTATCAGCGGCGTTGTGCATCTGGTGTTTGAAGTAGCTGTACAAGCTTGAATCCAACACGGCGGCGCCGAGGGCGACGGATTCTTTACCGGAAAGAATCGGATAGACCGGCGCGAAGCTCGGCAGGAACTCTCTCACTTCTTCCAGCGCTGGCAGCGACACCGGCTCGCGTGTGAACGATAAGTAAAAGCCGTCGAGGTTAACTATTGCCGGCAAGAGAATTTTTTTGTGCTCCGCGAGCCGATAGGCGATCAGGATCGAGTCGAGCACTTCCTGACTGTTCTCGCAGTGAAGCTGGAGAAAGCCAGTGTCGCGCGCCGACAACACGTCATTGTGATCGGGCTCCAGCGTGATCGGATGAGCAAGGGCGCGCGAGACATTGACCAGGACGAGCGGTAAGCGCAAACCCGCGATGGCATAGAGCATTTCAAAGCCGTACAGCAGCCCTTGGCTGGAGGTCGCCGTAAACACCCGCACGCCCGTTGCCGCCGCCGTGGCAGCGGCGGCGAGCATGGAGTGCTCCGAGTCCATCATCACCAGGCGCGCCGGCATCTCGCCGCTCTGGCACCAGTGCGCCAGGGTCTCGACGATTTCAGTCTGCGGCGTGATCGGAAACGCCGGGACGTAATCGATTTCGGCGAGTCGCGC
>CAYZJE010000476.1:0-2286 GCA_964478485.1 uncultured Syntrophobacter sp. | reverse complement strand
ACCCTGTAGGAGCGAAGGCATCGGCGCCAATGTTTCATCGTCATGCTCGGTGCTCGGCACAATGTTTGACCTTTTCGCAGGTAATTTCACAGCAGATCGCGTGGCGTGCCGCTTCGAAGCAGAGCCGCTTTGCCTTCGCTCCGGAAGGGTTGCACCTCGATCGGCGGCTTACCACGAATGATCCGGGCTAGGCAATTCTTGCGGGAATGAAAAAAGTGGCCGACAATACTTATTCACCCGCCAGCCTTGAACGGAGAAACCTTTCGCACGCGTCCGCGAGTCCTTCGGCTGGCGCTTCGCTATTCAGTTCGAACCGGGCGGCAAATTCACTGTCATCGAACGATTCGAAGGCGTCTTTCTGACGCAAAAAAATCTCCCAACGGCCATCGGATACATCCTGCCCCTGGGCTTGCCGGTGTGCTAACCGTACTTGCGTCGTTAGGTCAGAAGCCCAACAGTGAATCAGCAGCAGCGGGATTTTATGCTTGCCGGCCAAACGGACGAACTTTTCCCGCTGTGCCCGCCGCAGGAAAGACGCGTCAAGGATCACGCCTTTGCCCTGGGCAATCAGCGGCTCTGCCGTGCGGGCCATTTTCTTGTAGGTTTTTTCGGTCATCGTCGCGCTGTAAATCTCTTGGCCGTAGGCCGCGAACTGCCGGCCGGATTTGCCCGCGATCGCTTTGCGCGTTACGTCAGAGTTGATCACCGTCATGCCGGTTCGCTCGCTCAATTCACGCCCTAAAGTGGACTTGCCGCTGCCGGTCAAGCCGCAAATCATGACGACAAAGGGCTGTAGCCGCGCCCAAGTCATCCTGGTCGCGTAGCGCAGGTACTTGACCGCGCTGGCGCGGCCGTCCGGCCCACGCAACGCGTAGACCTTGCCGCGCACCAGCGCGCGCTGGCATTGCCAAAACGGCAACAGGCTCCTCAGCTCTCCGTCAGCGATCAATTCACCATAACGCGTAAGAAAAGTCTCGACCAAACCGTCTCCTCCTCCGCGCACCTCGACATCCATCGTGAGAAAGGCGATTTCCGCGGCGAGGTCGCACTGGCGGAACTCTGGCTTGAACTCGATACAGTCGAAGATCTGAATCCCTTCAGGGGCGAAACAGATATGCTCCGTGTGCAAATCGCCATGCACGTCGCGAAGCCAGCCCTGGGCGGCGCGGCGCTGCAACAATTCGCTGTGATGCTCGATAAAGTCCGTGCCGAACTGCTCGACCGCTCGGAAGCTTTCGGGATCGATGAGTTCGTCGACGTAGGGTTCAAGGTCCGCCAAATTTGCCCGCCATTGCTTCGCGACGATCCCTGGATAGCGCTCGGGTTCGATCGCCGTTACCCGATCGGCGGCGCCGTGAAACCCGGCCAGAAACTCCGCCAGCTCACGCATCATCGCCGGCGTCACCTGCCCGGTTTCGAGCAGAAACGCCAACATCCGCTTCTCCGGCAGCCGGCGCATCACCAGCGTATACTCCGACGGCTCGCCCCAACCGCCGAGCCGCCAACCGAGATCGTCAAAAGTAATCGGCAATACGCCAATATAAACTGACGGCGCCAGGCGGCGGTTCAGGCGCAGCTCTTCCTGAAGAAAGTAGCGGCGCTTTTCCAATGTCGAGTAATCGAGGAACGAGTAGCGCACTGGCTTTTTCACCTTGTAAACCAGCTCGCCGGCAAAAAAGAGCTGCGAGATATGGGTTTCTTTGTGAGTCACTTCGCCGGGTGGTTTTGGATAAAACTCCGGGCCGAGCATCGCTTGCACGAGCGACTCTCGGGCGTCCGTAATGACCTTTGCTTCAGTCTTGGCGGGCAACATGACCATTGAGCTTCGATTAATCTCCACTTCCAGCCCCCTCGCCAATGTCCGGCGAGTGAAACATAGGCGACGGCGCGGCAATATCTTTAAACTTCGTCACGGCTACCGGTAGCAAAGGCAAGAAGAGTACCAAGGTAAAAGCGCCGCCACTGTGGCGCTTTTACGAATGATTTCCGAAGAAAATTAAAACCGTTTTCCCAAGCTTTGGATCACCGCCCTGGGAAATTACTGATATTTAGAATCTGCTGGCTCTTGGAGGCGTCGCGCTGGAGATTAAAACTCGCGCAGTTCCGGCTGGCCAAGGAGGAGGTGCGAAAAGCGGCAGTAGATTTTACCAACGAGCCGTTCGATCGCCGCGAAACTCACCCAGGGATCAAGGGATCGAACGACTCCTCGGGCGTCATGCGCCTTTTAAATTCTCCTTGAGGAATTCGAGCAACTCCACATGTTTTTCAGAATCCCGCTTCATCGAG
>CAYZJE010000475.1:0-25903 GCA_964478485.1 uncultured Syntrophobacter sp. | reverse complement strand
TGGATTCGGAAATCTAACCACAGAGGGCACAGAGATCACAAAGTAGGGGCCGGTCGAGACCGGCCCTGTTCGGAATCGGATACTTAGCCGCAAAGAGCGCAAAGGGCGCAAAATAAATCCCAAGAGGAAGTCCGGATGTAGCAACTGTCTTAAAAGTCAAGTGGTCTGAAGAGAAAAAGTTTCAGACCAAGAAGTTTTATGTTTGATCATCGAATTAAGAATCGTGAGCAGCTTGCGCATGCAAGCAACCAGAGCGACTTTGAAAATTTTGCCCTTGGCCGTCAGACGATTGTAGAAGTCCCGAATCACGGGATTGCGTCGAGTGGCGACCAAGGTAGCCATGTACAAAGCACAGCGCACCGGGGCTCGGCCGCCCCAGATGGAGCGCCGACCTTTGAGCGAGCCGCTGTCGCGGCTGAAGGGGGCCACCCCGACGAGCGCGGCAATCTGTTTGCGATCGAGGGTTCCGAGCTCAGGCAGCTCGGCGAGCAAGGTGCGGCTGGTGACCGGACCGATGCCCTTAGCACTGCGCAGGATCTCTTCGTTCTCTTTCCAGATCGGGCTTTGCTCGATGGCTCGGTCGAGCTCTTGGTTGGCGCGCTCGAGTTCTTGTTCCAACCAGCGGACGTGAGCGGCGATGCGTTTTCCGACAGCCTTGGAGGTCATCGCCAGCCGGTTGTTCTCGGCCGCGATCATCTCAAGGATTTGTCGTCGGCGCGAGGTGAGCGCTCTGAGTTCCAGAGTCACTACGTCGGGCAAGGGACGCAGCGCTGGACGAATCACCTCAGCGAAGTGCGCCAAGACGCCGGCATCGATGCTGTCGGTCTTGGCCAATTGTCCGGTGGCTTTAGCGAAGTCTCTGACCTGGCGTGGGTTGACCACGACCGCAGGCAGATCGGCACTCACCAGAGCGCGCGTGACTTGGCGTTCATAGCCACCCGTCGCTTCCAGCACGATCAAGGTGGGCCCGATCTTAGCCAGCCGTTTGACCAAGGCCTTGATGCCAACCTTGTCGTTGGCAAAAGATTCTTTCTCACTGCTGGGGCGGATCGCGACATCGAGTTGTGCTTTGGACACATCGATACCGACGAAGATAAGGGAAACTTCCATGATGCAATCCTCCTTAATTTTTACTCTGCTCCAACTTAGCTCAACCTTGCGTAAGATGCGGGCTTGGTTAGCCCAGGCAACTGTTCGAGCTTTTGGGGAGCCAGGATGGGACGGCCCGTGCTACAAAACGGTCTCCAAGGACCAAGGGGCGGACGGCCTGTCCCATCCTTTTCGTATTAACTATGTTCATAGAGACACTTCAAAATGAATATACAAGGGGCGGGTTTTAAACCCGCCCTGACCGAATGACCACCAACCCCCTACCGCGGGCAGGTTTCAAACCTGCCCCATCGATGCGGCGTTGAAATCAAACTGAACCACAACTCAACGGGGCGGTGAGTTGTGTTCAAGCGAATTAAAGGCCGGTCTTTGTCGAAGCGCTCGTTGACAATCTCAGACGATATCGGATATTTCCTTAAGTGGTGTTTGGCGGAGTATTCACAGGCATCGCATCCGCTAACATTCAATCGTTATTTACATATCGCTAGAGGAGGTATTTTACCGTGGTAATGCTAGGCACTGACATGAAAGTTGCCGAGACCCCTAAAGAGGGGCTCAAGGACTATCTTAAAGTGGATCCGTATTCGGAATGGCTCAAGACCGAGGGCGTGAAAGTCTACGAGGAGAATTACTTCCCCAGCCTGGCGAAGATCGAGCTCGGCCCATGGGAGCGCAAAGGCGGCAAGGGCGCGGTCGTTCATATCAACAACAACCACATGCCCAACGATTGCCACGTCGTCGAGATCAAGCCCGGCGGCAAGTCCGAACCGGAGCATCATATGTACGAGCTGACGATCTACGTCGTCTCGGGCCGGGGCGCGACGACGATCTGGCATGATGCGACACAGAAGAGCAGCTTTGAGTGGCAGGCCGGCAGTCTCTTTTCGATACCGCTCAATTCCTGGTACCAAAACTTCAACGGCAGCGGCCAGGAGCCGACGCGCTATATCGCCGTCACCAACGCGCCGCCGATGATGCGTCTGTACCGCGACCCGCGATTTATCTTCAACTGCGATTACATGTTCGACGGCCGCTATGCCGGCGAGGAAGACTACTTTAGTGGCAAGGGCAAGCTCTTCACCCGGCGCGTGTGGGAGTCCAACTTCATTGCCAATGCGCCGGATATGCTGCTGTACGGTTGGAAAGAGCGCGGCGCCGGCGGCATCAACGCGATGCTGGAGATGGCCGACAACAACACCAAGAGCCATATCTCCGAGTTTCCCATCGGTACGTACAAGAAAGCGCACCGCCACGGACCAGGCGCGCATCTCGTGCTGCTCAGCGGCACCGGCGGTTATTCGCTCATCTGGACCAAGGACGACCGCTCCGACATGATCAAGTGCGACTGGGCGTTGGGCTCCATGGTTACGGTGCCCAACGACAACTGCTATCATCAGCACTTCAATTCCGGCACGACGCGGGCGCGCTACCTTGCGTTACGACCCGGCGACATGGGCCTCTACAAAAAGGGCCGCGGTGGCGGTGGAGAAAACGCCGATCGCAGCATTAAAGATGGCGGTTGGCAAATCGAGTACGAAGATGAAGAGCGGGAAATTCACCAGATCTTCGAGAAGGAACTCAAAGCCCACGGCGCAACCTGCAAGATGAAAGCGTTCATTCCCTGGTGCACCGGCGAGGTCGGACCGACGAGCGAGCGGGAGACGTAGAAGGTTGCTGAAAAAAGGGATCGCGTGCTTCGAGAGCCTCAGCACGAACGGAAATTCGCCAATGAATTCACTCCCTCCGCCGTTCGTCCTGAGCTTTGTCGAAGGATGAACGGTTTTTTTATCCGCTGTCCGGTTGCTTAATTTGGTCGCAATCTTTCGTGCCAACGGGTCTATTTTTTGTCCAACTTCAACCGTTCGGCCGCGCGCTGCACAAAGGACGAATCTAGATAGGGTCTGGCGTCGCGGTTTTTGATGCCCTGCGGATTAAAGCGCTCATGGAAGCCGGTGATCATGCCTTCGATACCGGCTTGCCAGGGAAACGGTAGGCCATTGATCGCGTCGTACTGCTTCGCATAAGAATCGTAGGTGCGTTCCAGAATCAGCGAATCTTTCTGGCGGGTCGCCTCGGTGATCGCTTTGTAGCCGATCTCGCGATGGGCGCGGAAAAGCTGCATGGCCTCGACGATGGCGGTGATGTAGTCTTCCACGGCTCGGCGGTTGCGATCGCGGAATGTTTTCGTGACGGTCTGCGGCACGCCGGCATAGGGCATTTTAAAATCGAGAAAGTTCGCCAGTTCGCGGTAGCCGGCTTTCTCCAGATCGTACTCGTTGGGCGGGTTCACCGTGACGCCATCGACCAGGCCTTGTTTCATGGCGCTGGCGCGAGTTTGGGTGCCGCCGGCGAGATAAACCATCTGCACATCTTTCCCCGGAACTAAGCCATATTTGTCGAGATAAAGGAGCGCTCCGTATTCGTCGAGACCGGCTCGCCCAACGCCCAGTTTCTTGCCTTTCAAATCCATCGGATTTCGGATCGCCGGATTGACCATCAACCTTAAGGGTATGTAGCGCGTCTCGGTCGCCAGCACGACCAAGTCGAATCCGCCGGTGCCAATGGCGCGAGATATCGCCGTGCCGCCGCCGTACATCACTTGGATGTTGCCGCTCGCCAAGGCCGGCATGTACGTCGAGGGGCCCTGCATTAACACCATTTCGACATCGAGGTTGTATTTGGCGAAGAGGCCCTCGCGTTTGGCGATCCAGCCCGGCGAAAAGGTCGCCGCCGGGGAAGAATAGGCGACGATGAGCTTGGTTACCTGTGCGCGCGCGGAGTGAGGCGCGGCGATCCATAAAACTGGGAGCGACAGAATGGTCGCGATGAAAATTCGGTCAACCATGGAACTCGCTTTAAACCAAAACCATGCGGCTGCGCAATAGCCAAAATTCATGCAATCGCCTTTTCGCGCAGCCTTGCAACTGGCGCCGACTTTTTCTATAAATTCGGTTGATGGCGCTCACCTCCAGCAATATCAACGGCGAAGCAAAGATGATGCTCGGCTTCATCGTGCGCCGCTGCGCCGCGGATCTGGGCCACAATCCGTCGCCCGACGAGTTCGCGACCTGGGCCAACGGCAATGATAGCCGCCTCTGTTTGTTCGGTAAAGAAATCTCCTCAGCAGCCGCGAAGGTCATGTTCAGCCAACCGGGTCGATTGGTAACGGTGAGCCCGGAAGGGCTGGCGCGCATCTGGAAGAGCAACGGCCGGCAGCTTTAATTAACGGCGCGCGTGCTCATTTAATATCCCAGCACTCCGCCACGAGATTGGCCGGGGCCAGACGAGACATTTAGTCCGCGCAGCAATTGAAGCGGCGTTCGATTACGCGCTGATTAGGACTTGGGCTTCAGTGTCGAAAGCGCGCGCGATCATGATACCAACGACAACCAGGGCGACGAGCCAAAGGATAATTATGATTAATGCCGCGGACCAGCGCTTTGCTAGATTGCTGGGTACTTCACTGGCTCGACGGCGGGCATCGATAAGAACTTCCGCGGGGATCAGCTTCAACGCTAAATAAATTCCCAGCGGTAACAAAATGAGATCGTCCAGATAACCCAATACTGGGATAAAGTCTGGGATCAAATCGATGGGACTCAGAGCATAGGCCACCACGCAGGCGATGAGCGCCTTGGCGTACCACGGCGTGCGCGGATCGCGCGCGGCGAGGTAGAGCGCGTGAATTTTCCCCTTGAGCGCTTTCGCGTGGGCTTTTATTTTCTCCAACATCGCCGGATGTTACCTGCTAGCTTTGCGTTGCTCCATTAGGCTTGCCTTGTTATGCTTTGCAACGATACCATGGGCGATTTTCGGAGGTTACTGGCGATAGTATTGTTCGGACCCTCAACCTTGCTCCTTCGGCAGGCCCAGGACAGACTCCTTCCTGCAAAGCGGGCGAGGGTGGCAACTCTTTCAACGAGCATAAGTAGATTGTGATGCTGCGCGATAGCGACCAAGGAGAGTTCCGGTTAGTTTCCGGTTTCCAACCGCAAGGGGATCAGCCTCAGGCGATCGATAAACTTGTCGACGGGCTTCAGGCCAACCGGCGCCATCAGGTTTTGTTGGGCGTAACCGGTTCCGGCAAGACGTTCACCATGGCCAACGTGGTTGCGCGCGTGAATCGGCCGACGTTAGTGATTGCGCCCAACAAGACGCTGGCGGCGCAGCTGTACGAGGAATTTCGCGCGCTGTTTCCCGATAATGCGGTGCGTTACTTCGTCAGTTACTACGACTACTACCAGCCGGAAGCCTACCTGCCGTCGACCGACACTTATATCGAAAAAGACTCTTCGATCAATGACGAGATCGACAAGCTGCGCCACTCGGCGACCAAGGCGCTGTTGGAGCGGAAGGATACCCTGATCGTCGCCAGCGTTTCGTGCATTTATGGCTTGGGCTCGCCGGAGGCCTACTTCAATTTGATGGTCTATTTGGAAGAAGGCGCGACGGTGAATCGCGACCAGATGCTGCGCAAGCTGGTCGATATCCAATATGAACGCAGCGACTACGACTTTCACCGCGGCACTTTTCGCGTGCGCGGCGACAACGTGGAAATTTTCCCGGCCTATGAAGACCGCTCGGCGCTGCGAGTGGAATTTTTCGACGAGACCATCGAAGCGATCAACGAGATCGATGCGATCCGCGGCAAAGTCCTGCGCCGAGTCGACAAGGCGACGATCTATCCGGCGAGCCATTACGTCACCGGTCAGGACCGGATGAAACAGGCGGTGCTGGCCATTCGCATCGAGCTCAAGGAGCGGCTCAAGGAGCTGCGCGATCAGCGCAAACTCTTGGAAGCGCAGAGGTTGGAGCAGCGCACCCTCTATGATTTGGAATTGCTCGAAGAGATGGGCTTTTGCCCTGGCATTGAAAATTACTCGCGCCATTTGACCGGGCGCCAGCCGGGCGAGCCGCCGCCAACGCTGATCAGCTATTTTCCCAGCGATTTTCTTATGGTCATCGACGAGAGCCACGTCACCGTGCCGCAAATCGGCGGCATGTATCGGGGCGATCGCTCGCGCAAAGAAACTCTGGTCGAATACGGATTTCGCTTGCCATCGGCGCTCGACAACCGGCCGCTCAATTTCGAGGAGTTTGCCGCCTGCGTGAGCCAGACGATCTATGTTTCGGCGACGCCGGCCGCCTTTGAGCTTGGCAGCAGCAGCGGCGCGGTGGTCGAGCAGTTGATTCGGCCCACCGGGTTGATGGACCCGGCGCTCAGCGTGCGGCCGGCGCGCAGCCAGGTGGACGATCTGCTGGAGGAGATTCGTAAGCGCGTCGAGTTGCGCGAGCGCGTGCTGGTGACCACCTTGACCAAGCGCATGGCGGAGGACTTAACCGAGTACTATCAAGACTTGAACGTGAAGGTGCGTTACCTTCATTCCGATATCGAGACGCTCGAGAGGGTAGAAATTATCCGCCAACTACGCATGGGCCAGTTCGATGTGTTGGTCGGGATCAATTTGCTGCGCGAGGGGCTCGACCTGCCGGAAGTATCTTTGGTGGCGATTCTCGACGCCGATAAAGAAGGATTTCTCCGTTCGGATCGCTCGCTGATTCAGACCATCGGCCGGGCGGCGCGCAATGTAAACGGCACGGTGATTCTTTACGCGGACTCTATAACCGGATCGATGAAGCGCGCCATCGACGAAACCGAGCGGCGGCGCCGAACGCAGGCGGCCTTTAACAAGAAGCATGGCATCACGCCGCAGTCGATCGTCAAAGCGCTGGGTTCGCCGCTAGTGAAAATTTATGACGCGGATTATGTCGATATTCCTCTGGTGGCGGAAACGTCGGCCAAGTATGGCGCGGCCGAGCTGGCGCGGCAGATTCGCAAGTTAGGAAAAGAGATGAAACAGGCGGCGGAGCGGTTGGAGTTCGAAAAAGCCGCCGAGCTACGCGATCGGATTCGTGAACTCCAGCAGCAAGAACTGGCCCTGCGTGAAACGGCGTTGGTTGTTGACGGTGAGGGCTAGCTATTGGAATATGATTCTGCTGAAAAACCCTTAGGAATGCTTCGACCCTTCGAGGGGCCTCAGGGCAGGCCCCCTCGACAGCCTTTAGTCCCGAGCCTGTCGAGGGGTCAGCATGAACGGAAGATTTTTAAGATTATCAATCCCCTCCCCGTTCGCCCTGAGCCCTGTCGAAGGGTGAACGCGAGTTTTTCAGCAGAATCGGAATATCAACGCAGGCGGTTGGTGAAACCTTCGCCTTGCGAAGTTTGGGTAACGTTCACCGCATGTTCCAGTGGATCGCCGTGGAATTCTGCCGTCGGTACGTTGTCATTTTGGCTTAGGCCGCGACTTGCCCAGGGCGCTTTGTTTTTCTCCGGCCCCTCGGTAAATATCGTGGCGACGAAGAACACGGCGATCGCCAGACCACTGAAGGAGTAAAGCACGAAGGGCTGCATGGAGCCGGTGGTCGCGATGTGGTCACCCCATTGAACCATAAAGCCGAGATAAAACGTGAAAAGATAAGTAATCAGCAAGCAGATCTTGACCCGGTTGAACAGCAAGAAAGGCAGCATGCCGGCGATTAAGAAAAACACATGCCAAACGGGAATGAGCTGACTGAAGACCCCGAGCTGCAAGAGATGTTCTAGGTCAAACATGATTGCCCCCGATTTAAATTCGCGCTGATTTTTGGTTCCAGTTAAAAATCTGAGTGAACCAAAAGCCATGCCAGATCAGGTCAAAACGGATTTATTGTCGGTTTTCGGTGCGGCTGGGAATGAAGCTGCTTTCGTCGTCAATTGTAGTAGCGTCGGATCGGCTGAATCGAAGCTCGGGATCGCGCCAATTTGTCGTGCTTTGACATGATTGTGCAGAAAAACTTGCCGAACACTCAAGTTCCGGCAGCGATGAATATGACCCAATGAATTCCCTTGCGGACAAGATCGCGGGTTTGCCAAGCCGGCCGGGCGTCTATTTGATGCGCGACAAAGCCGGCAAGGTGATCTACGTCGGCAAGGCCAAGGATCTGCGCGTGCGCGTGCGCGCCTATTTCAACAATTCCGATGAGCGATCGCAGATCCAATTCTTGGTGCGGCGGGTCGAAGATATCGAAACGCTGGTCACCAGCAGCGATAAAGAAGCGCTGATCCTGGAAAACAACCTAATCAAACAGTATAAGCCGCGCTACAACATCCGCCTGAAGGACGACAAGAGCTATCTCAGTATCAAAGTGACGACACAGCATGCGTGGCCGCGCATTGTCGCGACCCGCAAGATCGTCAAAGACGGCAATCGCTACTTCGGGCCATTTTCTTCCGCGATCGCCGCCCGGGAAACCATCGATATCATCGAGAAGCATTTTCAGCTGCGCAACTGCACCGACCATAACTTTCGCAACCGCAGCCGGCCTTGCCTGCAGCATCAAATCAAACGCTGCATGGCGCCCTGCGTTTTGCCGGTGGCGCAGGATGGTTATCGTGAACAAGTGCGCCAGGCGATGCTGTTCATCGAGGGCAAACAACAGGAGCTGGTCGCCGAGCTGAAGCGACAGATGCAACAAAAGTCCGATGCCTTGGAGTTCGAAAGCGCGGCGCGGGTTCGCGACCAGATCCAGGCGGTGGAGACGACGTTAGAGAAACAGCGTATGGTGGCCCATTGGGGCAGCGATCAGGATATATTCGGCCTTTACCGCGAAGGCGGATTCATCGAAGTACAGGTCTTGCTCGTGCGCCAGGGCAAGTTGACCGCCAATCAGTCCTATTCTCTGGAAGACCTGGAGTTTCCCGACGAGGAGGTCATGGCCGCGCTGCTGACGCAGTTCTACCAGGGGCAACGCTTCATTCCCGACGAAATTCTCTTGCCGGTGGAACTGGAGGATCGCGCGGCGCGTGAGGAGTATCTGGCCGAGCGCAAAGGCAAACGGATCGCGATCCTCTGTCCGCAACGGGGCGATAAGCGCCGTTTGGTTGAAATGGCCGAAGCAAATGCCCGCCAGAGTTTTGCCGACCGCCATGATCAGGAAAAGGCCCGCGAGAAGATGCTGCGCGAGCTGCAAAGCCATCTGCGTTTGAAAAACTATCCGCAGCGCATCGAATGCTTCGATATCTCGATGATCCATGGCGCTCATGCGGTGGGTTCCATGGTGACCTTCATCGGCGGCGAGGCCGATAAAAATTTATTCCGCCATTACCGCATCCGCACCATCGATGCGAGTTCCGGCGGCGATGATTTCGGCATGATGCTGGAGATGCTCAAGCGGCGTTTTAACCGCGGCAAGGAAGAGGCCGACCTGCCGGATCTGATCGTCGTCGACGGCGGCAAAGGGCAACTCGCGATGGCTCTGGCCGCCATGAGCGAAGTTGGCATCGACGGCGTCGACGCGGTCGGCCTGGCGAAGATGCGGGTGCAAGCGGCGCCGCGCAGCGCCGAGATCGAGAAATCGGCGGAGCGAGTTTTTTTACCGGGCCAAAGTAATCCGGTTATTCTCAAGCGCAATTCCAACGCGCTGTTTCTGCTCCAGCGAGTGCGCGATGAAGCCCATCGTTTCGCGATCACCCATCACCGCAAGCTCCGCTCCAGACAAACTCTCGTTTCGGCGCTCGATCAAGTGCCGGGTATCGGCGGCGTGCGCAAGCGCGCGCTCTTGCGCGCCTTTGGCAGCGTGCAGCGCATTGAACAAGCTTCGCTGCAGGAATTGATGCAAGTGCCGTCGATGAACGAGCGGCTGGCGCAGGAAGTGTTGGCTGTGCTGAAACAGCCGCCAAATTAGCCGATTCCGCCAATTACAATGTTGTCCGCGGTGCAATCACAGCTGAGCGATGGAGCGTATGTCAGAATTCATCCATCGGCTTGGCTCATCGTGCCCACATTAGCACTGCTGCTCGGGCAAGCGATCGCGGTTCTGCCCTGGACGATTCCCGCCGAAGCCGCTGTCGTTCTACTGCCCCTTCTTTTGCTGATCGTTTCAGCGCGCTGGCGCGGCTGGGGCATCTTGCTCTTGCTTTCGTCAATCGCTTTGTCGGTGGGCTATGTGCGCCATCGCCAACTGATCTTGCCAAATTTCGCCTCGAATCATGTGCGCACGGTGATGGCGCGGGATGGCGCGCTCTATCTGGAAGGTTGGCTTAGCCAAGAACCTGAACGATTGGTACAGCGCACGCGCTGGCAAGTGCGCGCCGAGCGCATTTGGCATCCCACCGGTGCCGAAGAAATCGCGGGCAATATTCTTGTGAGCCTGCGGACCGTGCGCCGCGAGTGGCGCTACGGCGACCGAGTGCGCTTACAGCTGCGTCCGCAGCCGCCACAAGATAGCGGCAATCCCGGCGGCTTCAATTACGCGACTTATCTGGCGCGCCGAGAAATTTACGCGACGGCGTTTCTCGATGGCGATCAGGAAATTGAATTGCTGGCGCGCGAGGCGGGCGCGGTGCCCGGCTTCGTCGAAGATCTGCGCCGGCAGATTCGCCGTTACCTGGATCAAAGCTTTTCATCGGACAACGGCGCGCTGATCAAAGCGCTGGTGGTCGGCGATATGGGCCGGCTCAGCAAGGAAATGCGCAATGCCTTCACCGCCGCCGGCGTCAATCATGTCTTGTCAATCTCGGGTCTGCACGTCGCCATGCTGGGGTTGGTGGTGTTCGTCTTGATCCGTTACGGCTTGTCGTTCAGCGGCTATTTGCTGTTGCGCTGGAACCTGCTCAAAGTCGCGACCTTCGGTTCTTTTCTGGCGGTGGTGTTTTACACGGCGCTCGCCGGCGCGATGGTGCCGACGGTACGCTCGGCGATCATGATTGGAGTCTATGAGCTGGCGGTGTTGCTCGACCGTGAGGAAGAGGTTTTTACGAGTCTAACTCTCGCCGCGCTGCTGATCGCTTTAGTCTGGCCCGGCGTCATCGCCGATATTTCTTTTCAGCTATCTTTTCTCGCCGTGTTGTTTATCGTCTGGGGCTCGCGGCGGATTCACGATTGGTTCCCACGCAAGAAAACCGACGAGCTACCCCAAGAAAAGAGTTGGCTCAAAGAAAAAGCCCGGCAGGTGGCCATGCATCTGGCCGTGCCGTTGTTAGCGACTTTGGGAACCGGGCCGTTGATCGCCCATTACTTCGGGCATCTGTCGTTAGCCGGTTTCGTTGCCAATCCGCTGATTGTGCCGTTGGTCGGTTTCCTGATCGTGCCGCTCGGACTGGCCATCGGCTTTTGCGCCGTCGTTATTCCTGGCGCCGCCCCGGCATTAGTGTGGTTAGTCGACAAGCTTTCGTCGGTAACTACTTGGTTGGTCGATCTGTTTGCCCGGTTGCCGCTGGCTAACATCAGCGTGCCAGCGCCCAATCCGTTGGAAATATTTTTGCTCTACGGTTTCATCGGTTTCATCTTGGGCGCGTTCGCGATCAGGCGAAGATGGCAAGTGTGGGCGATTGCCGGCGTTGCTATCGTCGTTCTTGGCGCCGACGGGAGCTATTGGTGGCGCGAGCGGCAGCGCGTTGATCGATTACGGGTTACTTTTCTAAACGTCGGACAGGGCGACGCGGCGGTGCTGGAATTGCCCGGCGGAAAAGTATTGCTGATCGATGCCGGCGGCGCCGCAACCGGCGACTTCGACACTGGCGAAGCGATCGTTGCGCCATTCTTACGGTCGCGGAAAATCGTCAAGGTTGACTACCTTATGGTCAGCCATGCCCGCATCGACCACTATGGCGGCATGCGCGTCCTGGTCAAAGAGTTTGCCCCGAGTGAGTTCTGGTCCGGCCCGGCGAAAGGTCAGACGCAGCGATTCGAAGACTTAGAAGAGGAATTGGAGCGAAACAAAATTCCGCGCACGACACTCGCCGCGGACCAGCCATGCCGTGTCATCGAGCAAGCCAGACTCTGTGTGCTTTATCCATCATCGAAACAGGCGGATGACGCATCCGTGGTGCTGCGCGTCGACTTCGGCAAGGCGCGCTTTCTGTTCGCCGGCGATATCGATAAACGCGACGAGGCGCTTTTGACAAGCCGTGTGGAGGAACTTCCTAGCGTAGTCGTAAAGATACCGCGCCACGGCAGCGCGACGGCGAGCACCAAAGAGTTCATTGCCGCTGTCCGGCCGAAGCTGGCGATCTTATCCGCCGGCGCGCGGAGCCGGTCGGAGACGCAACGAGAGGAGGTGACGGATCGTTATCGTGAGGCCGGCGCCGAGGTTCGCAGCACCTACGAAGATGGCGCGATCATTATCGAGACCGACGGAAAGACAATGCGCTACAGTGGCTATAAGAGTGGCAAGAAAGGCGTGCTGCCGCTGTGATCCGGAGGGAGATGTTGGCCGCAAAGAACGCAAAGTTCGCAAAACAGAAGATCGAAGATTTGGGATTTTCTCGCGCAAAGACGCAAAGGCCGCAAAGGACAAGCGAATATTTCACCACGAAGGACAAGGTTCGACTATGCTTACCACCGGCTACGAGCACGAAGTTTTGGTAGGGGCGGGTTTCAAACCCGCCCACTTTTTTGCGCCCTTTGCGTTCCCGATTGTCCTGAGCCTGTCGAAGGATGCGGCCATCTCATCCGAGTGCTTTTAATTCTTCGATGTAGTCTTTGAAGCCGGCGACGATGTCGTAGTCGGGAGTCCAGCCGAGCACCTGCTTGGCCTTTTCGATTACCATCGGCTGTTTGGCCGAGCGCGGTTTTACGCCGGGGATGATTTCCACTTGCAGATTCGGCAGCAGTTTTTCCGCGGTGGCGACCAGATCGTCGAATTTGATGACCACGCCGGTGCCGATGTTCAGTGTGACCGGTTCTTTCAGCGGTGCGGTTGCCGCTTTGTCCAGGGCGCGGCCCAAGTCTTTGTAGTAAACATATTCAAAGTCGCGGGCGACTTCTTGGGAGATTTTAACGACGCCGCCTTTGATGCCGGTCTGCAGCATGTTCTGCACCATCTCGCCGCCGCCCGAACCTCCGGCGAAGTGGCCGACGCCATAGACATTGGCCAAACGCAAGACGATCAGTTCGAAGCCGTACAGGCGCTGATAGGCTTCGACCATCAATTCCTTTGCGACTTTGGAATTGCCATAGGCTTCGCCCGGGCCGCGGCGAAAGCCTTCGTCAATTGGATTGGGCTCTCCTTGGCGCCGGTCGTAGACGCCGAAGGTGCTGATCTGCACCAAACGTTTGACGCCGGTGAGACGCACGGCTTCGGCGACGTTGATCGTGCCCATGACGTTGATCTGCAAGCCCGAGTAGATCGGATTGGCGACTTTACCGCCGATAAGACCAGCGGTGTGCAAGACGGTGTCGCATTTGTATTTCTGAATGGTTTCGATCAGTGACGGCAGGTCGCGAATATCGCGCTGCACGACGGCGACGTTGGCGCTGCCGAGTTTGTGGGCGAGAAAATCTTTACGCGGGGCGAAATCGTAGAAGACCACGCTTTCGCCCCGTTTGAGCGCGTTCTGCGCGTAGGATGTGCCGACCAAGCCTAGCCCGGTGATTAGCGTTGTTCCCATAATCGCTCCTTTGCCTGATATTGTTCCTTTTCCCTTACTGCAAAGCGCATGTGGTTGTCCAGCGTGGCGGCTGCGGATAAGGTCGAGGATGGAGGATCGAGGATGGAAGATGGATTGCAAAGAGCGATTGCGCCGCGGTATACCAGAAAAAATATTGGTTCTTCCGGGTTTACTGTGAAGATGCTTTTACCATGAAGGACACGAAGCATGTCCTGAGCAAGGTCGAAGGGAGCACGAAGTAGGGGCGGGTTTCAAACCCGCCCTCCGATGTCATTTCGACCGGGGGGAGAAATCTTGTTCATTGCCTTGCTGATGGTCAAATGTTTTCGACTGGGAGGCTGCAAATGAACGAAATAGTCGACTTCGTTGCTCGCGTCGCCGAGTACTTTCAAGTGAAGCTCGGCTCTTCGCTTGTCGATGCTTACAAGCTTGGGAGTCTCGCCCACGGCGGCTTTAGCGACATCTACAGTGACATCGATGTCGGGCTGCTGCTCAATTGCCCGGACGCTCCAGCGCGGATGGCTGGGTTGATTGCCGAAGCGAAAACACTGGACGCTGAGTACGGTAGGAAGCTTTCCGTCTTCTGGGGCAATCCCGAATTCATTTGGGGACGCTTACCGAACCTGGATCGGCTCGATTTGCTCGATCATGGTGTGCCGTTACTCAACGGCCACAAGCCGCAGTTCCGCCGGCCCACCAAGCAAGAGATTCGCGATGAGCTGCTGAGAAGCATCGAAAAAAGTTGGAAGCCGAGATTGCCTGAGCTATATGCATTGACTGAGTTGATCCCGGCGAACCGCAAACCGTACATCCGGGCGATTCTCTACGCCGCGCGGCTGATTTACAGCTGGGATAATCTTGCGATGAATTCCAACGACCGTGCGGTCGAATATCTGCACCGAGTCCAACCGCCTGATCTTGACCTCAAACCGATCGACATGGCGCTGGCCTGCCGCCAGGAAAAGTGCACCGCGGATGAAGTGTTTGCTCGTCGTACCGATCTCATGCGCCAGTGCGAAAGCGCGGTTAGTTATATCTCGGTACGGCCATAAGCGCGTTTAGCGTCGCTGCAAATTCTTCTCGCTCGACACAGGAAAATTCGATAGAATTTTCCCAGACAAGGATCGGAGTGTTTTTGGAGCCTTTCGGACAGCGATCCCTGGCGAATACGACACTGTCAAGCGCGTATTCTGTTTGCTCGCTGGGGCGAGCTGGATTCTTGCGACTCGCGCTGGAGCCAAACCTTGAGGCTGTGGTAAACTGTGCGGAAAGTCAGCGATGAAACGCACCTTAGAAGTTCTGAATGAACTCGAACGTAGCGGTGTACTCGACCGCTACGCGATTGGTGGCGCGATGGGCGCAACCTTTTACGTTGAACCGCTGCTCACGTTCGACCTGGACGTATTTGTGGTCCTACCGCAAAGCGAGAATTTGCTTTCGCTCGCCCCGCTATATGACGGGCTGCGCGCGCGTGGATACGCCGAGGAAGGAGAATGCGTGCTGATCGAAGGTGTGCCGGTTCAGTTTCTTCCCGCTTATAATCCCTTACTCGAAGAGGCGTTGGCGGAGGCACGCGAGATTTCATACGAAGAAGTGCCGACAAGAGTGGTGCGGGCGGAACATCTGATCGCCATCTGTTTGCAGACTGGCCGGGACAAAGACCGGGAACGAGTGCGTATTATTCGCGAGCAAGCGGAATTGGATACGATTTACCTGGCCGGCGTTCTCCAGCGCCACAGCTTAGAAGGGAAATGGAAGCAATGGACACCCTGAAACCGGAAATCGCCCGGCTATTCGCTGCAAAGGAAGCGCGTCGCCATAAGCTCGCGGCACTGCCTTTCCCGGAAAAGGTGCGCGCTGTGGTTTGCCTTCAAGAAATGGCTGCTCCGGTGTTGCGCGCACGCGGCAGACAAGTGCGCATTTGGAAATTCGACAACAATCAAAATGCGAGATAGTTGTCCAATTTATTCCTCCGGCAGCGCCTTAGGCTTTCGAAGGCGCTTTCAACGAGCGGTTCAAACAGCTTGACTGATAACTTGACTTACACTTGACTCATCAATAAGCTGGGCACATGGCTTATCAGCCCGGCTTCACCATCACACCACGACTGTTAGGGGTTATCGAGAAGATCGCGGCGCTGCGGGAAAGAATCCACGCTGCGACGATTCAGGTCAGCTGGATTCCTATTCTGCAAAGGGATACGCGAGTGCGGAATACTCATAGCTCCACCGCGATCGAGGGCAATCCGCTCACGTTGGAACAGGTACGCATGCTCGAGGCGGGGCAAACACTGCCCGTGGCGGCTGAACGGTCTAGAAGAGAGGTCTTAAATTACTTCGCGGCGCTACGATTTGTCGAAAAACACCAGCGCCAGAAAAAGATTGTCCATGAAGATGTGTTAGCGCTCCACGCCATCATTGCGTCGGACGTCATGGATCAAGGGCGGGCGGGCCGTTATCGGGAGATGCGGGTGCGGGTAGGTCCTTATCTTCCGCCGCCGCCGGAACAGGTTTCCGGATTGATGGCGGAACTTTTTTACTGGTGGAATAAAGACGCTGCGCAGTGGTCACCCGTTATCAGCTCCGCGGTAATCCATTACCGATTTGAGGAAATTCATCCGTTCGCCGACGGCAACGGACGCACGGGTCGCGCCTTGGCGCTTTGGGAACTTTACCGTCGCGGATTCGACACGCACCATATTTTTTCAGTCGACGAGTTTTATTGGGAAGATCGCCCTCGTTATTACGAAGCCCTCGATAGGGTGAGAAGAGAAGGTGGAGATTTGACCGAATGGCTGGAGTACGCGGCGGAAGGGCTCGACCTGACGCTCGCTAAGGTCTGGTCAAGAATTCAGCGGTTAACGGCGGAGTCGGGTTCAAAGAAAATTGTGTTGCGGCCCAAACAAGAGCAATTGCTGCATATGCTTCGGGAGCGATCGAGTCTCCTGCCACAAGAGATTTGGCAAGGTCTCGGTGTTTCCAAACAAGGGGCAATGGATTTGCTCAATCCCCTCATCGAGGCTGGTTTGGTGCAGCGAGTCGGTACAAGAAAATCGGGTCGTTACATCTTGTCATAGAGTGGTCTGGTTCGGGCTCCCCCTCCTAACGGTTCCCGGCATTTGGTTGGCAAAATTTCCCATACTCGGCTACTCTCTAGCCAAAATGCGAGATATTTGTTGTGACCACGCTGATTTCAGCGTGGAACCATTAAATGGGGTTTCCAAAGGGGGCGAGCATCCTCTTTGGTCAAGGACGGGGTTAAATCCCCGCCCGCGAAGGGGCTTCGTTTATAGTCCAATTAATTCCTCCGGCAGCGCCTTGGGTTGTCGAAGAGGCGCTGACGCGCGCCTGTCGCGAAAATTCTCGGGTTCTTTCTGGGTGCGAATCGAACCATGAAGACTGACGATCTACGTATCGTCAAAGTCCGGCCACTGCTCGCGCCGGCCATACTCGCGGAGGAGATTCCCCTCACCGACACCGCGTCGACAAGAGTATCCGAGGCGCGCCGAGCCATCGAGGCGATTCTTGACGGCAAGGATGCGCGGCTCCTCGTGGTCGTCGGGCCTTGCTCCGTGCACGACACCAAGGCCGCGCTCGAGTACGCGAGCAGACTCAAGCCGATCGCCGACGCGCTCTCCGCTGCGCTTCTTATTGTCATGCGCGTCTACTTCGAAAAGCCGCGAACGGTGGTGGGCTGGAAGGGACTCATCAACGATCCCGACTTAGACGAGTCCTACCACATCAACAAGGGTTTACGCCTGGCTCGGCAACTGCTCGCCGATATTCTGGAGCTGGGGGTTCCCGCTGGGACCGAGTTTCTCGATACGACCTTTGGCCAGTTCTTTACCGACCTGATCAGCTGGGGTGCGATCGGAGCTCGCACCGCGGAGAGCCAAATACACCGAGAGCTGGCGTCCGGTTTGTCGATGCCGGTCGGCATCAAGAACCGCACCGACGGTAACGTCCAGGTGGCCGTGGACGCGATACAGGCGGCGCGCAGCCGGCACCTGTTCCCGTCCCTCACCAAGGAAGGCGCACCGGCGATCCTGGAAACCACCGGCAATCCCTACGCTCATCTCGTGCTTCGTGGCGGTAGTGAGACCGGACCCAACTTCGATGCTGCTTCCGTCGAAAGCGCGGTAGGGCTGCTTCGTGCGGTCGAACTTCCCGAGGTCCTCATGGTGGACTGCAGCCATGGCAACAGCGAGAAGGATGCGGCTCGGCAGATCGATGTGGCTGAAGCGCTCATGCAAAACCTGCGAGATTCACCCGTTCGAGCGCTGATGCTCGAGAGCAACCTAGTCGCTGGGCGTCAGGATGTACCCGTAACCTACGGCCAGAGCATCACCGACGCTTGTCTTGGGTTCGAGGAAACAGAAGCTTTACTCTACCGGCTGGCAGACGCCGTTCAGCGACCGCGCTAAGTTAATTCATGTCCAAGCTATTATTTATTATCGCTGTCAATCGCCGCGCCGACGGCTTCAGTTGCCGCGGGCTGTTCCGGGTTGTTGACGGATTGCTCGGCATGGGCGCGGAGTTTGGTTTCCTTCCAACGCATCAGACCTCGGCGAATGTAGCTCGGGCTAAAATTTAGATGGCGGCAGACATTCTCAAAGGAAAAAAACCACCGGCTATCGCTAGTCAAAATCCACTCCTCCGCCTCTCGGAACAACGCTTTGCCCTGCGCGTCGGTGGCAAGGATGTACTTTTGGAAATCTTGAGTAGCCATTTCCAACATCGCCAGCAGCAAGGCTTCTTCGCCGTCACGGATCACTTTTTTGGTAAGCTTCTCGACGGCGCCAAAGTCGGTGGTGTCGTCGATGAGCAATGCGGTGTTGGTATAGGATTGTGACATAGCTTCGATCATCCTTTTCGCGGCGTAGTTTCTGGGCGCTTCGCTGGGCATTCTGTGACGCAAAGGGCAAGCCAGCGAAGACGGAAAGAAATAGCGGCGGCGGTAGGCAGTAGAGAGGAAGGATCGCGACATTTCCAAGGGGCGCAAATGCCCGTTGACGATGCAGAATTGGTATGTCGGGCCGACGATGCTAACGGCGGGAAGCGTGCTCGTTCTCAACCGGCGGCGAGGTTAGGTGGCTGAAGCTTACGAGAAAAATAATCTGGCGATCTTCGCCTACGGCTCCTTGCTGTCCGATCCGGGGGAGAAGATACGGCATCATATCGTCGCTCGCATCCGGTTCCCGAGTCCCTGGCCGGTCGAGTACGCGCGGCGCGCTAAGCTGCGCGGCGATGGGCCGACTCTGGTTCTGCACGAGACCGGAGGCATTGTTGAAGGCAGACTGCTCGTCTTAAGATCGATGCACGGTTTAGCGAATGGGACGTAACAAATCCGACGACGCCAAAAACGACCGCGGCAATATGTGCCCACATCACAGCGGTTGTCAATGAGCTATTTCCATGCGATATAGTTTTTCCAACTGTGGCTAATCTGTACTATAACGAACGCTTGATCATCGCCTTCGCGTCGCTTAATCAGAGCGACAAGCACTGGAGCGCCGGCGCGGAGATTACTTGGAAGGCCGATGGCGAGCGCCGCTCGCATAGCATCGCCGGCTTGTCGGATCGCTTCAAAAGTAGCGACGATGCGGAACGGTTCGTCATCAATCTTGCCAAGTCTTGGATCGACGCGAATCCGTAAGATAAATGCGGTTAAGGGTGAAGGGCAAGGGGTAAGAAGCGAAGAGTGAGTAGTAAGGAGTCGGAGTTTTTCGTTCCGGCACGCATTGGAAAAATTCGGCAAAGCGGGCACAATATGCAACCACCAATGATTAGTCGCTGCCGTGTTTGTCGTTTCGGAGCGCGAGTCTAATAGTCATGTTGTCCGCGTAGGCGGAGAAGGTTTTGTGCCATGAGCTATAACGCGTGGTTTCAGTGCATTAACGGGTGTCCGGGGCAATATAGCCTGGTCGAGATTATTTACCGTTGTCCAACCTGCAGCGATTTGCTCGAGGTGCGCCATGACATGGACGCGCTCAGCGCCCGCGCCGCGGCGGCGTGGATCAAGCTCTTCGATGGGCGGGTCGGCCAAAACATCTATCCCTACGGCTCCGGCGTGTGGGCGAAAAAAGAGTGGGTCGTTCCATTCATCGACAACGAAAATATCGTCTCCACTTGCGAGGGCAATACCAATCTTTTTTGGGCCAATCGCTACGGCAAGCAGCTTCAGCTCGAAGATCTTTGGGTCAAGCAGTGTGGCAATTCGCACACCGGGTCGTTCAAGGATCTGGGCATGACCGTGCTGGTCTCGGTGGTCAATCAGATGATCGCCAACGGCGAGCCCATCGACGCGGTGGCCTGCGCTTCCACGGGCGACACCTCCGCGGCGTTGGCTGCCTATGGCGCCGCGGCGGGTATCCCGACGGTGGTGTTCTTGCCGCGCGATAAGGTTTCACCGGCGCAGCTGGTGCAGCCGCTCGCCAATGGCGCGCTGGTATTGTCGTTGGACACTGACTTCGACGGCTGCATGGCGGCGGTGCAGGAAGTAACCCAGCAAAAGCGGCTGTATCTGGCCAATTCGATGAACAGTCTGCGCATCGAAGGGCAGAAGACGATTGCCGTTGAGATCGTCCAGCAGTTTGACTGGGAAGTGCCCGACTGGGTGATTTTGCCGGGGGGCAATCTCGGCAACGTGAGCGCGTTCGGCAAAGGGTTCTTGATGATGCACGAGCTCGGCTTGATCTCGAAGCTGCCGCGCATCTGCGTGGCGCAGGCCGAAAACGCCAATCCGCTGTATCTTTCGTACTTGAAAAATTTCGAGCACTTCGAGCCGATGGTGGCGCAAAAAACTCTGGCCAGCGCGATTCAGATCGGCAACCCGGTGAGTATCCGCAAGGCGATTGCCACGCTGCAACGATTCAACGGCGTGGTCGAGCAGGCTTCGGAGTTCGAGCTCGCCGAGGAAGTTGCCCGCGCCGACCGCACCGGCATGTTCAATTGCCCGCATACCGGCGTGGCGTTGGCGGCGCTGCGCAAGCTGGTGCAGAAAAAAATCATTCATCACAGCGAGCGCGTCGTGGTGATCTCCACCGCCCATGGGCTTAAGTTCGCCGATCAGAAGATCGCCTATCACGCCGGGGCGCTGGAAGGCATTCGCGGCACGCAGCAAAACCGTCCGGTGGAAGTGAGCGCCGATCCGAAGAAAATCAGCGACGCGATCTCGCGCTACGTCGAGCGCGTGCGCTTGCTCGATCACTGAGCGGCGAGGGGAATGGCCGCAAAGAACGTAAAGGGCGTAAAGTAAGGAAATTCGGATTCGAAGAAATAACCGCAAAGAGCGCAAAAGGCGCAAAAAAGAATTGGGGTTCGTAGGGGCGGGTTTGAAACCCGCCCTCTGGGATCTGGCGCCGCGCAAATATTTAAGCGCCATCCGATCGTTGAACGATGACAGGAGCCGAAAAGACATTCCCGCGTAACGATACAGGCAAGTAGATTCGTAGGGTGCGCTATGCGCACCATGCGGTTCTTGAAAGCTGGCGTGAGCGGTGAAGACATTCAGGCGTAATGATACAGGCAAGTAGCAATGACGAAGAAGTTTTCGACCAAGAATCCAGCCGGCAAAGCGTTCGGCTTTAGCACGCTGGCGGTGCACGGCGGCGAACCGCGCCCCAAGCTGGGCAATTCCCTGGCTACTCCAATTATCCAGACCGCGACCTATACTTTCGCCGACACCCAGGAGTTGCACGATCATTTTCAACGCAAGATCGAGCGCGAAGAGTATGGCCGCTACGGCAACCCGACCCAGCGCATCGCCGAGCAAAAACTCGCGGCGTTGGAAGGCGCGGCAGATTGCTTGCTGTTTTCCAGCGGCATGGCCGCGGTCACCACCGCCCTGTACGCGGTGCTGTCGCACAATTCTCACGTCGTCGTCACCGACGATTCTTATCGGCGCACCCGGCAGTTTCTCGGCCAGACGCTGCATCGTTACGGCATCGAAGTGTCGGTGGTGCCGGCCGGCGATTATCAAGCCATTGAAGAGGCGATCCGCCCGACCACGCGCTTGCTGGTCAGCGAGTCGCCGACCAATCCTTATAACCGGATCGTCGACATGGAGCGCTTCGCCGAGATCGGCAAGCGCCACCGAGTGAAAACTTTGATCGACGCGACCTTCGCGACGCCGTACAACCAGCGGCCGCTGGAGTTTGGCATCGATCTGGTGCTGCACTCGGCGACCAAATATTTGGGCGGCCATAACGACCTGCTGGCCGGCGCGGTGCTCGGCTCCGAAGAACTGGTCGACGGCATTCGCTCTCTGCAGCATATCACCGGCGCGATAATTGACCCGTTGGCGGCCTATCTGTTGGTGCGCGGCTTAAAGACTTTCGCGCTCCGCATCGAGCGGCAGAATGCCAACGCCCAAGGGCTGGCCGAGTTTCTTTCGAACCATCCCAAGGTTCGCGCCGTGCATTATGCCGGGCTGCCGTCCCATCCGCAGCATGAAGTGGCGCGCCGGCAGATGCGCGGATTCGGCGGCGTGGTGTCCTTCGAGATCGCCGGCGATCTTGAAGCGACTTCGAGAGTCGTCGACGCTTGCCGCATCCCGCAGATCGCCCCCTCGCTCGGTGGCGTCGAGAGCTTGATCGAGCAGCCGGCGCTGATGAGCTTCTACGAGCTCAGCACGGAAGAGCGCTTGATGGTGGGGATTAAAGATAATCTGATTCGCTACTCCGTCGGCATCGAAGACACGGTTGACTTGATTGCCGATCTCGCTGCCGCGCTGGAGCGAGTGTAGGCAAGAAGAGAATTAGCCGCAAATAACGCAAAGGGCGCGAAAAATTTCACTGCGGTCAGAATATCTCCCGCAAAGACGCTAAGGCCGCAAAGTTTCAAAAACTAATTCGAAATTTATGTTTTTGGCGGTCCCATCGATTAAGTCCAGGGCATGCTTGACGTGAGAAGAGAAGTAGAGACTGGCAACCGCAGAACTGCCTTGCGTTCGCGCAGGTCCGCCTGGCCGAAGAGCTTATGACGCGGTCAATGCGACGACGGCAGCTCGGCGAAACGATCTAAACGACGATCATTGGTCAGAAACAACTCGCAATTCGATAATGTGGCAGCGCCTAGGTGAATTGCATCGGGCGTCTTGAATGCGTAGCGCGCCCGTATTTCCGTTGCACGATCGATGATTTCACGAGACAGAGCGAGAACATCGCTCACCGATTCGTTGAAGAAACGATCGAACTCATCGAGAAGCGCGGTGTTGCCGTCGCGCATTGGCTTGACTCGGCATTCCAATCGGGAAAGGTCGCTGACGACGAGCGCATCCGTTGAGGACAAACGTTGTGCCACGAGATCGCCGTAGTGTGGCACATGCTCAACCAAGTAAATCAACGGCGCCGTGTCGACATAAATAACCAGGGCTAATCTCCCCAACTTTCGCGTTCAGACTGTATACGGAGGTCGACTTCCTCGCGGCTCGGTGGGCGGTGACCGCGAGCGGTTTGCGCCGCATGAATTTTAGCAATGACCTCGGGACGGTAGAGCCGACGAGGCTTTTCATCGAGGGGTTCGATAGAGACGCGCACCTTCATCGGACGCAAGGGCACTGGCTTGTCCAACGCAACTGTACGATCGTCGACGAGTGTGCCGGTTACGATTTCTGTTTTACCCATTAGCGCTCTCCGATCTAGATCGCCCATCCGCAAGCTAGTTTATCGTTGACCTTGGCGCGAGGTCAACAGACGCGAAGGTATACGTAAAGTCCCGAACCGGCGTGCTCGGCGGAAGACTGATGTTGAGCGACCGTCTTGCGCTAGTCGATTCCCAGAGACTTCATTAGTCTGAGAAAATACTTCCCCTCAAGGCCCAGCAGCCGGGCGGCGGCGGCGCGGTTGCCGCCGGTTTGGCGCAGAGCTTTGACGACCATTTCTTTTCGCGCCGCATTGACCCCATCGTGATAAGCGCCGCTCTCCGAAGTCGTCGCCATCGATTCGCCGTCCAGCCCAGCTGGCAGGTCCGTTGCGCTGATCACGGTTTCTGAACCGAGCACGACGGCGCGTTCGATGGCATTGGCCAATTCGCGGACATTGCCCGGCCAATCGTAGGCCATCATTCTCGCCAGAGCGCCAGCGCTGATCGCCGTGACATTGCGGCCGGTCGCACTGGCAAACTTGCGCAGGAAAAAATCCGCCAGGATTGGAATGTCTTCTCGGCGATCTCTCAGCGGCGGCGGGGTAATCGCCACGACGTTGAGCCGATGGTAGAGATCGTCGCGAAAAGCGCCGCTCTTGACCGCCGCGCCTAAATCACGGTTGGTCGCCGCGATCACTCGCACATCGACCGATATCGGCGTAACGCCGCCGACCCGCTCGAATTCGCGCTCTTGCAGGAATCGCAAAAGCTTCGCTTGCATCTCCCGCGAAATATCGCCGATCTCGTCAAAGAATATGGTGCCGCCGTTGGCCAGCTCGATCTTTCCTTTCTTCATCTTGTGCGCGCCGGTAAAGGCGCCTTGCTCGTGGCCGAATAGGTCGCTTTCTAAAAGCTCTTTCGAAAGGCCGACGGAATTGATCGCGATGAACGGTCGATTGGCTCGTTCGCTATGATTGTGAATGTAGCGGGCGAATAGTTCTTTGCCCGTGCCGCTTTCGCCGAGGAGCAATACTGTTGAATTGCTCGCCGCCGCTTTGCGCGCCATTTCAACGGCGAGCTTCATCTTTGAATATGAATATGGGGTCAGGCGTGCCTAATTGATGTTGTTGCTCGCCTGACGTAACCTCGCATCGCTATGGCAAGAAAACCGCGGGTGCATTTCACCGGCGCGCTCTATCATGTCATGTGTCGCGGCAATCAGGGGCAGGCGATCTTTACCGACGATAAGGACCGGCGGTTCTATCTGAACTCGCTCACTCTTGCGCGTCGAGCGCGGCGGCAGTGGCAATGGGGTGTTTACCGAGTGAACTTTACGGCTAACGATGGGCACGGCGGCGTGTGCAGCGGATCGGTGAATGTAACCGTTCCGAAGAGCATGCATCCTGAAAACGCGGCGGTTGATGACGGGCAGTCCTATGATTCGACGCTGTCGTAATTGAAATTATTCCGCATCTGACACCGAAGAGCCGCTTAAGTAGCGGCCCTTCGGTTTTCGAGAGCCCGTCGGAAGAATTCGTGGAGCGACAGTCCTAGTCGGTTGATAAGCGATGTTTGTCGGGTTGTTAGCGCCCTAACGCTTTAACCGCAACGCGGTAAAATTCCGGGTCTTCGCTCACTTCGGAAATCGTTTTCACCGCTGAGAGAAATCCTTCTACCGCTCTTTTGCCTTCCCCTGTGACTCGTGCAACTCCATCCATGATGGTTGGCACATCCAGCCCGGTTTTCTTTGCTAAAGCGCTCAATGAGGCTCTGCCATTCGAATATTCTTCGACGGCGTACTGCAGGAGTTCTTTCTTCAACTGGTTTTTGGCCAGGGCAGACAGATATTCTCGCCGAGAGGTCTTTTTCAACGCGCAGAGGCGACGCAACGCGTCGTGGTCTTCGTGTGTCAGCTGCACGCTGACGGTCGTCTTAGTTTTTTTCTCGGATTTCAATGCTGTTCTCCCTTCTTACGAAGTTCGGCGATGATCTTCAAGACGGACTCAATCCACTCCGGTCTGAGTGTCCCTCGTCGCGCCAACCGTCCAACTGTTCCGAGCACCGATTCTAATCCCATACGTTCTTGTTGGTAAAGCTGGGCTATGTAGGCAAGCGAGTTAACAACCTGCACTCCGGCTGCCTGTGCTGCTTCATAGGGCCGCCAGTCATCAATGAGTAACGTAAGATGTTTCTCTAATGCCAGATTGATAGCGTCGCGTTCTCCGTCACCATAGAGTTTAAGTCTTTCCACGTTTGCCGTGGCTCGGTGAATGGTATGGTCGGCCAGCAATGACTTGAGACGTTGACTCGTGGTGTTTTCACCCCCCAATTCGCGCTCAACCGATCTCGTGCATACAAGGTCAAAGTCGTCCAGAAGAAAATCCACTAGATTCACGTAAACGACGTGGACCCAGAAGGAGCTGTCGAAAGTAGCTCCTCGCCGCATGCTGAGAGGTTAACGTGCTTTCCTATTAAAAATCAACTTGAAGAATCTAGTATGGGGCAGGCTGCAGTAACAGTTACGGGACGTTGTTGACTAACTGGACAAACATCTGGTTAATATTTTCGAAACCCCAGAGGTCGAGGGTCGAGTAGGGGTCAGGCGAAATATGGGGTCAGCGTGCCTAATTATTGATGTTGTTGCTCGCCTTACGCAACCTCGCATCCCGATGGCAAGAAAACCGCGGGTGCATTTCATAGGCGCGCTCTATCGTGTCATGTGTCGCGGTAATCAGGGGCAGGCGATCTTTACCGACGATCAGGACCGGCGGCGCTATTT
>CAYZJE010000474.1:0-12621 GCA_964478485.1 uncultured Syntrophobacter sp. | reverse complement strand
TATTGACGGGATCGACGCCGATTTGGACCTTCCAGGTGCGTAACCTGGGTAGCGACCCGTTGAGAAATATCGCCATTCTGGACGACGGGGGGACCAACGCTAGCGCCGACGACTTTGCCCCGCTGCCGGTACTGCGCGGTCAGACCAACGTCGGCGACACGGATCGAGACGGTTTGCTCGACAGCAATGAAACCTGGTTGTTTACGTCGCAGGGCGTCTTCACGCCTGAGTTGCACGAGGGAATCTACGTTAACGTGGCCCAAGTCACCGGTATCAACACTGTAACGGGTGAAGCCATTAGGGATGACGACCCAGTGCATTATGTGGCGACGAGCCCTGGACATGACGGCGGCCGGATGACTGGCGGCGGCAGCATCTTCACGGATGACGGCCTGCGGGTTACGCACGGCTTCGAATTGCACTGTGACATCGACACCGGGCCGAACAATCTAGAAGTCAACTTCGATAAAAATAACTTCCATCTCGAACAGCTCTCCTTGGTGAACTGCTTCGACGATCCTAATCTCAACCCGCTGCCGCGCCCAGCGCCGTTCGATACCATGATCGGGGCAGGCATAGGCCGGTTCAACAACCAGCCTGGCTACACGGTACGGTTCATCTTCACCGACAGCGGTGAGGCCGGCGTGAAGGATTTCGCCCAGATCGAAATTAGGGACCCGAATGGCAACCTGGTGCTTTTCGTCGCCGGGAATCTACACCACGGCAACCAGCAGGCCCATCCAGAGACTGGGAGTCGCGCCTTGCTGCTGGCTGAGGAAGGCGCGCCGGTCTCCAGCGTTCAGCCCTTGAGCCAAGCCGATCTTCCAGCGATTGTGGCCGAAGCCAAACAGCGCTGGGCGGACACTGGACTGCCCGAGCAAATGCTGGCGCAGTTGAATGCGCTGCGGGCTCAGGTCGCGGAGCTCCCGGACTGGATTCTCGGCGAGGCAATTGGCGCAACGATCTTGATCGATGCCAGCGCGGCGGGCTATGGCTGGTTTGTCGATTCGACGCCGTTCGACAGCAGTGAGTTCCGCTTTGACGAAGGATCTTTCATGGCGGCGCGAGCGAGCGACGCCTATGGGCGGATGGATTTGCTCACGGTGGTGATGCACGAGATCGGCCATGTGCTCGGCTACGATCATGACGCCGGCGAGATGATGGGCGCGACATTGGCGGCGGGCACCCGTGAGCTGGGACGGCAGGCGGAAAATTATCGCTCGTTTGAAATCGCCGAGCAGGTGGAGTCGAAAGGCGTAGATAGTTTCACCGATAAACGCTTGATCGACTGGGACATGAACGATTCGCACCATGGCGCGCCGCTCGGTTGGAATAGCGGCTGGAGCAAACGCAACGGCGCCAACTTCCCTGAGTTCGTTTACGCCGGGTTTGACAGCAAGGACGGGGAACAGAACGTCTTTGGCCAGAAAAAGAAACGGCTTGGCGAAAATGCCGAAGAGATAACCTTCGAGCCGCAGGGACAGATCGAGTGGCATATAGAGATTGGCTAATAAATTAGAAATTTGAAATTCAAAATTAAAAAGTGAAGAGTAAAGAATGAGCAGTGAGCAGTGAATGGTGAACAATCGGCAGCCGTAGGGGCGCAGCATGCTGCGCCCGGACTAGGTGACAGCGGTAAGAGACAAACGGACAACGGAGATTTTATCGCCGAGACAATGATTCGGATAGTTCACCGCGGAGGCGCGTCCTTCGACGAAGCTCAGGATGCGCGGCTTTCCTCCGTTCATGGTGAGCTTGTCGAACCATGCGAACTCTGTGCCTCTTATGAAAACAGGTTTATAGAGCCAAACATTGTTAGAACATTTGTAACGTTTTAATTTTCATGCGCAGTGTTGTACCGACCGGTACATGAATTACTCTGTGGTGAATACTTCTTCGCAGGAAAGCCGGAAGAAGTTTTTTCTGCAAGACAAACCAACAAATTAAGAAGTGAAAAGGAGAAAAATAAATGTCCAAGGATCAAGCGAAAGAAGCAGCTGCAGTGCAAGCGGCGGCGGCGCCGCAGATGCAGGTGAAGTGGGACGATACCAACATGAAGAGTTCCTACGCCAACGTGTGCAACGTGATGAGCACGCGGGAAGAAGTCGTGATGATGTTCGGCGTGAACCAAGCATGGCAAGCGGGTACCAAGGAAATGACGGTGCAGTTGACCGACCGGATTATTTTGAGTCCTCACGCGGCCAAGCGTTTGTCGGCGTTGCTGACCAACATCGTCAAGCAGCATGAGGACCGTTTCGGCTCGCTAAATATTGATACAGCTCGGCCTGGTGACAAGTAGATATTGGCGCAACTCAAACCAGCGAAGCGCGCGCCAACAGCAAGGCCGCAACCGTTGCCCAGAGCCACGGTTGCGGCTTATTTTTTTTCCAGATGCAAAAGACCTTTTTGCGTGTCGATGTCCATGCGGAAATTGCTCAAAAAATTCAACCCCAGGAGTCCCGCGGCGGTTGAGTCTGGCGTGGTATCGTGCACGGCGGCGGTAAGATTTTTGATTTCCATGCCGCCCACGGTGATCGAGTCGAGATTGGTCAGCGGCGCTTCGACCACGCCGTTGGCGGTGTGGAAGGGGACGGTCTTTGCGATTCGGCTTACATCGATGGCGAGATCGCGCGCCAGCGCGTGGGAGATGAAAGTGTAGCTGGCGCCGGTATCGACCACCAGCTTGATGGTTTGCCGATTATTCAACGTCACCGGAACGATCACGATGTTGCCGTTCCTTTCGAACGGCACGGAAGCCTTTTGCGGCGCTGGCGGCGCCGGCTTGATCTCGGGCACGCGCGGGCTCTCCCGCGCCTGGATTCGATTGGCGCCCTCGCGCTGTTTGGCTGGCACGTTGTGCAGGTTGTCGGTGATGTGCAGCACACCGTTGTCGTCGACCCAACGGAAGTATTCCGCGGCCTCTGGTGCGCCTTGGCCGAGGAACACAACCAGAATGAACGCCAGGTAGCTGAGCAGAGGCTTCACAGTGACGCTAGTCTAGCATGTATGACTAAGCTGGTGAAACTATGATTTTTCTCATTCCATTGGCGGCATCCCGTGCTTCAGGCCAAGTGCGCGGGCTGTTGTGAGCCTTCGCGTTGTTTTCGCGGCATGCTTTACAAGGTGATGGCCGTGTGATAGCAATTGTTGAACTAAAAAGGAAAGAGAGAAGCAGAGCGGAGATTATGGGAATTGCTGAACAGCAGAAACACAATGTCGTCGAGCAGTTCAGGGTTCATCAGACGGACACCGGCTCTCCCGAAGTGCAAGTTGCGCTGTTGAGCCAGCGCATCGAACATCTCACCGGGCACTTCAAGGTTCATGTTAAGGATCACCATTCTCGTCGTGGCCTCCTGAAGCTAGTAGGGCAAAGGAGAAAGCTTTTGGATTATCTGCGGGTCAACGATTTTTCCCGCTACGAAAGCCTCATCCAACGACTCGGAATACGTAAGTAGTTATTCCAGCCGGCCCGCCTCCACAGCTCTGTCAAACCCGTCTTCGCCCAGAGGATTTTTTATGATGAAGAAAATTGAAATAGATTTTCATGGCCGACCCTTGTCCATCGAAGTCGGCCGCTTGGCCAAACAGGCCGACGGCGCCGCATTGGTTCAGTATGGCGAGACCGTTTTGCTGGTCACCGCGGTGGCGGCTAAAGAGTTCAAGATGGAGATGGATTTTTTTCCGTTGACCGTCGATTACCAAGAAAAGGCCTTCGCCGCAGGAAAGATTCCCGGCGGCTTTTTTAAGCGTGAAGGTCGCCCTTCGGAAAAAGAGATTCTCACCTGCCGGATCATCGACCGTTCAATCCGCCCGCTGTTTGCCGAGGGGTTGCGCTGCGAGACTCAAATCATCGCCACGGTGTTATCCGCCGACAAGGAAAACGATCCCGACGTGATCGCCATGTTGGGCACTTCGGTGGCGCTGCATATCTCCGACATTCCCTTTAATGGCCCGCTCGCTGGCATCCGCATCGGCCGCATCGATGGCCGCTGGGTGATGAACCCAACGCAAACTCAATTGGCCGACAGCGACATGGATATATTCATGTCCGGCAGCAAGGACGCCATCGTCATGGTTGAAGGCGGCGCCCAGATCGTCCCAGAAGAGGAGATTCTCGAAGCACTGTTCGCCGGCCATGCAGCGATCCAGCCTTTGCTGCAACTCCAAGAAGAGCTTCGCCAAGCCCTTGGCAAGCCCAAGCGCCATGTGCCGTTGGCCGAGCTCAACCACGCGGTGAGCAAGTGGGTCGAAGACTTGGCCCTGGCCAAGCTGCAGCAGGCGCTGGAAATCCCCGAAAAGCTCGAGCGCTACAAGCGCATCGCCGAAGTGAAGAGCGAAGTGGTTCCGCTGGCCTTGGCCGAATTCCCCGATAAGCAAAAAGATATCAAGGGTTCTTTCGAAGAGCTTAAGAAAAACGTCTTCCGCGGTCTGGTGATTCACAAGGAGCGGCGCATCGACGGCCGCGGTTTGAAAGACATCCGGCCGATCTCCTGCGAAGTCGAGGCGTTGCCGCGGACTCATGGCTCGGCGATCTTCACGCGTGGCGAGACTCAAGCTCTGGTCGTTACCACGCTCGGTACCGCTTCCGACGAGCAGCGGGTCGACGCCTTGAACGGCGAGCATTTCAAGAAATTCATGCTGCATTACAACTTCCCGCCGTTTAGCGTCGGTGAAGTAAAATTCCTACGCGGCCCCGGCCGGCGCGAGATCGGCCATGGCAATCTCGCCGAGCGGGCGCTGCTTCCCGTGCTGCCGGTGGACGAAAATTTTCCTTACACCATTCGCATCGTTTCAGAAATTCTTGAGTCCAACGGTTCGAGCTCAATGGCGAGCATATGTGGTGGCTCGTTGTCCATGATGGATGCCGGCGTGCCGTTGAAAGCACCGGTGGCGGGCATCGCCATGGGCTTGATCAAGGAAGGCGAGCATGTCCGGATACTTTCCGACATCCTCGGCGACGAAGATCACCTGGGCGATATGGATTTCAAAGTTGCCGGTACGGCCGAAGGCGTGACGTCGCTGCAGATGGACATCAAGATCAGCGGCGTCAACCGCGAGATCATGGGCCAAGCGCTGCATCAGGCTAAAGAAGGCCGCATGCATATCCTCGGCATCATGAACCAGACGTTGACGAAGGGGCGGAGCGACGTGTCCGGCCACGCGCCACGCATCATCACGATTCATGTCAAGCCGGAAAAAATTCGCGAAATCATCGGCCCGGGCGGCAAAGTCATCCGCGGCATCATCGAAGCGACCGGGGTTAAGATGGACGTCGAAGACGACGGCAGCGTAACGATAGCTTCGGTCGACGAAGCGGCGGCGAAAAAAGCCATCGAAATGGTTCAGCGGATCATCGCCGAAGCTGAGATCGGCAAGATTTACAAAGGCACGGTGCGTAAGATCGTTGAGTTCGGCGCCTTCGTCGAAATCCTACCCGGCACCGACGGCTTGGTGCACATTTCTCAACTCGCGCCAGGGCGCGTGAACAAGGTGACCGACGTGCTCAAAGAGGGCGATGAAGTGATGGTCAAGGTTTTGGAAATCGACCGGCAGGGCAAGATTCGCTTGAGCCGCAAAGAGGCGCTGCAAGAAACCGGCGACGCCGCAACGTAGACGTTGCAGGATTAATTCAACACGATGTTCGCCAAGACTATCCTCGACAACGGCATCCGCGTGGTCTCGCACGAGATGCACGATCATCGTTCGGTGAGCCTGGGCATTTGGGTCGAGAACGGCTCGCGCCATGAAAGCGCGCCGCAGAACGGCATCTCCCACTTCATCGAGCATTTGCTTTTCAAGGGCACGGAACGGCGCAGTGCGGCCGAGATCGCCGAAGAGATGGACGCCGTCGGCGGCGTCATCAATGCTTTTACCTCCAAAGAACAGACCTGCTACTACGCCAAGGTTCTCGACGAGAACCTGCCGCTGGCGATCGATTTGTTGACCGATATTTTTTTGCACTCGAGTTTCGACGCCGAGGAGATCGAGCGCGAGCGCTCGGTGATTCTCCAAGAGATTTCCCAGGCGGAGGACACGCCGGACGATTACGTTCACGATCTATTCAGCGTCGATTTTTTCAAAGATCATCCGATCGCCCGGCCGATATGCGGCCGGCTGGACACGGTCAATAGCTTTCAGCGCGCGGACATTGTCGATTTCTTCAAAACTCGCTACCGGCCGCGCCGGGTGATCGTCGCCGCGGCGGGAAACCTGCGCCACGATCAACTGGTTGCTGAAATGACGGAGCGTTTGGGCATGGTCGGCGACGGCAGCGAACCGGTGGCGGCGATCCTTGAGGGCGAGAGCAAGCCGGCGATGGCGAGCGGCGTCTATCCCCATTCGAAAGATCTGGAGCAAGTTCATCTGTGCCTGGGCATGGCGGGTGTCGCGCAGGGGGATCCGCGGCGCTATCCGGCCTACGTGCTCAACACCTTGCTCGGCGGCGGCATGAGCTCGCGCTTGTTTCAGGAGATTCGCGAGAAGCGCGGCAAGGCTTATTCGGTCTATTCCTTTTCGTCGTCGTACAAAGACGTCGGTTACCTGGGCGTTTATGCCGGCACCAGTGTGGAGTCGGCGGAGGAAGTGGTGGATCTCGTCGTTAAAGAACTGCGCAAACTGGCCGCCGGCGAAATCACCGACGACGAGCTTACCCGCACGCGGGGGCAGTTGGTTGGCGGCATGATGCTCGGCTTGGAGTCGACCGATTCATGGATGAGCCACATCGCGCGCAACGAAATTTATTTCGGCAAGGCCGTGACCACCGAAGAGATCTGTCAGCGGATTCGCGCGGTGTCGCGCGACGAAGTGGCTCATTTGGCCGATAGTTTATTTCATCCCGAAGAGATGACTCTGACGCTGTTAGGCGATTTCAAAGACGGCTTCAAGATCAGCAGCCTCAACTCGACCCATTAACCTTCATTTTCTCGTCTGGCGAGTCCATGGAACAGATACGCGTGCAGATCAAGCGGCTGCGGCCGGGTCCAGTCTCGCTCGATCTGCCGGTTTACATGACAGAAGGGGCGGCCGGCCTCGATCTTTGCGCCGATATCGATGGCAATATCGAGTTAACGCCGATGGCGCGGGTATTGATTCCCACCGGTATTGCGATCGCGTTGCCGGTGGGTTTCGAAGCGCAGATTCGGCCGCGCAGCGGTTTGGCGTTGAAGCACGGCTTGACCCTGGTCAATACTCCCGGCACGATCGATTCGGACTATCGCGGCGAGATTCAGATCATCGCGATCAATCTCGGCGCCGAGCCGATCGTCATTGAGCGCGGTCAGCGCATCGCCCAGATGGTCTTGCAACGAGTGGTGCGCGCGCGCTGGCAGGAAGTCGACGATTTGCCGAGCTCGACGCGCCAGGACGGCGGATTTGGCCACACCGGCGACAAGAACAATTCTTGATCGATCTTCTTTGTAGGGGCAAACCTATGTGTTTGCCCATCTCGGACGGGCGCACACGCAGGTGCGCCCCTACTGGTTCGTAGCGAAAATTTGCCGCGATGAAAATCGTCGCGCGCCTTGAACTCTGGCACGATTGAACGTAAAAACTTCTTCGATGATATCCCGTTACACCCGGCCGGAGATGGGCCGCATTTGGTCCGAAGAAAACGGCTTTCAAAAGTGGCTCGATGTGGAAATCCTCGCCGCCGAGGGCTTGGCCCAGCTAGGCTTAGTGCCCAAAGCGGCGATCGCGCGCATTGGCAAGAAGGCGCGTTTTAACGTCAAGCGCATTCGCGAGATCGAAGCCGAGGTCAAGCATGAGATCATCGCGTTTTTAAGCTCAGTGGCGGAATTCATCGGCGATGATGCGCGTTACTTGCACGTCGGCATGACCTCGTCCGATGTGATGGACACGGCGCTGGCGATGCAATTCAAGGAAGCCTCGGCGATCATCGAACAGGATATTAAAAACTTGATGACGGCGCTGCGCCGCCAAGCGCGCAAGTATAAATGGACTGTGCAGATTGGCCGCACCCACGGCGTGCACGCCGAACCGATCACTTTCGGCTTGAAGTTGGCGCTTTGGTATCAAGAGATGGCGCGCAATTTGTCACGCTTCAAAAAAGCCGTCGACGATATTTGCGTCGGACAGATTTCTGGCGCGGTGGGCACCTTCGCGCAGATCTCGCCGAAGGTCGAGGCTTATGTCTGCCGCAAGGCCGGCCTCAAGCCGGCGCTGGTATCGAATCAGATCATTCAGCGCGACCGCCATGCTTACTACTTCGCGACCCTGGCGATCATCGCCGGCTCGTTGGAAAAGTTCGCCGTCGAAGTGCGCCACTTGCAGCGCACCGAAGTGCAGGAAGTCGAAGAGCCGTTTAGCGCGGGACAAAAAGGCTCGTCGGCGATGCCGCACAAGCGCAATCCGATTCTCTCCGAAAACGTTTCTGGCTTAGCACGATTGATGCGCTCCTACGCCATGGCCGCCATGGAAAACATGGCGCTCTGGCATGAGCGCGATATCAGCCATTCCTCGGTCGAGCGGGTGATCGCGCCGGACGCGACGATCGCGCTCGACTTCATGCTGCGGCGCATGACCTACGTGCTCGGCAATCTGTGCGTCTATCCGGAAAACATGAAACGCAATCTGGAAAAAAGCGGCGGCGCGGTGTTCTCCGAGAAAGTCTTGCTCGCCCTGGTCGGCAAAGGCATCGCCCGCGACGTCGCTTACCGCATGGTGCAGCGCCACGCCTTAAAAGTCGGCAAAGAGGGCGGCGATTTGAAGCGCGAGCTGATTGCGGACGGCGAGATTCGCCGCTATCTCACGCCCAAGGATCTCGAAGCGATCTGGGGCGTGAAGCACCATTTGACCCATGTGGATTTCATTTTTCGGCGCGCGTTTCAATAACGGAAGGACCTCCACCACGAAGGACACGAAGGAAGAATTATCCCGCAAAGGCGCAAAGACGCAAAGTTCCGGGCATAGGATTTTTACCTTCGCGCCTTTGCGCCTTTGCGGGAGACTCTCCCTTGATGTAGTTTTTACCGACATTTGTGAGGTAAGCACTTAGTCATTATGCGCGTTAAAATTTTTGTCTCGCTCAAGAACGGCGTGCTCGATCCTCAAGGCAAGGCGATCGAGCGCTCTTTGCACACCCTTGGCTACGGCGAAGTACATGACGTGCGGGTCGGCAAGTATCTCGAACTCGAGGTCGACGCGCCGTCGCCCGCCGCCGCCGAGCTTCGCATCCGCGAAATGTGTGATAAGCTGTTAGCCAATCCGGTCATCGAAGACTATCGGTTTGAGATTCAAGAGTAGTGGGCGGTGAATCACCCGATGAAAGCTCGAATGCATAATGCAAATTGCAGAATGCATAATGCAAATTGATCGGACTAGGAAGCTGTCGGACGAGCTTCCGAAATTTTGCCTTATGCATTTTGCAATCTACAATCTTCATTAATTCAAAACCATGCGTTGGGGTGTGATCACATTTCCCGGCTCTTGCGACGATCAAGATGTCGTCGACAGTCTCAAGTCGGATTTGGGCCAGAAGGTCAAATCGCTTTGGCACAAGCACGAACTTAGCGGCAACTTCGACTGCATCGTCTTGCCAGGCGGATTTTCCTACGGCGATTATCTGCGCTGCGGCGCGATGGCGCGCTTCGCACCGATCATGCGCGGCGTGGTGAAGTTCGCCGAAAGCGGCGGGCTGGTGCTCGGCATTTGCAACGGTTTTCAAATTCTCTGCGAATCGGGCCTGTTGCCCGGCGCGCTGGTGCGCAACGCCGGCTTGCAGTTCGTTTGCCAGCCGGTTCATCTGCGGGTCGAAGAGACCGACACGCCATTTACCAGTGGCATGAAAAAGGGTCAATTGATCGAGATTCCTGTGAAACATGGCGAAGGGTGCTACTTCGCCGACGCGCCGACCCTCGAATGCTTGCAGAAGAACCGCCAGATTCTTTTGCGCTACGTTGACGCCAAGGGAAAACCGACGGCGGCGGCCAATCCCAACGGCTCGCTGGAGAACATCGCCGGTATCTGCAACGAGCGGCGCAACGTGTTCGGTCTCATGCCCCATCCCGAAGACGCCTGCAACAAACTGCTCGGCAGCGACGACGGCGCGAAAATCTTCGCCTCGATCGTGGCGGCGATGAGTGAAAGGGCCAAGCAGCATGGCTGAGCCGCCCGGCACAAAATTGATTCAGCCCGCGCTGACGCCTGAGTTGGTCGCCAGCCATGGCATCACAGCTGAAGAGTTTCAAAAAATCGTTGACATCCTCGGCCGCGAACCGAACTTCACCGAGCTCGGCGTGTTCTCGGTCATGTGGTCGGAGCACTGTAGTTATAAGAGCTCGCGCGCTTATCTGAAAAATCTACCTACCGAAGGCCCCTACGTGCTGCAGGGGCCGGGCGAGAACGCCGGCGTCGTCGACATCGGCGGCGGTCTCGCCGTGGCCTTCAAGATGGAAAGCCACAACCATCCGTCGTTCATCGAGCCCTATCAGGGCGCGGCCACCGGCGTGGGCGGAATTCTTCGCGATATTTTCACCATGGGTGCGCGGCCGATCGCCTCGCTTAATTCGCTCCGTTTCGGCAGCATCGATCATCCGCGCACGCGCTATTTAGTTGCCGGCGTGGTCGCTGGCATCGGCGGCTACGGCAATTGCATCGGCGTGCCGACGGTGGGCGGCGAGTGTTACTTCGACGAATGCTACAACGCGAACATCTTGGTCAACGCCTTCAGCCTCGGCATCGTCAAGAAGAAAAAGATTTTTACCGGCCTCGCCAAGGGCGTCGGTAATTCAGTGATGTACGTCGGCTCGAAGACCGGTCGTGACGGTATTCACGGCGCCACCATGGCGTCGACATCGTTCTCGGAAGAAAAAGAGCAGCGCCGGCCGACGGTCCAGGTGGGCGATCCGTTCACCGAGAAATTGCTGCTAGAAGCCTGCTTGGAATTATTCGAACAAGACTACATCGTTGGGATTCAAGACATGGGCGCTGCCGGCCTGACCAGCTCCTCGTCGGAGATGGCCGGCCGCGGCGGCTCGGGGGTGGTTCTCGATCTTTGCGCCGTGCCGACGCGCGAGAACGGCATGACGCCCTATGAGATTCTCCTTTCTGAATCCCAGGAGCGCATGCTGCTGGTCGCCAAGCAGGGTTGCGAGGACAAGATCAAGAAGATTTTCGATAAATGGGATCTTGACGCCGTTGTGGTCGGGCGCGTCACCGACGATCAGCAATTCCGCGCGTTATGGAACGGCGATGAAGTGGTGCGGATACCGATTAGCGCCTTGACCAAGGACGCGCCGATCTATCAACGACGGCTGGCGCGGCCGGGCGGGCAAGACGAAATTCAGCACCTTGATCACAGCGCGATCGACGAACCGAAGGATTTGACCGCGGCGTTTAAACAGCTTTTGGCCGCGCCCAACATCGCCTCAAAAGAGTGGATTTATCGCCAGTACGATCAGTTCGTGCGCACCAACACCGTGGTGGCCTGTGGCGCCGACGCGGCGGTGATCCGCGTCAAAGGCACGGAAAAAGCGCTGGCGCTCAGCGTCGACGGCAACAGCCGCTACTGCTATTTGGACCCCTACGTTGGCGGCGTGTTGGCGGTCGCCGAGGCGGCGCGCAACCTCGCTTGCGTCGGCGCGCGGCCGGTGGGTTTGACCGACTGCTTGAACTTCGGCAGCCCGGAGAATCCCACGGTCATGTGGCAGTTCGCCGAGGTGATCCAAGGCATGCGCGACGCTTGCGTCGCGCTCAATATCCCGGTGGTGAGCGGCAACGTCAGTTTTTACAACGAGACCGACGGCGTGCCGATCCATCCGACGCCGACCATCGGCATGGTCGGCCTGTTGGAAAAAGTCGCGCGCGTGGTCACGCCTTGGTTTAAGACCGCCGGCGATGTCGTGGTGTTGCTGGGCCGAACCCGCGAGGAGTTGGGCGGCAGCGAATATTTAAAGTCGCTGCATGGACTCACCCGTGGCACGCCGCCGTGGATTGATTTGAAAATTGAACGGGCAGTGCAGCACTGTTGTCTCGAAGCCATCGATCAAGAAATTCTTTGCTCGGCGCACGATGTGGCCGACGGCGGCTTGGCGGTGGCGTTGGCCGAGTGTTGCATTGGCGGACCGGCAAAGCCTTTGGGCGTGCGCATTGAGACCCACGAGATGATCCGCGGCGATGCCTTGCTCTTCAGCGAGTCGCAATCACGCATCATCGTTTCGCTCAAGGAAGCGAACCTCGAGCGGCTGAAAGAGATTGCGGCGCGGCACCATGTGCCGGTGCAAGCGATCGGCACGGTGGGCGGCACGCGCTTTACGATTCAACCGTTGCTGCAAATGGCGGTGGAAGAACTCAAAGCAATCTGGTCTAATGGGCTGACGGCGCGGCTCAAATAGTTTGGCGGGGAATTCACCACAAAGAGCCTAGCGCGGCTACGCCGCAACCGAAAGCCGGATTATCTCCCGCAAAGGCGCAAAGGCGCAAAGGTGACGGGCGATGCCCGTCATCCCGAGGGAACACGAGGGGTATAAGAAAGATTTCTCCCTTCGGTCGAAATGACATCAATTCCGAACTTGGCGTCTTTGCGACTTGGCGAGAGGAATATCCGAATCCGAGGGTCTTCGACTCGCGGAAAATTTGCGCGAGCCGCGCAAATTGTCAACTATA
>CAYZJE010000473.1:0-6157 GCA_964478485.1 uncultured Syntrophobacter sp. | reverse complement strand
AACTCCTTGTCCACGCCGGCCATGACCTTTAATAAGGTGGACTTCCCAGCGCCGTTCAGGCCGAGGACGCCGATCTTTGCGCCGTAGAAATACGAAAGATAGATGTCCTTGAGAACGGCCTTCTTGTCATAGAACTTGCTGACGCCGACCATCGAGTAGATAATTTTATTAGGTTCAGTGGCCATGAGTTGAAATCGTGTACCTCGGGATTGAATTTGTTGAAGTTAGCTTGTCAGGTTGGATTGGGTTCTGCAAGAAAGGAGCGCGTTTAAGGTTCGTGCCAACTCACTGCGAAGGACCGAACGCGGTAAAGCGCCGCCAAACGAAATAAGAGATTTCACCGCGAAGAACGCAAACAACGCAAAAAAGAATTTGGGCGGGTTTGAAACCCGCTCTCCTGGGTTGAAATACGGCTCATTGCCGGTGTTTCGCGATTATGTTGCGAAAAGGCCATTTGACGGCAAGTGGCCCGGGTTGTACAGTTAACCGTACAGAAAAGGAGTGGTCTATGAAGCAGCTATCCTTGACCCAGGCACGAGCTAAACTGAGCACACTCGTGGCCGAAGTCGACAAGGGAAAAGGCCCGGTGGCGATTGCCCAAAGGTCGAAAGTCAAAGCGGTGCTGGTCGATGCGGAGTGGCACAGCAGGGTGGAAGAAGAACTGGCGCATTACCGGCGCGCGGCGACGCAATCTCCACTCAAGCTACGCGGTAGCATGAAATTGGTTGGCGATGTAGATCAAGCGCTCAGCGAGCTGAAGATGGAACGTGAAAAATCCTTTGAGCGCCTTATCTCAGGGCTCAAGTGATTTACGTTACCGACACTCACCCGTTGGTTTTTTGGTCCTCTGACCGAAAGCAGCGTTTGGGTAAACGCGCGCGGCGAATTTTTCAGGAGACCGAGCAGGGAAAACATTCCATTATCGTTCCCATCGTCGTGCTGGAAGAAACCGCGCGCTTGGTTGACAAAAAAGTAGTCCTACTTTCGGTTCCCTTTCGGCGCTGGGCCGAAGAATTGGACCGCTCCGCAAACTTTCAGATCCAACCCTATACCATCGAAATCTTACTTGAATCCGTTGCGCTCGTTGCCATTCGCGATCCCGCGGACAGAGCGATCGTCGCGACCGCGCGACAACTTCGCTGCCCGCTCATCACGGCAGATGATGTTATTCAGGACGGAAAATGGGTCGATACGGTGTGGAAATAAACCCGCGGATTACACGATGTCGGAAAATCGTTGCTGTCAACCTATGAGTAAGACTGTAAGACTGGGGTGTGCGACAAATTTGTGGGTGGCAAGAACCAACCAACTGCAGGAGCCTCCCAGGGTTCTTCCTATGTCTGAATGCATATCAAGCATTCAGATAATGCTGCAACAAGACGGGACGCCACATTTCTACCGATAAATTTGTCGCACACCCGTAAGACTGTGCGGCGCACCAACGATCTCTCATCTTTCCTGTCTGTCAAGACTGACACGGTTGCCGATTCCTCGCCGGTTACTTCTTCAACTTGGCACGCTCCAGCGCGATAGCGAAGACGTTGCTGGGCTGTTGCTCGCGCGCGGGCGCGCGGCTGGGTTCGGGCCGGCGCGGGTCACGCGGGCCGTCTGCTGTGCCACCTGAGCGCGATGAGGTGCCGGGTGTGTCGTCGAGCCGCATGGTGAGGGAGATGCGCTGGCGCTTCACGTCTACGTCCATCACCTTCACCGTGACGATCTGGCCGGGCTTGACGACTTCGTGCGGGTCTTTGACGAATTTGTTCGCCAGCGCGGAGACGTGCACGAGGCCGTCCTGGTGTACGCCGATGTCGACGAAGGCACCGAAGGCGGCGACGTTGGTGACGACGCCTTCGAGGATCATGCCGGGCTGTACGTCGGAAAGAGACTCGATGCCGTCCTGGAATGTCGCGGTTTTGAATTCTGGGCGCGGATCGCGGCCGGGCTTTTCCAATTCAGTTAGAATGTCGCGCACCGTCGGCACGCCGAATTTGTCATCGGTGAATTCGGCGGGTGAGAGGCCTTTGAGCGCGCCGGTCTGGCCCATCAATTCGCCAATGCCTTTGCCGGTACGCGCCAGAATGCGCTCGACCACCGGATAGGCTTCCGGGTGGACCGAGGAGCGATCGAGGGGATTGTCGCCGTCGTTGATGCGCAGGAATCCCGCGGCCTGCTCGAAGGTCTTGTCGCCGAGACGCGGCACCTTGCGCAATTTTTTGCGATTCGAGAATGGCCCATTGGCATCGCGAAACTCGACGATATTTTTCGCCAGCACGCTGTTCAGGCCCGACACGCGCGCGAGCAGCGGCGCCGAAGCGGTATTGACGTCCACGCCCACCGCGTTGACGCAGTCTTCGACGGTGGCATCGAGCGAGCGCGCCAGCGCGCGCTGGTTTACGTCGTGCTGGTACTGGCCAACACCGATGGACTTGGGATCGATCTTTACCAACTCGGCGAGCGGGTCTTGCAGGCGCCGGGCGATGGACACGGCGCCGCGCAGACTCACGTCCAGCTCGGGAAACTCCGCGGCGGCGAATGCCGACGCTGAATAGACCGAGGCGCCGGCTTCGCTGACCACGATCTTGTTTAGCCGCCGTTCAGGCAGCTTCGACGCGACCAGCTTGATCGCTTCCGCGACGAGCTTGTCGGTCTCGCGACTGGCAGTGCCGTTGCCAATAGAGATCAGCTCGACGCCATGCTGCACCGCCAGGCGAGCCAGCGTCGCCAGCGATCCTTGCCAGTCGTTGCGCGGCTGGTGCGGATAGATGGTGGTTGTTTCCAACAGCTTGCCGGTGGCATCGACCGCCGCAACTTTGCAGCCGGTGCGGATGCCGGGGTCGACGCCGAGCACCGCCTTGGGGCCGGCGGGCGCTGCCAGCAGCAGTTCGTGCAGGTTGCGGCCAAATATTTTGATCGCTTCTGTTTCTGCCGCTTCGCGCAATTGCGTCAGCAGGTCGGTGCTGATGTGGGAGTGCGCCTTGACGCGCCAGGTCCAGTGGCAGACCTCGGCCAGCCACTTGTCGGCGGCGCGGCCGCGGTCTGCGATGGCGAAATGCGCAGCGATCATCGCGACGCATGGATGCGGCGAGGCAGCGGCGACTTCGATTTTTTCACCCAGGCTCAGTTCGATCTTAAGCACGCCCAGGCTTTCGCCGCGAAATAGCGCGAGCGCGCGGTGGGAAGGAATCGTCCGTATCGTTTCGGCATAGTCGTAGTAGTCGCGGAATTTTTCTTCCTCGGCGGTTTCCTTGCCTTTTGCCACTTTGGAGGTAACCACGCCTTGTTCCCACATACGGGCACGCAGTTTGCCCAGCAGTTCAGCCGTCTCGGCAAAACGCTCGCACAGAATGTCGCGCGCGCCTTCGAGCGCGGCTTTCGCGTCGGGAATATTGATGGCGTCCGCGCCGTTTGCAGCCGGTTTCACGTTCACGTACTTTGCCGCCTCTCGCTGCGGGTCGAGCGTGGCATCGGCGAGCAGCCGATCGGCCAGCGGCTCCAGCCCGGCCTCGCGAGCAATCTGTGCACGCGTGCGGCGCTTGGGCTTATAGGGCAGGTACAGGTCTTCCAGCGTTTGTTTGGTGGCGGCTGCCTCGATGGCGCGGCGAAATTCATCGGTGAGTTTCCCCTGCTCCTCGATCGAGGCTAGGATCACCGCGCGCCGTTCTTCCAGTTCGCGCAGATAGAGCAGACGTTCTGCCAAATCGCGTAGCTGCGTGTCGTCGAGATTGCCGGTGACCTCCTTGCGATAGCGCGCGATGAAAGGCACGGTGGAACCTTCGTCGAGCAGCGCGACAGCAGCAGCGACTTGTTGGGCGCCGACGCCGAGTTCCTTGGCGATGCCTTGAACAATCTTGATCTGTGCAGCTGGTGAAAGGGTATGGGTCATGTTGTTAAACTTGATTCACTGAGAGATTGTCTGCTTTATCTTGCTTAGGTCGCTGAAGGTAGCATCTCGCTGCACGCGTAGTCACGTGTTATGCGGCATTCCGGTTAATTTATTCGCAGCCCACTCCCTTTGCCGACCCATACACCGCCCTCGTGTGATGCCGCCGAAGTCGTTGAGAGGCGCGACCGGATTCACCGCAAAAACTTAATTCCGAGTAGCGAGGAAAGCGCCGATTCCGGCCAGGCAAGGTGCATCGTCTGATCGAACAACGCCCAAACGAACAAAAACGTCAAGCCGGCGACGATCAGGGCGGAGAGCTTGGGCGCTTTAGCTTCGGAGCTCAGGTAGAAAAATATAAAAAGCGGAATCGAAATTAGAAACCCCAAAAACCAGATGCCGCAGGCGAAAGTCACGATCCAGTAAGCGGTCCTGACGGTATGTCGAAAAATCACTTCGGGGGGGATGCTGCGATCGACGGCAATGTCGAGGACGCCGGGATAGGGCGCTCGCTCTCCTTGCTCAGACGTCGCGCCGAAGCCCTGCCAATCCGCGGCAAGCTGGCGCAGCGCCAACGCCAAGGCAGGGATTCCAATAGCCCACGGAAACAGTCGCGTATCCCGGTCAAAGCCGGCCGCGGTTACCATCCATACGGCGATAACGCCGACAAAAAAGAGCGACAGCCAAAAAGAGGGATCAAGTTTACGCGGTTTTTCGCTCATGCTTTTGCTCTTGCCCTATCCCGGGACTGACGCCTTACCGCGTGAACAATCGTCCAGATGGTTAAGACGAACAGAACGATTACGACCGGCCGGGTAAGCCACGAGAACCCGTAGAGCTTGATGGTCAGAAAAAAATAGGTCTCGGCAAGCCGCTGCAAGACGATGCCCACGATGAGCGGGGGTCTGGGCCATCCAAGTCTCTTCATCGAGATGCCGATTAGAGAAAATCCGAGCAGGGCAACAAGATCGCCCCAATCCGTTGTCGATTGGTAAGCGGCGAGAAAAATCAGCACGATTAACACAGGGAATAGGTAGTGCACCGGGAGCTTAGTGATCCCGGCCAGCTGCCTGGCAAAGACAAAGCAGAGACCCGTTGCCATCAAGTTGGCCAAGACCAAGCTCCAGACAATGATTAAGATTAAATCGAGATGGTCGGTGAGCATCTTTGGGCCGGGCGACAAGCCCAGTAGCACCATCGCCGCCAAGACCAACGACATCGTGGCACTTCCAGGTATGCCGAACGCCAAAGTCAGGCACCAATCTCCCGCGTCGCTCGCGTTATTGGCGGCTTCAGGAGCGATCACGCCTCTGACGTCGCCTTTGCCAAAGCTGTCTTTATCCTTACTGGACTGAACCGCGTGGCCATAGGCGAGCCAAATCGCCGAGGAGCTACCGATGCCAGGCAAAATTCCAATCCAGCTGCCGATAAAACTGGAGCGCACCAACAACCACCAGTGCCGAAAGACGTCCTGGCCCCCTTGCCACTTCGTAGATGTGCTTGTGATCTGCGCATTGGCGGAGATTCTTGTTCCTGCGCCGCCCAGGGTCATATCGACAAGCTCTGGGATGGCGAACACTCCGAGCGCTATGGGAATAAGTGAAATACCATCCGAGAGATAAAGCTGGTTGAATGCCCATCGCTCGACACCTGTTTGTGGAGCGACTCCGATCATCCCGATCAACAGCCCCACGCACCCGGCAATTAGACCCTTGACCGGGGCGCCGCCCGTTAACAGAGCAATCATCACGATGGCCAGGATAGCCGTCATGAAGAATTCGGGATTGCCAAACGTAAGAATGACGGGTCGAATCATGGGAATGGTCGCCAGAACCGTAAACGCACCGATGAGACCGCCGATACCGGAGGCGAGGAACGATGCACCCATGGCACGCTCGGCTTCGCCCTTTTTAGCCATCGGATAGCCATCCATCACGGTGGCGGTGGCCGAGGTGGAACCGGGAATGCCGAATAGAATCGCCGGAATGGTATCCGCGGTGTTGCCGATGGCGTGAATGCCGACGATCAAGACGAGAGCGCTGGCAGGATCCATCTTGACTATGAAGGGAAGCAGAATCGCCAGCGTAGTCCTTCCACCAATCCCCGGGATGAAGCCGATCACACTGCCCAGTAGGACGCCGCCAAAAAGCCACGCCAACCGGCTTAAGGTAAAGATTTCTCCCGTAGCAGTTACAACGGCATCAAGCAATTGGTAGGTTCCCTATCTTGGCCAATTTGCTGAATACGAAGAATCCCCAATCTCGGGGGTTCTTCGAT
>CAYZJE010000472.1:0-3738 GCA_964478485.1 uncultured Syntrophobacter sp. | reverse complement strand
CAACACATAACCGCGGAAGCCCATCGCCCGGAGCACCGGCTCGGTAACCGAGCCTAGAGTCGCAAAACCGCGGTCGCCGATGTCGCCGGCGTAGTAGATCAGCATGAGAATCGGAATCTGAAATTGCAACGAGGTGGTCGTGAGCGCGTTGCAGCTGTTCAAGAAGCCGGCGTTTTGCATGATGATCGCGGTTTTCTTGCCGGCCAGATAGGCGCCGGCGCAGATGCCGATGCCTTCTTCCTCGCGGCACAGCGGCACATGTTTGAGCTCCTGGTCTTTTTCCACCGCGCGAATCACTTCGAGCATCTTTTCATCCGGCAAGGTCGCGACGAAATCGATGCCGGCCTTCTTAAGCCCGGCGACGATCAGCGCCGCCGCGTTTATCGGATTTTCAATCGTCATTACCATTTTCATTCCTTTGGTTCTGCTCGGCTTCCTGTGAAGAAGTGTTTATCACAGTAATGCAGCGGGGCGAAGCCAGCACGAATGGGAAGAAAGCTCGTTCCAGTCGTTCCAACGGTTCAAGCCGTTCAAATCGTTTAAGGAAGAGCCGTAGGTCGGGTTAGCGAAGCGTAACCCGACGGTGCATTCTGTCGGGTAGATTGCCGCTGCCTGTGAAAGTAAATCCGAAATCCGAATATCGAAAGCGGTCCCGCGGATTGAAACAAACTCCAAAAGAAAATTCAAAATCCGAAGCACGAAATCCGAAACAAACGCAGCCAAATAAATCTCAAACTTGGAAAATCCAAAACATGGAATCCAAATCGAGTTGGTTTGGAATTTTGATTTTTCATCATTTTGAATTTGTTTCGAGTTTCGTGCTTCGGATTTCGTGCTTTCTGTTTGGGTCATTTGAATTTGTTTCGATCCGCAGGGCCGCTTTCGGATTTCGAATTTGGGATTTGACGGTTAGTTGTGGCCTGGTATGATGGTCGAGAGGCAAAACTATTGAGGAGATAACATGCCACAGATGGTCGCGATTCAATTGGAGGTGCCCGATGATTTGGCACGGTTCAGATTGCCTCCGGGCGTAAACACGCGGCTCCAAGAACTCCTGGACCGCCAAGACAGTGGCAAGAGGCTGACTGCGTCGGAACGCAAAGAAGCCCTGGGCCTCGTCAACCTCGCCGAGTTGCTGTCGGTCTTACGGCTGCGCGTTGAACGCGCCAGCACTCGTCGAGCGAAGAAATAATGAGCGAAATTTCCGGCCGGCTGCGTCGACTGGTTAGATTGCGGGCGGGAAATCGTTGCGAATATTGCCGTTTGTCTCAGTATGGTCAAGAGGCCACATTCCATATCGATCATATTTTGCCCAAGGCCTTGGGCGGTCCGACTGGTGCCGCAAATTTAGCACTTGCGTGCGTCTCCTGTTCACTGCGCAAGGAGGCGCGACGCTCCGCCATCGATCCCAAGAGTAACCGGAGAGTCGCCTTGTTTCATCCACGCCGCCAACAGTGGCGTGACCACTTTCGCTGGGAAGGATTCCACATCGTTGGCCTAACTCCGACGGGTAGAGCTACCGTCGCCGCCTTTCAAATGAACCGTCCGCTGGTATTAGCAATACGCCAAGAAGAGACCGCGCTTGGTCGTAGCATCGACTGATGCGTGATTGCGCGAGACATAGTTTTTTTCCGATCTTCTCTTCATCCTAAAATATCAAATATCTTTGGCCAGCGTTCTTGGCGTCAGCTAATGCGACAAATCGGTACGCCATTAAGATATCTTGACTGGAAGTCGAATCCCTCCCTCCGTCATTCCCGCGCAGAGCTTGCCCCGGACTCGATCCGGGGCGGGAATCCAGGCCTTTTCATTCGTCAAGAAAAGATTCTGCTGAAAAAGTCTTTTTCCGAAAATCAGAAAAAAATATTTCGCACACAGATGCTCTATATTGCACGATCGGAGCTTGGTTAATCATTTTCTTCATCCCGAATTTTCGTGAATAGGGGGTTTTTCAGCAGAATCAAGAAAAGACTCCCGACCCCTTTCTTCGTTTTCGCGAATATCTCGCCAGTTTGGATCGCTGGTCGATGGGCGAGGACCGGTGGTAGAAATTCCGGTCTCGGCTGTCGCCACCGTCACCCGCGTAAAAATGGCAGAGTCTCGTAGGTCGGGTTAGCGCAGCGTAACCCGACAATTTGCTCTCGAAGGATTAACCGAGGGTCTTTCTGTAGAATCCTACCCAAAACCGCTCCCCTTATCTTTTTCCCGTCTATAGGAAAATCGCTGCCTTTTGTGTATGTAATATCGCAATGGGAATACAAACCTTAGAACAGCTAACCGCAGCTTTCAAAGCCGTCGAAAAAGATCTGTCAGGACGGGCCGCGGACCTGGCGGCAAAGAGTTCTTCGGGCGAGCTTTCTCACGAAGACCGGGCGGAATATGAACAGATTGTTCGCCTAAACGACCTGCTGAGTTTGCTCAAGCTCCAGGCCGAGCAGTACTGGGCGCCACGCATTGCCTCGTGAGTCTAACCGCTCAAAAGCGAGCGCGGGTTCGACGCCGGGCGCAGCAGATTTGCGAGTATTGTCGGTTGCCGCAGCGAGCCTCCATTCTTCCGCACCAAGTCGATCACATTATCTCCCAGCAGCATGGCGGAACCGATCACGACAGTAATCTTTGCCTCTGTTGTTTGCATTGCAATCTGAAGAAGGGGCCAAACATCGCGTCGATAGATCCTGAAAGCGGAAACGAAGACAATCTTGTTGCTTTGTTTCATCCGCGTAAACACCGCTGGCAAGATCATTTTCACCTTCAAGGCGATGGGCTCATTGTCGGTACGACCCCGGAAGGAAGGGCGACAGCGAGACTTTTGGACTTCAACGAGGAGCATCGCTTGCAACTGAGACGAGCGCTCGTGGAACAAGGTTGGATCTCCTAAATTCTTGGCTACGGCCGAGTCGATGCGAATAACACACCGATGCTATCAGATAGTCCCGTAGGTCGGGTTAGCGTAGCGTAACCCGACGCTTGGTCTTGGAGCGAAGCGCGGGAAAAGGTTCACCTTGCGCAGCGATGATATGAGCGCGAGCGGGAGACGGGGTGGGATCGGCGGTCGCCACGGTAAGAAAAGAAAAACCCAACTGCAACGAATAGACAGCGATATTGCATCGATGGTTTCGGAATCGTCGGGTTACGCTGCGCTAACCCGACCTACATATCTCCGGCCTACTGTGGTGTCCTTTTCCGGTTGAATATCGACGGCGATTTCAGATATACGGTGGAGAATCTTGACGGAGGATCAAATGAAAATATTATTCTTCGACGATTTCAAACTTGGCGTGTTGAAGGGCGATGCCGTAGTGGACGTGTCGGCGGCGGTGCGCGACATTCCGCATACCGGGCCGGGCAACTTGATTAGCGGATTGATCGAACGTTTCGCGGATTATCGTGGCGCGCTGGAGAAGGCGACTACCGAAGGGAAGGGCGTGCCACTGGCGAGCGTGCGCATCCGGCCGCCGCTGCCGCGGGCGGTCAATATCGATTGCATGGCGGTGAATTACATGGAGGACGGCACGCGGAAAGAGCCGGCGCCGATCAATGCGTTTCACAAGTCGCCGGGCTGCGTGATCGGCGACGGCGACACCATGGTGCTGCCCGACGTGCCGGCGGCGATTTTCGAGGGCGAGGCGGAGATGGCGTTGGTGATCGGCAAGCGCGTAGCCAATGTGCCCGCGGCCAAGGCGATGGAATATGTCTTTGGCTATCTGAATTTCATCGACGGCTCGGCGCGCGGTCTGC
>CAYZJE010000471.1:0-7859 GCA_964478485.1 uncultured Syntrophobacter sp. | reverse complement strand
CGCAGACGATCGCGAAAATCGTTTGGCGTTGGAGCGTGCTGTCTTGGTTAGCGACTGTTTCATTCATGCTGGTTCAGTTGTGCCTTCAAATATCCAAGTCATCTTCGTTTCTTATTTCGCCGCGCCGCGGAAATCAAATCGCCGCCGCCGCGAGACCTAGCTCTAGCAGAAGTGCACCGTTGGCAGCATGGGTTGCGTGTGTTACGTCTTATCATCAGTGAAGCGGTTAATTTGCCCTTGTGGGTTTGTCCTGATTATTCTCTTGGCGGCCTGCGGTCGAAACGAACGGATGGACGCGGTCTATATGCAACGCTGTCTTAATTGTCATGGCGTAAACGGTCGGGGTAACGGGCCAATGGCGGCATCTTTGCCCGTCGCGCTACCGGATTTCCGCGACACGGTAGAGCGTAAGAGTAATCCGCAGATCAGACGCGTGATCGCCGACGGCAAAGGGATGATGCCGGCGTTCGAGCCGGCGCTTCGTCCGTCTGAAATCAACGATATGCTGCAAATGGTCCGCTTTTTGAGCCGCGAGGGCCGGCAGATTAGCTGGTGGGAAAAGTTCGATGTCCTGGTGGTGGCGCACTGCAGTATCCCATGGGAAGCGGTGTTGGGTTACGATGAACCGGCGACGGAGAAGAAGCCGTGAACTCTCTACGGGGCTGGGATTACTGCCGATTCGGACTGGCGTTTCTCTTGAACTTCGCGAGCTTAGCCGGCGCGGCGAGCGCACCCCATTTAGCCCTGAAGACCGTCGAGCGCCGCGAAGTAAAGCTGCCGATAGACGATTTTAGCCTTACCGATCAAGACGGTAAAGCATTTCAGTTCAAAAGCCTGCGCGGCAAAGTCGTTATCGTCGCTTTCGCTTACACCACCTGCGCCGATGTCTGCCCGTTGATAACCGCAGCGTTGCGCCAAGTCCAGACCCATTTATCGAATGGAGAGAGAAAAAACAGCCACTTGCTGACAGTGACCACCGATCCGGAAATCGATTCGCCGAAGGTTTTGGCGGGCTACGCCAAGCGTTACGGCGCTGAACTCATTGGCTGGTCGTTTCTCACCGGAGATGAGTCGACTTTGAAGTCCGTGTGGAAAAACTTCGGCGTCGGAGTTAAGCGGCAGGCTAGAGGACTGGTCGACCACACGCCATTAACGGCGATCGTCGATCGGCATGGGGTGTTGCGCTTTGCTTACATCGGCCCATCCCCCGACGTGAAGTCGGTGCTCCGTGACATGCGTTCTTTGATGACTGGCGATTGACCAGATTTTGGCCCTCAATTCGGTTTCCGGCAAATATCACGAGGTTTTTAGGATCGGAATCCGCCGCTCGGCGGTCTCGGCTGAAGGCACCGGGTTAGCGGAGTGCGCCAACTTTCAAGCCGCATTAGTCGGCGACGTTTCCAGGCGTAACAGCGCTGTAATATCGGCTTGACAAGGTGCCAGCTTAAAACTAGACTCGAACTTGAGTTTTTATTGCGCGTGCCGCTATGGCTCTGGATAATATTGAACAACTGGAAGCGACGATCAACCGCCTCGTGGAGAAGCACGAGAGCATGAAAAAGGATAAAGATGCGATGGAGAGAAAACTCCAACAAAAAGAGAGCGAATGGCATCATCTCAAAGGACAGATTCGCCAGTACGAGCGCGAGCGTATCGAGTTCAGAGAAAAATTAGATAAGATCATCGGCCAGTTCGCCAGTATGGATTTGGCGGATTGACCCGTCGGTGGGTGGATGAAGAAAGCGCTAGACGTCGAGATTCTCGGACAGAAAATCACCATCAGCAGTGACGCCGAGGAGGGTTATATGCTGAAGGTCGCGGGCTATGTCGACGACAAGATGCAGGAGCTGATGCAGGCATCGAAATCGGTGGCGAAATCCAACGTGGCTATGTTGGCAGCGCTCAATATTGCCGACGAATATCACCGTTTGAAAGATACCCATGAAGCGATTTTGCAGAGGTTGGACCAGCTGTCCAAAAAACTATCTACGACATTGACTGAGGAGGGTTAAGACCTTTTAAGGCGATCATATTCCTTCGGCGCGGATGTAAATCGGAGGAAGCCTTAAATGCGGCGGCGGGGGCAGATGAGAGAATGGAGAAAATCGATAGCAATGGATCTGATCCGTTGGATACATTTATTCTTCGATTCGCTAAGAATGCGGCGACCCGTTACGGAAAGTACCACAATTCGAATGGATATCCCGTTGGCAACGTTAACTTTACTTGCGGTTCGGAGCCGAAGCGGGAGGCGATTGTCTAGGGGGCCGAATTCTGTGAATCGTCGATCAGATCTCTAGCCGCAGGTTGCTTCTTTAACAGTTCTGCTCTTCATCTCTCCTGGCCGCCCTGATTTTTATGCGGCGGTCTGTCTCGGAAGAAAGTCGACAACGTTTGCGTGATGGCGCGCTGGTACGCCGCCGCGCCCTTGCACCGGTTGACTGCTTTTCCTGGAGCGGCTCGATTCAACGGGCCGCGCTTAAATTGGTTGAGTATCGCAGCGCGCGCGCCGTGGCTCTTTACAGTCCGGTCCAGAACGAAGTCGACACGTCGGCCATTCTAAGCGACGCGCTCAAGGCGGGTAAGAAAGTCTTTTACCCTAAGTTGAGCAAGGCTGAAATGACGGGTTTCGCTCAGATTCGCTCGTCTGCGGAGATGGTGGTGGGGCGGCACGGGATCCTTGAACCGGTGGGCAAGGAGGTTCTCGCACCGCCAGATAGCGAGGGCTTGATCGTCTTTATTCCGGGCCTGTTGTTTGACCGGCAGGGTCATCGGCTGGGGCGGGGTGGCGGGTGGTACGACCGGGTCTTGAATGGATTGGGCAATCGGGGATTTTTCGTCGGCTTGGCTTATGAGATTCAACTTGTCGATGATTTGCCGGCGGAAAGTTGGGATCAAAGAGTGCATTTCATAATTACTGAGAAAAACCAGATTGACTGCGGCGGGCGCCGCATTCATCCTTTAGAGTCGGTCGATTGATTTGAATTTGACTGCGCTGCTTGCAGCGTGGAAACATTAAATGGGGATTCCCAAGGGGATGACATCCCCTTGGGTGAAGGGCGGGGTTAAAACCCCGCTAGCGAAGTGATTCATTTTATTTTGGAAGGGGGTGTTTTTTGTGGATTCAAGCATGTTGTTCGGAGTTATTGGCTTGGTCGCGGGCGCAATACTCGTCGCATTGGTTGCGTGGTTGCGTGCCAAGCAGGCGCAGGCTCAAACCGAAGCGGCGAAAAATAGCGCCGCGCGGATTATCGATGAAGCAAAAAAAGACGCCGCGGTAATCAAGAAAGAAGCGCAGATTCACGCCAAGGATAGTATTCTCAAAGAGCGCGCGGAATTAGACAAGGAGGTGCGTGAAACCAAGCGCGAGCTGCAAAATCAGGAGAAGCGCTTAATCGGCAAAGAAGAGGGCATCGATAAGCGGATCGATTCAATCGATAAACGTGAAAGCGAGATGTCGCGCCGTGACCAGTCGCTCAAGTCGCGGGAAAAGAACTTAGATGAAAAAGCCTTGGAGTGCGACCGCCAAGTCGATGAAGCACGAGGTCAGCTCGAGCGGGTCGCGGGATTGACCCGCGAGGAAGCGAAAAAGAGTCTCATCGACCAAATGGTCGACGAAGCCAAGCACGACGCGGCGAAGCGGCTGCGGGTGATCGAGGAAGAAGCCAAGGAAGAGGCGGTGCGCAAAGGCCAAAAGATCGTCGCTTTGGCGATCGAGCGGTTGGCTGGCGACTTCGTCGCGGAGCGTTCGGTTACGGTGTTTCCGCTGCCTAACGATGAGCTCAAGGGCAAGATTATCGGCCGTGAGGGGCGCAATATCCGTGCCCTCGAGGCGGCAACCGGTATCGATCTGATTGTCGATGATACACCTGAAACGGTGGTGATCTCCGGTCATAATCCGATCCGGCGTGAAATCGCCCGACTGTCCCTGGAAAAGTTGGTGTCCGACGGGCGCATTCATCCGGGACGAATCGAAGAAGTGGTGCGCAAATCGGAGCAAGAGCTCGACGAGTCAATCAGGGAAGCCGGGCAGAAAGCGATTTTCGATGTCGGCGTTCACGGCGTGCATCCCGAGATCGTAAAACTGCTCGGCCGGCTCAAATACCGTTACAGTTACGCGCAGAATGTTTTGCTGCACTCCATCGAAGCGGCGTTCATCTGTGGCGCAATGGCCGCGGAATTAGGTTTGAATGAAAAGCAGGCGCGCCGCGCGGCGCTGCTGCACGATATCGGCAAAGCGGTGGATCACGAAGTCGAGGGATCGCACGCGATTATCGGCGCCGAATTGGCGCGTAAGTACGGCGAGTCGCCGAAAATCGTCAACGCAATCGCGGCTCATCACGAAGATGTGCGGGCGGAAACCATATTGGCGCCATTGGTCGACGCGGCCGACGCGCTTTCCGGTGCGCGGCCGGGTGCGCGCCGAGAAATGATGGAGACTTACACGCGGCGCTTGGAGGAGCTGGAAAAGATTGTCAATGCGTTTAAGGGCGTCGAGAAGTCCTATGCCGTGCAAGCCGGCCGAGAAATCCGCATCATGGTTCAGCACGACTTGGTTTCCGACGATGATGCGGCGCGCATGGCGCGCGAGGTGGCGCGCAAGATCGAAAATGAGATGACCTACCCGGGGCAGATCAAAGTCACCGTGATTCGTGAAATGCGCGCGGTGGATTTCGCCAAGTGATGGGTCGGACGTGGTCGTGGATCGTATTCGTCAAAAATAAGGATTCTTGCGGGCTTACTGTGAAGATGTTTTCACCACGAAGGACACGAAGAGCACGAAGTTCGGAGTATTCATTATCCGAACCCTTCGTGACCTTCGTGGTGAACAAAACCAACTGAATTTGACACCTTCTCCACACAAAAGCCTTAATACCCAGAATAAGAACAGCGGACTGGCCAAAGCGACGTCGCTCGTATGCGCATAATGATTTTAGGCGATGTGATGGGACGGCCCGCGCGGCGCGCTGTGCGGGACCTCGTCCCATCGCTGATTAAGCAGGAAGAGTTGGACTTGGTGGTTGCCAATGCCGAGAACGCCGCCGGCGGCATGGGCGTCGATATCAAAAGCGCCAAGGAGCTGTTGTCCGCCGGGGTTAACGTGCTCACCTCGGGCAATCACATTTGGAAGAAGAAAGAGATTTACTCCTATCTCGACGAACACGGTCACCTCATTCGCCCGGCTAATTTTCCCGCGGGCGCGCCCGGGAGGGGTTGGTATGTCTGGCAAAATAATGGTTTTAGCGCCCTGGTGATTAACTTGCAGGGGCGCGTGTTCATGCCCAATCACGTCGACGATCCGTTCCGATGCGTCGATGAGATCCTCAATCAGCAGAAAGCGCATTCTCCGGTCGTCATCGTCGACATGCACGCTGAAGCCACCTCGGAGAAGAACGCCATGGGTTGGTATCTTGACGGCCGGGCATCAGTGGTTTTCGGCACACACACCCATATTCAGACCGCGGACGACAGAATTCTCCCCGGCGGTACGGCGTATATCACCGATGTCGGCATGTGTGGTCCGTTAGATTCCGTCATCGGCATGGAAAAAGAAGCCGTCATCCGCGGCTTTATAACGCAGCTGCCGCGGCAGTTCGAAGTCGCTGAAGACAACGTCGTTCTGCAAGGAATAATTGTCGATGTCGATGAAGCCAACGGCAGAGCGCGGACGATTCGTCGACTGAGACTGCCTTGGGAATCAGAGCATTGATGATGGTTGATCTCCAATCCCAACTCGAAATCATCAAACGCGGCGCCGTCGACGTTCTTCCAGAGGAAGAACTCGTCGCCAAACTCAAGAAAGGCCGGCCGCTGCGCGTCAAAGCCGGCTTCGATCCCACTGCGCCGGATTTGCATCTGGGTCATACGGTGTTAATCCAGAAGATGAAGCAGTTTCAGGATTTCGGTCATGAGGTGATATTTCTGATCGGCGATTTTACCGGCATGATCGGCGATCCCACCGGCAAGTCCGAGACGCGTAAGCAGTTGACGCGCGAGGAAGTGGCGAAAAACGCCGAGACGTACAAAGAACAGATTTTCAAAATTCTCGACCCGACAAAAACCTTCATTGAATTCAATCATCGCTGGATGGAAAAAGTAGATGCTGCGGCGATGATCGAGTTGACCGCCAAATATACTGTCGCGCGCATGCTCGAGCGCGACGACTTCAAGCAGCGCTATCAAAAGCAGCAGGCGATCAGCATTCATGAATTTCTTTACCCATTGATTCAAGGCTACGATTCCGTTGTGCTCAAGGCCGATGTCGAGTTGGGCGGCACGGATCAACGATTCAATTTGCTGATGGGGCGCGAGCTGCAGCGGGAGTATGGTCAGGAAGCGCAAGTAGTCTTGACCATGCCACTGCTCGAAGGATTAGACGGCGTGCATAAAATGAGCAAGTCGTTGGGCAATTACATCGGCATAACCGACGCGCCGGAAGACATGTTCGGCAAGCTTATGTCGGTTTCCGATGATCTGATGTGGCGCTATTATGAATTGCTGAGCGATAAAGCTCTGAGTGAAATTCAACTCCTAAAATCGCACGTAACGAACGGTTCGCTGCATCCGATGGAAGCAAAGAAGCTTTTGGGCACAGAGTTGGTCACAAGGTTTCATGGCGCGAAGGCGGCACAGACAGCGAGGAATTATTTTGAGACGAGATTTCAGAAAAAATCGACGCCGACCGAAATTCGCCAACATTTTTCCGCGCCGCAGCCAATCTGGATTTGCCGGCTTATCGTCGATTTGAAATTCGCCAAATCAACCAGTGATGCGCGGCGGTTGATCGCGCAAAGCGCGGTGCGAGTGGATGGACAAGTTATCAGCGATGTTAATTTTCAGTTTCACGATGCGGCGCATCGAATCCTGGAAGTGGGTAAAAATAGGATTGCCCAGGTCGTAAAAGAGATCTAGAAAATCTTCTTGGGCCCTATTGACAATTTTCCATCCATCTCTTATAACATCCATTCGCTCGTTAAGGGCGTCCCTTCTGGTCTTTGAAAACTAAATAGTAGCAACTGCCATTTATGAGCAGTGACGGTTTAGGGCTTCAGTAAAGTCATTTGAGACAGCTATCTTAACTCGACAGTCAATCCCCACCAAAAGGTGGATTGAAAGTTTTAACTGGAGAGTTTGATCCTGGCTCAGAACGAACGCTGGCGGCGTGCCTAACACATGCAAGTCGAACGAGAAAGGGGCTTCGGCTCCGAGTAAAGTGGCGCACGGGTGAGTAACACGTAGGTAACCTGCCTCTAAGATTGGGATAACCTGTCGAAAGATGAGCTAATACCAGATAAGACCACAGCTTCCTCGGGAGCCGGGGTCAAAGGTAGCCTCTACTTGTAAGCTATCACTTAGAGATGGGCCTGCGTACCATTAGCTAGTTGGTAGGGTAACGGCCTACCAAGGCAAAGATGGTTAGCTGGTCTGAGAGGATGATCAGCCACACTGGAACTGAGACACGGTCCAGACTCCTACGGGAGGCAGCAGTGGGGAATATTGCGCAATGGGCGAAAGCCTGACGCAGCAACGCCGCGTGAGTGATGAAGGCCTTCGGGTCGTAAAGCTCTGTCGGAGGGAACGAATGCTCTTGAGGTTAACAGCCTCGGGAAGTGACGGTACCCTCAAAGGAAGCACCGGCTAACTCTGTGCCAGCAGCCGCGGTAAGACAGAGGGTGCAAACGTTGTTCGGAATTACTGGGCGTAAAGCGTGTGTAGGCGGTTTGTTAAGTCATGTGTGAAATCCCTCGGCTCAACCGGGGAACGACGCTTGAAACTGGCAAGCTAGAGTACCAAAGAGGGTGGTGGAAGTCCCGGTGTAGCGGTGAAATGCGTAGATATCGGGAGGAACACCTGTGGCG
>CAYZJE010000470.1:0-14284 GCA_964478485.1 uncultured Syntrophobacter sp. | reverse complement strand
GCGCCGACATCCTTGGCATCATGCGGGTGCATGCCCACGGTCGCGTAAACATTTTCGAACTTAGCCGCTAATGCCACCGCCTCGCTGTTGCTCGACATATCGCCGGCGCCGCCGACGGCGATGATCGTCTCGACACCGGCGTCGCGCGCCCGTGCGATCACAGCTTCGGCTTCGCCGGCGTATTCCTTACCCTGGATATGGGCGTGACTGTCGATCAACATGGTTGGCGGAGAGTTTATTTTTTCGCGTCGGTCTCGATGCGTGGAAACAAGACCTTCGGTGGATTGACCTTGTGACCGGCGCCGAAGCCTTGGCCCCAAGGCGTATTCAATCGATCCGCGCCAATCGCCAGCAGCGTGCGCAATTCGACCGCGGTTTCGGGCATGAACGGCGCAAGCACCCGCGCCAGTGTCCGCACAACTTCGAGCAAATGATGCAGCACTTCGCCTACTCGAGCTTTTTTCTCCGTGTCCTTGATCATCGTAAACGGCGCCGTCTGCACGACGTAACGGTTAGCCTGATCGAGCGCCCACCATACCGCTTCGAGCGCGCGGTGGAACTGCAGATCTTCCGTAAAGCTCTTAGCATCAAAATCAGCACGATTGACTTTGTCGCGAAGTTCATAATCTTCTTTAGCCCAGGTCGCGCTTATCGGCTGCACCACGCCGTCGAAATACTTTTGCTGCATCGCTAGCACGCGGCTGACAAAATTGCCAAGATTGTTCGCCAGATCGGCGTTGACGCGCGTAATAAACGCCTCCTCCGAGAACTTCGCGTCCTGACCGAAGGCCATTTCGCGCAAAAGAAAATAGCGAAAGGCGTCCATGCCGAAGCGTGCTTTCATCTCCAAGGGACGAATGACATTGCCCAAGCTCTTCGACATCTTGCCGGAGTCCATGTTCCAATAACCGTGCACGTTGAGATGTTGGTAGAGCGGCAACCCTGCGGCCATCAACATCGTCGGCCAGTAAATCGCGTGGGGCTTAAGAATGTCTTTGGCGATCAGGTGATTCGCTTTGGGCCAGAGCGAAGAAAGCAAATCGCCACCGAGGTGCTCCAGCGCGCTGACGTAATTAAGCAAGGCATCGAACCAAACGTAGGTCACGTAGTTCGAATCAAACGGCAGCGGAATGCCCCACTGCAAACGGCCCGTCGGTCGCGAGATGCAGAGATCTTCGAGCGGCTCGCGCAAGAATGCTAACACTTCCGCGCGGTAGCGCTCCGGCCGAACCAGATCAGGCTGGGACTGAAGCACATCGATCAATTGTTGCTGATACTTGCTCATGCGGAAAAAATAATTCTTTTCGCTGATATACTCCGGCGCCGTCTGATGGTCTGGACATTTTCCGCCGACCAGTTCTTTTTCCGTGTAGAAGCGCTCGCACCCATAACAGTACAAACCGCCGTATGCGCCGAAATAGATGTCGCCCGCGTCGTAAATTTTTTGCAGGATCTTCTGCACGTAATCCTTGTGATAGGCATCGGTCGTGCGAATGAAGTGATCATAGGCGATGCCGCAGCTGTCCCAAGTGGAACGGAAAAGATCGCTGACGCGATCCGCATAGGCTTTAGGTTCCGTGCCATTGGCCGCCGCCGCTTGGGCGATCTTGTCGCCATGCTCGTCGGTGCCGGTGAGCAGAAACGCCTCGTAGCCGATGGAACGGTAATAGCGCTTCAACGTGTCGGCAACGACTGTCGTGTAAGTGTGACCCAAATGCGGTTCGGCGTTGACGTAGTAGAGCGGCGTCGTGAGGTAAATCCGTTCCATCACCGCCCTCCGACCACGCCGAAGAGAAATTTTTCCAGCACCATGCGGCGGTTGAGATTGCGCTGGATGCGCGCCGCGGCGCTGGCGGTTTGCGCGATCACGCGCAGAGCGGCGCCTGTGCCCTGTTGCAATGATTGCTGCTCAATCTGCGGTCGCATGTCCAAGTTGACTAAATCGTCTGAATCGTTCGCCACGCTGTAAATCAACAAATCTCGATACCAACTTTCCGCCCATTTGAGAAAATAAAGCGCCTCCTCGCGATTGGCCGCCAACGTTTGAGCGGCCACTATCGCGCCATGGTAATCCCGCGTTTTCAACGCCCCTAACATTCCGGTCCAAATCTTGCGTTTCTCGATCAGTTCGGTTTTGTCGAGCGCCAGCGCGGCGCCGATGCTGCCCATGCCGAGGGCAGCGATAAACTCCGCATCGTCACCGTTCACGCCATGATGCGATTGCAAGAAACCGGCAATCTCCTTACGCGTGAGCGGGGCAAAGGTTAGGCGTAGGCAGCGCGAGCGCAGCGTCGGCAAGAGCCCACCCGCGTTGGGCGCGATCAGGACGATCAAGGAATCCTGCGGTGGCTCTTCGAGCGTTTTAAGCAGCGCGTTTTGCGACGACGGATTTAACAACGTCGCCGGATCGATAATGGCGATCTTACGCGCACCGGTAAACGAGCGATAATTCAGCTCGCGCTCGAGCTCGCGAATCTGCTGAATGCTGATCTCTTTCTTTCCCGAGAGGGGTTCGATGACCCGGACATCGGGATGATTGCCATCGGCGATGCGCCGGCAATTGACGCAGCTGCCGCAAAAATCGTTCTGGACCTCACTACAGTGGAGCGCCTTGGCTAAGGCAACTGCGACCAGGTGTTTGCCCACGCCCTCGGGCCCGAGAAATAAATAGGCATGGTGCAGCCGGCCGTTAGCTAGGGCCGAAGCCAAAATAGTCAGCTGTTTGTGCTGGCCGATGATGTCTTTGAAGCCCATTATTAAATTTCCTGGTCGGCGATCCGCTGAATCTCGCGCGCTACTTCGTCCGCTGACCGGGACGCATCGACGATGCGAAACCGCGCGGCGTCGGCGCGCGCCATGGCGAGAAAGCCGGCGCGAATTTTTTCGTGAAACTCGATGGTCTCGCGCTCGAAGCGGTCCTCACGTGGCTGACCTTCGACGCTTGCCCGCCGGCTCGTCCGCCCCAACCCCACAGCGACCGGGCAATCCAACAAGAAGGTCAAATCCGGCCGCACACCGCCATCGGCGGTATCGTTAAATTGGCCGAGCAGCTTCAGATCAATGCCGCGGCCGTATCCCTGGTACGCCAGAGTCGAATCGGTAAAGCGATCGCAAAGGACGATTGTGCCGGCGGCGAGCGCCGGCCGAATGATTTCGTTTACATGTTGCGCCCGGTCGGCCAAATAGAGAAACAGTTCGGTCCATGGCGCGATATCATGATCACCTACTTCCAATACGACCTGCCGAATAAGCTTGCCTAACGATGTCCCACCCGGCTCCCGAGTGACCAGGCAGGCGCGACCCCGCTGAACAAGATAATTCTCAAGGGCTTGGATTTGGGTTGTCTTCCCGGTACCGTCGCCCCCTTCGAACGAAACGAACCGAACCATGGCCTAGCAGAATGAAGAAAACGACCGCAAGATGCAAACCGCCGCTCACCGCGGCGGCGTGCACTAGCCCAGATTATTCATTACGAGGATAACGGATGACAGTGTGTCGATCCAGGTGTGATCCTGGAGGAACGAAGGCACCGGCGCGAATGTTTCATTTTGTGCTCGGCGCTCGGCACGATGTTTGACCTTTTCGCTGCTGATCTCATAGCAATTCGCCCCACTGGCATCGTCAAGGCACAACTGCTTTGCCTTCGTTCCGGAAGGGTTGCACCTGGATCGCAGTTTTACCGCGAATAATCCGGCTAGCTATAGAAATTCACGATATCGGGGAATCTATTGTTGAGGTTTGCCTTCGCCGAGCAGCAAATTGATGCCGTTGACCAGTTGGGTACTCGTGAACGGTTTAGTTATGTAGTAGTCGGCGCCGAGCTTATAACCGCCTAAAACATCCTCATACTGTACTTTGGCTGTGAGCAGAATTACTGGGATCGTCGCTGTTTCCGTTTTACCCTTGAGCCGCGTCAACACTTCAAGACCGTCCATCTCAGGCATCATGATATCTAAGATAATCAGGTCTGACTTCTGGTTTGGCAAGATATTTAGCAATTCGGGTCCGCTAGAAGCGCTAAAGACGGTGTACCCCCGCCCTTCCAAAATGGTTTTGACGATGGTGATGATGTCTGGGTTATCGTCAACCACCATTATGGTCTTCTTTGTATCCATGCTCGTTCCCTCTCGCGCCACGCCGTGATCAATCGCTCTTGTCAGCTTGAGGATTCTTATGCTCTATCGGCGATGGGGCACCCGAAATTTAGCTCGTCGACGCCCCAAACCTTTGTAGATTGAGAATTTACCATCTTATGGCCCCAATGTAAATTGTCAGTTTTGGCAGCCGCTGTCACGGTGTGACAGAGCGCCAATAGTCTTGCCGAACCGTCGCTGGCAAGTTTGCGTAGGTAGTTTTGAGTATGGATGGCGAAATCAATTGGGCGCTCTGGGCCAAGGCTTGCCGGCTGAAAAGTAACCTAACATTACCCTGAATGTCCAAAATCGCCTTGCTCGTCGGGGTGCCGGTTTCGTTCATGATCAACGCCCCAAGAATTTCCTTGCTGCTGGCGCCAGTCACCTTAAAGCCAACTTCGGCCCCGGTAACGATGACCAACCCTTCCCAGTGGAGGGAACCGGTAACAATCAAATCAGCGTTTCTTACCACCAGAATACCGCTTCCGTTCATGTTGCCAGCCAAAGTGACGCCATCGCCGGGCTCCGATTGGCCATCGATACAGCGCAGCTCAGGAGTGGCTCGAGTGCCCCAGGTTTCATTTTCATAATATAATGCACCGGTAACCGGCACCATACTCACTATCGCCGCAGCTTGGCCGCAGAGGCTGCTGGCAAGTTGGCTCAATGCTGCCGCCGGGAGGTACTCGCTCGTGGCGCTCGCCGGTGTACTGGCACCGCTTTCCAGACTACCTTGCGGCAAACCGCTCGCCGCCGCATTGATCAAGCCGAGCAGTGAATCATCGCCGGCAGTCACCGCGGCCCGCGGCTTTGCCGTTGTAACTGGGCTCCCGGTTACCGGATCGTGATCCCGTCCCGAGACCAAAATCGGACCACCGCTTAGAACAACTTGGGAACCATTTCCTCTAAGTCCGACCGCGCCGTCGGCAAGGTCATAGGTTTTTCTCAATTGGGCCTCGACCGTATGCGCCGAAGAGCCGATTGAGCCGGTGGAACGAACTACGATCTTCGCGTTGAGCGGACCACTTAGCGCCGGCGCAAGAAACGTAACCGCAAACGCGCCTCCGGCAAAGCTCTCTGACCGATCGGCCGGCGCCGGCGGAAAGGTCGTTGCACCGGCAATTTCGTTTTTACTCCACTCCAGACCCGCCCCGGCTAGGTAAAAAGCTTCTGTACCGCCACGCAAGTTGGTCAAGACGCGATAATCGTTCTGCAGCATCACCCGGGCACCGATACCTACTATTAGGAGAACTGAAAGAATCGCCAAGGAAGTGAACAGGATCATTCCCCGTTCGCCAAGCCGTTGAGTCAATTGAATTCGCGAGCGGGGTTTGAACCCCGCTCGCGACCAAAGGGGATGCTCGCCCCCTTTGGAAATCCCATTTAGTTGTTCCCGCTTCAAGAGGCGGGGTTTACTTAGAATCAAATGGGGCTGCATATCGCGCTCGCTAATTGCGCAACTCCACACTGCTGGACAGCGTCGATGCTAGATTTCCGCTCAGTCGTGGATCGGGATTCTTAACTTGAACTGCAAAGGCGATCCCAACACGCTTAATCGAATTCAGCGCAGGCGCGCTGCCGAGATCGGTGCCGTTGCCATCGAAATAGCTAAACAGCTTGCCCGCGATCGGTAAAACGACATTGGCAACCAGGCAATCACCGTTGCGACGAATGATGTTCGTACCTGGGCAAGTCGATGTCGGCCCGGTAAGCTCGTAGCTAATGTTCTCACGCGGATCGGTATCGGCGCAGTTGCCATTGCCGTTAAGGTCCATCTGGATGTGGATCATGCTTGGGGTTGCCGCGTAAACTCGATTGCAAACTGAATCGGCATCGTTGTCGGGATCATCCGCGCCGCCAATCTCGTTCGGTGCACTACCGCTGCCCCACGAGCCGGCATGCCGGAGATCACGCAACATGATGTCCAGCGCGCCCCGCGCATCTTCCAAGGTCGCGGTCTTGGTTTCAATCGAGAGCTGCTGATAGAGATTGCTCCGAAAATATCCGTAAAGAGACGCGATCATCACCGATCCGAGCGCCAACCCGACCATTTGTTCGATAAACGTCACGCCGCGCTGATTGTCCAATCGTCGGGCCATGGTCAATCACCGGTGAAGATCAATGTCGAGAAACTCACTTGATGGGCCATATGATCGCGCCACGCTACGGTCACGTCGATTTGTTTAAGATGGCTTCCCAAAGGCGATCCAGCAATTTTCCAGCAGCGATCGAAAATTCCTGCTCCGCTGCCTTTTGCTGAGATGCCACGATCGCCGCCGCTTGGACAAAGATCCCCATCGGATAGAATTTTGCGTGCTTGCAACTCCTCGAGCTTATCCTGCGCCAGATTAATGGCAACCGTCGAGTTGTCACCGGTCAATTGGCGCCGAATAACATCGCCGCTGCTCAGCGCATAGCCTAAAACGGCCACCGCCACGATATTCATCGCCACCAGCAGTTCGTTGAACGTAAAGCCGGCCTGCGATCTAACTTTCTTGCCACTAATAGCCATGTCGTTAACAATCCAGACTACAGCTGTTGGGTCGACAAACTCTCACCCGACCGGTGGCACTAACGACGATTTGCTGGCATTTCCCATCCGCGTTACTCAGCCGTACCCGATTAGCACCGGCGGTTCCGCGCGGTGAAAAATTTATCGTCCCCGCCTTCGTAATCGTGGTTCCCTCAGCCAACGGTTTGGTCACAAGGGTTACGCTATCTCGTTGGATGGTATAGTCATTAGCGCCTTGCAGATACGCCAACTGAAAGCCGACATTTTCCGCCGCCGCGCGCATTTTGAGGTGATGCAGTTCGGATTGAATTTGGCGCGTGGAATTATTGAGAGCGTAGGTAGGAAACAGGCCGCGCCAATTGGGTAGGGCGATCGCGGCGACGATACCCATCACGGCCAAGCAGGCGAGTAATTCAATTGTCGAGAAGCCATCCTTTGTGTCGTTGCTACACACGGCCCCCTCCAAAGATTTTGGACCATACTGCCGCCGCCGCTCGATTGTCAAGAGCTGCTCAAGCGTAGTGCTCAAGCGCTCAAACAATACTTTGGCGGCACTGCCAAAGGGTGCTAAAATGGAACAACTTTCGCGTCGGGAGAAGCAATGCGGAAATCACTGGCAGGTTTCATTGTCAGCCTATCGATAAGCGGCGTCAGCGGCGCCAACGCGACCTATGTCATCAAGCTTAAGAACGGCAACGAGTACATCACCAATCGCTACTGGCAAGAACGCACCCAAATATTATTTGACGCCGAAGGCGGAGTATTCGGTATCGACAATGCGTTCGTGAGCAAAATCGAGCAGACAGACAAAGTGGTCAAGCTGATAACCAGTGCGAATCTCGATCCATCGGATAAACCCAAAGTCGCTCTCCAAGAGAGCGGCAGTGACGCGACGAAAGGAGCGCCGGCGGCTGCGGCAAAACCGCCGGCGAGTAAGGATGAAAACGATCTTATCTACAAAGAGTTTACCGCGCTCAAAGCCCAATCGGACAGCGTACCCATTATGTCACGCGGCGAACTGGACGAGTATGTGAAGAAAGTCGTCGGACTCATCGCGAAAATCCAGAACGACCGCAAGATCAATCAGTATCTGCAAGAGTACAGCGAGCTCAATGCTCTGGCTAATAGCGTCGAGGCCGCGATGAAATCACGGCGTTAAAGCGACTGCTTCCAGTTCATAACCGTCAACGGCGCCGAAGTCACTGCTTGCTTCACTTTGCAGCTGTCATAGCCAATATTGTTGCCGCCGTTGATGGAAATATCGGTCACGGTCGAAGTACCTGATAAGATTTGCCCGGCGACATTGACCGGGTCGTTGGCGCCGCCGTTTAATAATACCGCGCCAGTGACCAAGATGATGCCGTTCCAGTTAAAGCCGCCAGCCAATTCGAGATCCCCGTCCACAAGCAGTATGCCATATCCGGTAACGTTACTTAACTTTAGCCCGTTAACGTTCGCTGGACTGCTGGTGTTCGAGTAGACGATTTTGTAGTCAGTGGAGCCGCCGTAGGTTGCGCTATTCGTGTCTTCGGTAAGCGTTATATTAGCCGCGGCTTTGAGCGCACTAATCATGCCTGCGATATCAAGATCGGTGGTTCCGTATTCGGTCACTGAACCGGTAATCGATGGGTTTCCGTTAGGGTTCCAATCGCCTTTAGAGTAGATCGCGCCAAGGTTCGTGCCGTTACCGCAAGCGTCATTCCCCGAGACTGTTAAACTAGTACCATTGCCGGTCACGTCACCCTTGGTATAGATCGTCGAAGGACTTGAGAGCATGGAGACGACTTGGATTACCGTTTGTACGACGGCTTTGGAATTGTTCGGTCCGGTCGCGATGGAGGTCAGCAGTGCGCGCTTGTTGGCATCGGTGGTACTCAACCAGCCGTTGGCATCACTGGAATCGTTGGTTACGTACACCTTGTAAGAGAAGGTCGAATTGCCAACCGTCATAGTGGCGGCACTCGTGTTTCCGGTAATGACATTGAGATCGTCCGTGCTAGACAAAGGGTCATTCAACTGACTGTTCGACCCCACGCGGGCCGCTAATTCTTCGCTAAACGACTCAACGTTTGAGCTCGTCGCATTTGCTTGTCTAAGCAGTTCGCGGGCCTGCTCTATTCCCGCCATCGCTATTTGAAGAGCCGCCTGGCTCGTTTTAAAATTGGCTGCGACTTTGGCATTGCTCGAGGATACGATATAAGTTGTCGCGCCGACCAGTAATAGAGTCGCCATCAGCGTTAGCGCGGCAATGAGGATAAAGCCATCTTCGCCGCCGCGAGTCTTGATGCAACAAGAGTTGCTATTTCTTCGTCGGATCTGCATTTTTTCTCCTCGATCGTTAGAGCGCCAGATTGGGTGGGGTAATATCGGCGCTGAGCTGATAAGTGCGGTATCCGCCGTTAGTGGTATAGCTTGGATCCGGTTTGGCCGTCTGGCCGGTAATCGTAATCGTAACTTTCCTGATCAACGAGCTGGTCGTCGTCGTCGCGTTGTTGGCATCTCTGTATGTAAACGTGCACTCCGTTATGTTGTCCGCGACGATTTCCGGAGTGCCGCCGGTCCCGAGCTGCCGGGTGATTTGATTGGTTCCTGAGTTTCGAGTGTAGTTGATGTACTCCACGCTCGAGCTACTCGTATCGATACTGTCGTTCGCACTAAGATCCGCTTGAATCAGCAACTGGGTGGTACTGTACGTCACCCCGGTTACGGGCACGGTGTTCCCTGGAGCTTTGTAACCCGCCTGCATGAGCTCGCGGCTCATCAAATCCAGCGCGCCGCGCACGTTTTGATGCAGCTGTGAGATTTCTTCTTCGGCTTTGTTCTGCCGTGTCTGTGCAGTAAATGTGCCGGTGACGGCAGCGATCACTATCATGCTAATGGTAATCGCCACCATCATTTCGATGAGCGTGAATCCAGCTTTGTTCGTGTAAGTTGCTCCGCGCATGTTTCTTAGGTTCCGGAAGCCACGCTCGTTTTCAATGTAATGGATTTGCTTCCGACCGTGCCCTCCGTCCAACTAACGGTCACAGTGAGAGTTTTCATGTTGGTGGCGGAAGTATCAATCGCAGCCAAGACACGCGTGAACGACACCCCGCCGAGCGCCACGGTCGCTGTCCCGACGGGACATCCGTTACCGCTGGTTGACGTGCCCGCGTTCGTATAGCCGACCCGACGGTTTTCTTGCAAACACGACTGCGCGATAGCTGTCGCCGTCGTTAGATTCTTACCTGCGATATTTCCACGTATAACGCCCGTCGTTAGCGCCGCCGTGCCTAACAGGCCGATTGTAAGCAGCATGATCGCCGTGAAAAGCTCGATGAGCGTGAAGCCCTTCTCACTCCGAGCCAATCGACAAAAGTTCAATATGAATTGATTCAACATCAGTTAATCGTCGCCGCGCCGGTGATTTTGACTAACACCGCCTTGCTCCCAGCGGTGTTGGTGATGGTGATCGTCGAGGACACATCGGCGGTCCCCCGCGACGAGAGGCTTATGCTGGCCGCGGAGCTCGATAGCGTAACTCCGCTGTAGAGAGTCTGAATATCGACACTGCGCGTTGCTGATCCGGCGATTTGGATGGTGTGATTATCAGGAAATGTCACAGTATAAGTCGTATTTTCGTTTACCGCCTTCATGCGCGCCGACATGATCTCGCTGAAAACCTGGCGCGCCGCGCCATTTAAACGAATACTCGGCTGAAATGACAAAAATTGAGGCACCGCAATCGCCGCCAATATCCCGAAAATCGCCGTGACCACGAGGATCTCCGCAAGGGTAAAGCCACGACTGTCTTTCAATCCCAAAGTTGATCTTGCCGTTAATACTGCCATATTGTTTCGTTCACGCGCCCAAGCCAATTCCATAGGCTTCAACGATGGCGAACCGGTCGTTTTAACGAGCAATTAGCGGACCAGAAAGGTAACGCTTTAAGAGGGAGACTGAGGGTAATATTTGAGCCCGTTTGGTCAATTCCGCGCCAAACACGTCAATGAGCAGATTCGGCGGGTTGCCGAAATCCGCGCTGGTGACGAAATTTGCTACTTTAGGGAGAATGGTTGTTAGCGGGACGGCAAGTAAAGATCGAAAATCTCGTTGGCAAAAAACAGATAGGCCAGTGCGCCCGAGCAGAGAAAAGGCGCGAACGGCAAAGCCAAGCGGCGACCGGCGCCGGTGAGAACCATGCAGATAATTCCAACCAGCGAGCCGAGCAATGAGGCGACAAAAAGCGTCACGGGAATCGCCGGCCAGCCGAGAAACGCGCCGATCATCGCCAGCAGTTTAATATCGCCGCCGCCCATGCCTTCCACGCCGGTGAACTTTTCATAGACCCACGCGGTGGCCAGCAAAAACCCGCCACCCGTGACAATCCCGATCAGTGAACTCAACGGCGACGGAACGATGCCCGACTCGTCACGAAAGAAGAAATAGCCGACCGCCGAAAAAACTAAGCCAAGAACGATGCCGGGCAAACTAATCACATCGGGGACGATGCGGACATCCAAGTCAATAAATGAAATCACGATCAGCGCGGCGACAAAGACGAAAGCCACCGCGAAACTGAAGGTCAAACCGAACCAGTGGAACAATGCCAAAGCCAACAATCCCATCATTAGCTCGACGGCAAAATAGCGCGGCGAAATTCGTTGGCTGCACGCTCTGCAGCAGCCGCGCAAAAAAATGAAACTGAGCAAGGGAACGTTGTCATAGAATGCGATCGGCACCTTACATTTCGGGCAGTGGGAAGGTGGCGTCACGATCGACTCGCCGTCAGGAATGCGACCGATGCAGACATTGAGAAAGCTGCCGACGAGAGCGCCGACAATGAATACCAAGACTGGCAAAGCAAGAATTGAGGCGATAGGCATGAAGTTCATCGTTCGATCGGCATTTTCTGCAAGTGCAATTTTACTTCCCCCCTCTTCAGCACGAGACCGCCATTGATCTTCCAGCGGCTCATCCGGTCGCGTGGTTGATACAGACACTGAGAGACGAGACTTTTTTCTCCCGATTTACTTATAGTACCAGTCATTGAACATGCGTTGATAACGATATGCGGGATTATTCTGGTAACAGTGCCGAAGCAGAGCTCTGAGCCGTTTTCCTGGATGGAGCCACGCAGAGCCGTGATGCTTCGGCAGAGAACGGTAACGAGGAACGAATTTCGTATCCATTCGCCTCGCTTCCCGTGGCAGCAAGAGCCCATCTTGTATACGGTTTTCCACCTGATACAAAAGCGAAGGTCTCACATGGCCCGTGATAACCTCCTGCTTGACGAAATCTATGGTAACAGCCCCGGCGGCGATCGCCTCGATAAGATCCCCGGTCCAGAGATAACCGAGGGGATTATCCCGAGACACCCAGGGTTGAGTATTCATGTCCGTGTAGTGCAACAACGCGGTTTCACGCGCTGAAAATCGTTCTAGCGCGTTCCACGCAGGGATAATATCAGCCCGAATATTCTTGGCGAGGGACATCTGATACACAAGCTCTTCGTACTTAAGTCGACCTTCATCAAGTCTCCGTACGATTTCCCCAATGTCCCAGTGAAGCGCTTCGCAGTTTAAAACCATGACACTAAACTGGGACCGGCGACCGCTACGCTCGGGCTCGCTGACCGTAAGCAAGTCTGCTCCCTTTAACGGTACGGCCCACAGAGGCCGTATGTCCTTAAACACTTGCATATCGGAGTCCAGATAGATGGCCCTGCCCCGATATTCAGTCAGCGCGGGGATCAGAAACCGCTGAAAAGAGAAAGGCGTGCGTGGTTGCTGTTGCGGATCTCTGGGGAGCGGAATCGCAATTTTCGATCGGTGCAGGGGAAATACTTCGACGCTCATGCTCGCATGCTTGCGGATCGAATATTCGAGAACCTTCACAGGAAGCATTTCCGCTTCCGTGGCCCCGACAAAAACTCGGACGGGAGACTCTATGTCGAGCGGCGCGTAATCGATTCCAGTTGTGGAAATAGTCCTGGCGATCTCCTCGAACTGCCGGTCGAAACTCGAACGGCTATTGGAAAGCAGGGTTTTGTCCTTCAAGTCTGTGAATTCTCCGCTGTACGTCGCACCGCCGTCGATGCCAAGTGACCGTACCGTCCGCACACCCGCCTGGGCGAGCAAATTCAGCGCGCCGACCGCGCTAAACAACTTGACTCGCACCACCGGCGAATCGCCATGCTGAGCCGGCGCTCTACTGTGGTTGTACCACAACAATCGACCTTGCTCTTTCATTTTGCTAAGAATCGGCTGGGTTTGTGACAGTTCTTCGAGACTACGGCGACTGGGGCGATTTTGGATATGCGGATACCATGGCAACACCAAGAATCGCGCATTCTTCAGGATTGCTTCACCACAATCATCCACCACGTCGTAGTCAATCATATGAGCGATCGTGACGGGTTGCTCACGCACGACGTGATTAAGGGACATGGCAAAATATGCGCCGATATCAAAATCTTTTAGTTTGGCGAAACTCGGCCCCTTACCCAAAATCAACCAGGGTTGATTGGGATCTATCCCTCCTGACGCAAACCATTCAAAGAAACTTTGCATCATCTCCATCGACAATCGATATTTATTTGCGCTGGCCTAACAGGAGCGCGCGCGCGCCATTTCGCTCCTGCCGGGTCTCGACAATCTCCACATGTTTGAAACCTGAATCGCTGAGGATTTGAACGATATCGGTCAACCTCAACCACTTGGCATGATCGTAAACGCCGGAAAAAACCGAAGAGGTTACTTCTCGATATTTCTTGTAGCGATACACCTTGCCGTTCGCCTCATAGGTCTTTTGCGCTTCCTCCTCAGTGGCGTAGTGGGTGTCAAGCAAAACACCCTCCCTGATGAACGTGGAAAGAGCCAACAAGTGCCGCACGGGATCTTGCAAATGGTACAGAACACCGATGTGGCACGCCACATCGGCTTCAACCGACGCCATGTCAACCAATCCGTCTTCGACGTTGCAGGTAAAAACTGTCGGACGAAACCCAAAGAAAGCGCAGCGGACCATCGTCTTGACCACGTTTTCGATTCTGGCGTCGATGGCGGTAACTTTTTTTGCATACATGGATAAGGCGATCGTGTGTATGCCTTCGAAACAACCGAATTCCAAAACGTGTTTATTGGACAGGCTAAACCGCTCGTTCATCAACAAGATTCTGCGATCCGGAATAACCTGGGGCTCGGAGCGTTTGCCTGCCCAGGCCGAATTGCCGAATCTGCGGCCATGGCGATCCGCCACGAAACAGTTCCAGCGCAGCAAACCGTTCAACTTGACGAGATCGTCGTCGCTCAACGAATCGAGAAACTTTATCTCATTCAAGTTTTCCTTATAGCCCTTTAGCGGCAGTTTCTTGGCAGCAAAGAGTGCTCGCATGGGTTGCCCTTTTAGCTAATAATGTATCAAAAAAGTTGCGCCATTTTTCAGCAAGCTGCGTAAGGCTCCAGTCTCTAGCGATAATCGTCTGTCCCTTTTCCACATGACACCGGCGCAGTTCAGCGTCAGAGAGATAACTCTCTAAGCCCGATTGCCAATCACCCAGATAGCATACGTCGGCAAAATCTTGATAGCTTGGGATTGAGTCGGCTACGACCGCGAGTCCCGCTTGCAAAGACAAGGCGAGGCGGTTGTTGCTCTTGCA
>CAYZJE010000469.1:0-6794 GCA_964478485.1 uncultured Syntrophobacter sp. | reverse complement strand
ACCATCACAGAGCCGCCGACTTCGCCCACCCCTTCCGTCATTAGCGGTTGAATCGGGGCGCCTTTTTTCATGCGCCCAGGAAAATGGTGCGAGTAGCAAGTAAAACAAATGGCGCGCTGACCGGCCATGAGGAACTCGGTTAACTGCGAATGCCCCCGATGAAACTCCACTTGATTGGCGGCGATTTTCTTGAACAGATCGATCGCCTTTTCATCGTTATTGTATTTTCGTTTGGCAAACCCGACCAGCACTTGGTAATCGCGCGGCTCGCCCATGATGTTATCTTTCCATTTAGGGTTGGCGAGATCCTCGTAGCTTTTTGGCTCTTCGCCTTTCTTCACTAGATTGGTGTTCCATCCGGCAATATAGTATTGCGTGTCCGTGGCGACCCAAAGGTCGCCTTTCAACTGGGCCGGATACGCCGCTGCCTCGGGTATGACGACGTGCTCGACGATTTTCAGGTCCAGGATCTGCGGCAAATAGGTCAGCGCTCCGCTTATGACGTCGGCAATGACGCGTCCTCCCTTCTGCTCGGCGAGCACTCGCGCGATCAGCTTATCGCTCGTGGCGTCGATATGATCGACCGTCACGCCTGGAAAGCGCTTCATGAACGCAGGCGGAAGAACCGACATCGTCTGCGGCGATAGCGGCGCATAAAGCGTAATCTTTCCTTCCTTTTTTGCTTTCTCATAAAGTTGATCGAGGGAATCCGCTGCAGCCGCAAAGAGCTTACCAGCAGAAGCACCCCAGATAATGAGAGCCAAGGCGATCGTCGAAATAAAGGTTGCGCATCCGGTCGAGCTCGATAAATTTTTCTTTTGATTCATTTCACTCCTCCGTGATCTTCGTTCCATTATGGAAATCTTTACCTTTGACATTGCTCCAGTGCTCGAGCTGAGCGCGGCCTCAGACTTTCACTTTTCGGCAACCGCGTCTGCCTGCGCAACTCGCCTAGGCCGTCTTGGCAAACCCCTCATGCACTTCTTTCTCGTAGGCGAGCAGCTGCTTGACGCTCGGAGGAAATCAAGGGTCTACTTCTAGACTTTCTTGCGTTTTGTTTCGTTGATCCCGCACAGGCATTTTTAAATTCAACTCCACGGCTTCTTGCTCGCGATCGTCGCGCCGTCGCGCAGCTAATAACCCCAGCGTTCTGCTATAGCTTTGACGCGCTGATACTCTGGCTCGAGTTCTTTTCGCGCTCTGAGTTCCTTGAAAGCTTCCTCGACTAGGTCCTGTGCGCACACATCTTTGATGGACGGGACATTGTAATCAAGCCCGCCAATCTTCTCCTCATCGGCTAACATCTGCTCGAACCCCGTCGCTTTGCCATCGATGGGAAACGGCATCACCTCCAGGTCGCGTGGCGCGCGCCATGTGGCTCTCTCCCGTTCCTCCGGATCCGCACTGGCGTTCAGCAGCCGCCTGTGCAGCTGACAGAGATACTCAAAATTTTTCGGCATATCGCGGCAGAACCAATAGGACCGTATCAACGCTTTGAGAAAGCTCTTGACCAAATCGGGGCGCTCCTCAAGGATTCGTCCGGTAGCAGCGATGATGCGCTCGGGTCGTCCGTCGGGATATTGATCCTTAGGCGTGGCAAGGATGTTGAAACCTTGCTTCTTAAGATCTTCCGCATCCGAAGACGATATTGGGGCGCACTCCACTTTTCCGCCCAACAATGCATCCAAATGACGCTGCCTGGAAGGTCCTATCCTCACCCACTCCACGTCGCGCTCTAAGTCCAACCCCGCTTTACGTAGCTGAATCTGCTGCGCCCAGTGGCGAATGCTATTGTAGTCGCTGATGCCGACTCGCTGACCCTTTACATCCTGTAGGGATTTGATATGGGGCGGGCCGATAAGAACGCCCGGTACCTGGTTTCTCCAGCCCGCGATAATATAGACGTCTGCGCCCCGCGCGCGCTGAAAAAAGATCGTCCGCGATTGGACGTCGAGAGCGATGTCCACTGATCTTTCCTTCATTCCCTGCGAAATCCCCAACTTCTCCAGGCCAAAAGGGACCATGGGATCCCGAAGGATCTCATAAGCCAGAGAACCGTCCGCAGTTTTGAGTCCCTCGTCGTACAAAAAATTCATCTCGTGAGCCGCCATGATGGGGACGATGTGAAGCGTATGATAACAAGTCGGAGCTATTCTGAGTTTTCCATCTCGCATAATACCTCCCTCAAGAACTGCCATAGGATCATAAAAAACCTACTTTTCTTTTCATTTCTCTGGCGCCGGCGTGCTGGTAGCGTACTTTGGAGTCGATACACCTGTTAGCAGCCACTGCATGAACTGGCTCAGAATTCTTTTGTGAACTGACTACAGAACCGAGTGTGAGTGATTCGCATCAGGCAGAAAGCAAAAATCTTGACCGCATTCCGTCCTTGCGCGTCTCCCACTAAAAAAAGCAATGCGCAAGCACGCTTCTAGCACGATCAAGACAATCTTAACAATGACATAATTGCCTAGTTAAAGGTTCGCGTCCCTTTTTCCCCCTCTTTCTCGTTGACAACCTCAAAAAAACAATATGAATAGAATTTTCGACATCAGACATTGAAGGAAACCAGACATGACAATAACGCGCTCGTTGAAGTTTCTCGTGCAGTCGGTCGCCGTTTGTTTCGCATTGCTCTGTGTCGGCCATGTTGTCAGTGGGCGGGCTTTTGCTGCTCAATCCAGCCCTGCCAAACAAGGTGCCGACCAGTCAGGCGCCGCGGACGACCCTTTCAAAAAACCTCTCACGCTCGAATCCTACAAAAGCTTTTTCGTTGGCAGCGAGCGCGTCAAACGACCTGACGGGACGCTGGGAATGACAGGACACCTTTATGTCGAGGCGTTCATTCCGGTAAATGCAAAACCGACGCCCATTGTCATGCTCCATACGACCGCGTCGGGGACGAATTTCCTTGCGCGGGCGAATGGCGAAGAGGGCTGGGCCACTATGTTCGCCAGGGCTGGCTATCCGGTCTATGTCATTGATCCGCCGGGGACCGGGCGCGCGGGCATCGACCTTACTGTCAACGACAAGATAAAAATAAAGCAGGCGGATAGCTCCGAGTGGGCTTCGAGGAAGCATGGACCGGAGTTCGGCAAGGCTGGGTTCAACCCGGATCCGAAGGAGGACTCCACGCCGCACTCCGATCCCATGAACCAGATGCCAACCGACACGGCTGGCGTGAACAACTGGCTTGCAATGCAAATGACTTATTCCTTCGATCTAGGTCGCCGCGTCAGAAATGCGGCCCTCATTGCGCTTCTTGAGAAAATCGGACGACCGGTTATCTGGATGGGCTGGTCGGGCGGCGGTGAGCTTGTACAGCAGCTCGTGCTCGAGCGACCGGAAATGTTTAAGGCCATCGCTGGCGTTGAGGGCTGTAGACAGACGCCCGATATTCCAGCCTTCATCGACACGCTTGCCTCACGCCACATCCCCATGCTGCACGTCAATGCCGATTACTCCAAATCGGACGGCGCTGTGTCAGGCGCGAAATACCTGCCGTCCGCGTCGCGATGCGTGTCGCCCGTCGATGTGGCTGCTGAAATCAGGAAGAAAGGCGGGAACGCGCTCACAATCTATCTGCCGGATCTTGGAATTCGCGGCAATGGGCATGAGTTCATGTTGCAGAACAATGCTGACCGCATCGCCAGGATTTATGTGGATTGGCTTGACAAGAACGTCAAATAGCGGGCCAGCCTATCGTTTGGCTCGCGCGCAAGATGCCTAGTAGGCAATCGCGCTATCTGGCGCCAACCTTATTAACGCATCCTGACTTTTACGATCGTCGTTCCTAGAACGGCGGTCTCCTTCTCGTGAAACGAGACCGAGACAAGTGAAGCATTGACTTGCTTTGGTCCGCAGCCCTTGCACCGTGCTCGATTAATCATGTCAGCGAGGCGCACGTATGACGAACGGCCCGCAGGGTCTTGTAGTACGGGTGGTAGGGTCTACCTTTGATATTGCTCCAGATGTTGGAGCTGAGCGCGGCCTCAGACTTTCACTTCTCGGCAACTGCATGTGTCTGCGCAACTCGCCTAAGCCGTCTTGGCAAACCCTTCATTCACTTCTTTCTCGTAGGCGAGCAGCTTCTTGACGCTCGGGCGCTCCTGCATGCGTTTGAAATGCGCCGCGACGTTGGGGAAGTCTGAAAGGTCCACCTCCAACTGGGTGGCGCGGCGGCAGCACCAAAAGAAATGCGCGTCCGGGGCGGTGAAATGGTCGAAGAAGTACTCGCGCCCGGCGAGCAAATCGTCGCCGATTCGGAAGTTCTCGAACAGAGCTTCGGTGGCGAACTTGACGACGCTGTCGGACGCGCCCGCTGCGTCGCAGACTTTGGGCGGGTTGTTGATCCGGCTCAGAAAGGGGTGAATGCCGCTGGCACACCAGGCGTGTAGCGAGATCGCCTGCAACTGGTCCCACGGATCGGCGGGCAGGATCTTCGCGTCGGGAAAGGTCCGATGGACCCATTGATGGATGGCGACGTTCTCGGTCAGTATCTTGCCGTCGACCACAAGCGCGGGCACCTTGTGCTTCGGGTTTATCTTCAGGTACTCGGGCGAGAAATTCTGCCGCTTGCGAAAATTGAGCGGCCGGACCTCGAAGTCGGCGCCCGCCTCGGTCAGCGTGACATAGGGAGCGAGGGCGCAGGTGTTGGGGGCGTAGTAAAGTTCGATTTTCATTCACGTCTCCTCTAAGTATGTTCAATAAAATATCCGCCCGGGGTCTGCTCTTGATGAGACGGGCTTTGAGCCGCTCACGTTCGGGATTCACGATATCGTAATCGGTAAACACGTTCTTGAACGGTTGGAACCGTTGGAACCGAATTTTTTGTTACGGTCCCAGCACTCAAAGGCGATGCCGAGCACAAACGCGATTCGACCGTTGTTGGGCCAGTGAAACCCTTGCTGCGCCATTTTTTTATCCTCCACCGATGCCTGTTGACTTCACTTAACGAAGCAACCTATAGCCTAAGAGTCCATTTTGAACAAGGAGGAAGTCAGCGATGAAGTCCCAACCCTTACCTTATCCCAATCTTATTTTGTACAACGGCAAGATCCGCACCTTTACGAGCGAGACGGCAAGTTGCGAAGCCCTCGCCTGTTCGGGATCGCGTATCGTGGCGACCGGAAATTCCGACGACATGCGCCGCTTCGCCGGCCCGGAAACCGAGATGGTCGATCTCAAAGGCCGCACGGCGATTCCCGGCTTGACCGACACCCACGTGCATCTTTCCGAGAAAGGCACGGCGGAGATGGAGTTGGTCGACTGCCGCGACTTCTACCTCGACGTCCATTCGGTTGCCGACATCTTGCAGCGCTTGGCCAACGCCGCGGCCAGCGCCCCCAAAGGCTCTTGGCTGGTTGCCCACGGCAGCCCGATGCAAGATTTTCGCATCGCCGACCAGCGTTTTCCCGACAAACATGATCTGGACAGCGCCTGTCCGGACAATCCGGTGTCGATCTCCTTCGGCGCTCATGTGACCATCGCCAACAGCCTGGCGCTCGCTGCCGCGAAAATCACCCGCGACACGGCGCACCCCGCCGGCGGCCATATCAAACATGACCCGCAGACTGGCGAGCCCACTGGCGAGCTGCACGAGCGCGCCCAACTGATCGTCAAAAAAGTCGCGCCGGAGTTTAATTATCTTCAACTCAAAGACGGCATCGTCTTCGCGCTCGACCAGTGCCTCGCGCGGGGCGTGACCACGGTGCACGACATCGTCCGCTACGCCGAACCGGTGCGCGCCTATCAAGAACTTTACAAGGAAGGGCGCATGCACGCCCGCGTCAGCATCTTGCCGCGAGTCATTGAATCGATGATCGAATCGAAGAGCTTGACCGAACTCGGCCTGATCACCGGCTTCGGCAACGAGTGGCTGCGCATCGGCGGCGTCAAGATGAGCATCGACGGCGGCATCACCGGGCGCAACGCCTGTTTTCACGAACCCTACGAAAATGACCAGCACAACCATGGCATTATTAGAATCCAGCAAGACGAATTGAACCACACCGTGCAAGTCTGCCACGACGCCGGACTGCGCTGCTGCGTCCACGCGATCGGCGATAAAGCCTTCGACATGGCGCTGGACGCCTATGAACACGCCATCGAGCACTCGCCGCGCAAAGACCACCGCCATCGCATCGAACATATGGGCAACTGGCTCGCCACGCCGAAATTGATCCAGCGCATGGTGCGCTCGGGCATCGTGGCGATTCCCAACATCGCCTTCGCTTATTACATCGGCGACGCGATCCTCGACTGCGTCGGCGAAAAGCGTCTGACCAAAGCCTTCCCATTTCACACGCTGCTCAAAAACCATGTGATTATCGCCGGCGGTTCCGACTCACCCGGCTATTGGCCGGTGGATCCGTTGCGCGACATCGCCACCGCCGCGTCGAGAAAAATGCGCTGGGGCGAAGTCTGGATACCCGAAGAAAAGATCACTGTTAGCGAAGCCTTCGCCATGCATACCACCACCGCGTCGTGGGTTGGCTTTGAAGAAAACGACAAAGGCACGTTGGCAGTCGGCAAGCTCGCCGACATCGCCGTGCTGGCCGAAGACCCCTTCGCGATCCAGCCGGAAAAAATCAAGGATTTAAAAGTCGAGATGACTCTGGTTGGCGGTGAGATCAAGTATCAGGCGTAGCCGCCGGATTCGGATATTTTTCCCGCAAAGGCGCTAAGGCGCTAAGTTCGGAAAGGGATCTTGTCATTTCGACCGACGGGGAGAAATCTTTCTTAGCTCTCGCATTTACTCGGGATGACGGGCTCCGGCCCGTCACCTTTGCGCC
>CAYZJE010000468.1:0-5951 GCA_964478485.1 uncultured Syntrophobacter sp. | reverse complement strand
ACCAGCCGGTCGCCCCTACGCCCCTTTTGTGACCTTTGCGTTCTTTGCGGCCAATCTTCTTCAGTTGCGGCTGTGCCGCGCTAGGCCCTCTGTGGTTAAACAATCCGATTCCGACTCCATCTACTGCGCGCGACCCTGGCGTTCGCCGCGCAGCGCCGATGAGAGCATCGCCAGCAACGCCATCGAACCGCCGATCATGAAGCTAAAATTCATCGCGCGCACGAATATTTCCGGACTCGCCGCCGTCGGCGTCGCCGACGGATCGCCGCTGTAAAAACGAAACGCCATCGTCAACAACATCGTGCCGAGCGAGACGCCGAACGTGGTCCCCAAGCCAAAGGTAACATAGATCGCGCCGGTCGCCACGCCGCGGTGCTCGGGCGGCACTGAAGTGATCATCGCCGTATGGTTCGAAGTAAAAAACAACGCAGTGGCCAGTCCCCACAACGCCAAGACCCCGACCGCCGCCAGCCAATGAGAGTCCGCACGCAGATACGAACCGAAGAATCCCGCGCAGGCTAAGAATGAGATGCCGATGGTCGCCGGCACGCGCGGCCCCACTTTATCCACCGCCCAACCGACCAGCGGCGACAGCGTCACGGTAAATATCGGCGCGCTGACGAACAAGAGGCCGATGAAGGACGGTTTCAGATGCAGCACGTCTTGGAGATAGAACGGCAAGACGAAGCCAATCATCACCTGGGCCACGCCGACTAACAACAGCGCCACGCTGCTGAGCGTAAACATGCGAATGCGAAACAGCGACAAGTCGAGAATCGGACTCGGCGTGGTGCGCTCGCGGTAAAGAAAGCCGAGAAAGGCAATGAAGAAGGCGACCACCAACGCGACTCGTAGCGCCGGCGTTAAGGATTCCATGATGCGATGGTCGACACAGGCAATCAGCGAAGTGGTCGCGGCAATCAGCAGTAGCGCGCCGAGATAATCGATGGTCCTTTGCTGGTCGGTGACCGCTACCGGCCGTGGCACATTTCCTTTGATTCGGTTGATCACCGTCAACACCATGCCGCACAGGGCGATCGGGATCAGAAAGAAAAACACCGCGCGCCAGTGAATATAGTCGATAATCAAACCGCCGATGCTGGGCCCGATCAGCACGCCGGAATGAAACGCCGTGGTCATGAAGCCCTGCGCCCGGCCGGAAGATTCCTTTGGCACCGCCTCGATCGCCAGCGCACGCCCCTGCGATTGAGTCATCGACGCGCCCACGCCTTGGAACATGCGAAACAAGATCAGCTGCGTGACGTTCTGCGACAGCCCACAAGCGAGCGCCGCCACCGACGACACAATCAGCCCGAGACCGAAGAGCGTGTGCCTGCCGTAAATGTCGCCGATCCGGCCGAAGATCAAGGAGAGACTGATTTGCGAAATCTGGTACGCGATCACAGCCCAAGAAATGCCGACGATGGTCGTCTCTAAACTATTCGCCACCGTCGGCAGCGACACGGCAAAAATGCGGCTTGAAGTGCCGGCGAGAAAATTGCCGAGCGCCGCGTTGGCGAGCAACGGCCAATTGACCTGTGCACCGGTCATGACCAGTGTCGCTCGACGATTTCGACCATCCACATTGATGTTTTGACACAAATCACCACGAAGCCAAGAGGGCGGGTTTCAAACCCACCCCTTTCGGAAATCTTTTTTTGCGTACTTTGCATTGCTAAGCCTAAAAATTTGCGCGGCTCGCGTACATCTTCGGATATTCCTCTCGCCAAGGCGCAAAGACGCCAAGTTCGGACAGGAAGACTCCTTGTCATTTCGACCGAAGGGAGAAATCTTTCTTAGATCCCTCGCATTCGCTCGGGATGACGGGCCTCGGCCCGTCACCTTTGCGTCTTAGCGCCTTTGCGAGACACATTCCGATTTCTTTTTTTGCGCTCTTTGCGCCCTTTGCGGTTAACATTCCGAATCCGAATCTTCTTGCTTGTGACCCTTGCGCTATTTGTGGTTAAATCGCCCAAACATTCAGGAGGTAACAAAATGGAACCACTTCCACGCGGCGCGAACTTTCAGCGCGCCCTTATGCTTTGGGAAATCGGCTTGCACATCGCCGGCAATCCCAACACTCCCTACGATGGCCCGCGCGACATGTGCATCAGCGTCGGCAGCGGCTCGAATGAAAGTTTCAAACCCTGGCTGCGCATGTCGACGGGCTCGCCGATCCTCGCGCACGCGGTGTGCCGAAATGAACTGGAAGCAGCGATGATCAACCCGTCCGGCCTGCTAACCCAAGCTTATCGCGGCACGGGGTTGTTCCCTAAACCGTTGCCCGTGCGCATCCTCGCCGTCTACCCGTCCCTCGATCATTTCGTCTACATCGTCCATCCGCGCACGGGACTGAAATCCCTTGGCGAAATAAAAGCAAAAAAATATCCGCTGCGCTTATCGATCCGCGAGGATGCGACGCATTCGACCCGCGTGCTCGTTGATCAGACGCTCGCCGCGTATGGCATGACGGTTAAAGATATCGAATCGTGGGGCGGCAGCTTGCAATTGAATGGCGGCCCCGGTGACGAGCGGCGCATGAAAGCGATCCGCGAAGGCACCATCGACGCGGTCTTCGATGAGGGATTGGTGCTCTGGTTGAACCAAGCGCTCGATAGTGGCATGCAGCCGATGACGCTGGAAGATTCTACGTTCAATTATCTGACCGATCTTGGCTGGCGCAAATACACGATCAAGCCCGGCCGCTACCAGAGTCTTAAGACAGAGCACACCTGCATTGACTACAGCGGCTGGCCGATCTACACGCGCGCTGCGCTGCCGGACGACGACGCTTACAAAATTTGCGACGCCATTTATCAGCGTAGAGAGCAAATGTTTTGGGAAGATTCCTACACCGGCATCGGCCAGCTCGGCGAAAACACCGACGCCACGCCGCGCGACGTGCCGCTCCACCCCGGCGCGGTAAAATGGTACCGCGAGCATGGCTTCAAGGTGTGACGGTTTCGGAGTATCTCTCGCAAAGGCGCAAAGGCGCGAAGTTCGAAAGAAAAGACTCCTTGTCATTTCGACCGACGGGAGAAATCTTTCTTAGATCCCTCGCATTCGCTCGGGATGACGGCCCTCGGTCCGTCACCTTTGCGACTTGGCGTCTTTGCGGGAGTAATTCCCAAACTTGTCAGTGCACCGAACCTGATTTACGGAAGCAACTCAAGATGACACTGCTGATTGCCATCATTGTCGTTATTGGCCTATGGGAAAACGGCTGGTGCCAGAGTTCGCGGCCAACAACCACGGCTGAGCTGGCGAAATATGCCGGCGCCGATCGCGAGCGTTTGCTTTACGACGGCGCCAAGAAAGAAGGCAAGCTGGTTTGGTACACGTCGTTAAGCACGTACAAAGAAGTCGCCAAGGCGTTCGAAACAAAGTACCCAGGGGTGAGCGTTGAATTCTATCGCGCACCCGCGACGAACTTAGCCACGCGCATCCTGGGCGAAAGTTCCGCGCGCCGTTATCTCGCCGATGCCATTGAAACCACGCCGGGCGCGATCATGCTCTTGCGCGACAACAAGTTGCTCATGGCCTATCACTCGCCGCATTTGGCCGACTTTCCCGAAGGCTCGAAGGAAAAAGCGCCGGGCGGTTTGGTTTATGCCACCGTGGACCGCGAGTCTTATCCCGGTGTCGGCTACAATCGAAACGCGATTCGCGAAGCCGATGTGCCGAAAAATTTCGACGATCTGCTCAAGCCGTCACTCAAAGGCAAGATGGGCATTAGCGGTGAAGAAATTGGCGCGCGCGTGATCGGCGCCATGCTGCGAGCCAAAGGTGAAGCTTTTGTTAAAAAACTGGCGGCGCAGGAAAGTAGACTTTACAGCATACCAGCCCTGGGCTTGAATGAATTGGTCGTTTCCGGCGAAGTGCCACTGACCTTCACGGCGGTCGACAGCAACGTCAGGCTCGCGGCAGCGCGGGGCGCGCCGGTGGCGTGGTTGCCGATGGACTTGGTGCCGGTCAATGCCGGCAACGTCGCGGCTCTAGCGAACACTCAACGCCCCAACTCCGCCTTGCTGTTCATCGATTTCCTGATCGGACCGGACGGCCAGAAACTGCTCGTCGACAAACTCGGCTACGGTGGCGCGCGCAAGGAATACGGCTTCAAACGCTGGTACCCGGAACAGGGAATGAGCAGTTACGAATACGCGCAAACTATTGAACGGTGGCACAAGACGCTACAGGAAATCGCCAGGAAATAGATGGCTGGTGAATTTGAGTTCCACAATGACTGCGCGTTCAAGCTTCATCAAATCGCCAAGAGGATGATCCACCACAGAGAGCCTAGGGCGGCGCAGCCGCAACCGAAGAAGATTGGCCGCAAAGAACGCAAAGGCCACAAAAGGGACGTAGGGGCGACCGACTGGTCGCCCTTCGGACCGGCGACGCAGAAGTTTTGCGCAGGCCGCGCAAATTTTGAGCTATAGTAGTACAGAGGACACAGAGAAAAACTTTTCTTAAATCTCTGTGATCTCTGTGCCCTCTGTGGTGAAATTTTCTATTCTCCACTCAGCAAAGCCACGCCCTCACGCGCCCAGCGCCAGCGCCGTGATCGACGGCAGGCCGCTGATGATCGTGCGCGCGCCGGCTTTGTTTACCTGCACGACATCGCCTTCCGATGTCGAGACAAAAACCCCGTCGCCGCCGATACCGGGGCACATCGCCATGATCCCACCATCCACGCCTTCGATCGCCGCGTGCCATCCGACGCCGCCGTCTGCGCTGACGAAAAGCGCCGCGTTGGCTCGCTCTTGGCGCAGCCAAGTGTTGGGCCGATCGAGTGCGATGCCGAGATATAACTTACCCTGCCCATCCTCGCTTACCGATGAACCAAACGTCCGCCCACCGGCCGGAGTTATTTTTTGCCAGCGATCGCCGCGATCGCCGCTGCGATAAACGCCTTCGCCGCAGGCGGCGATGACCACGCCTTTGTGGCGCGCGCTCGGTAAAATTTGATGCACATCCGGATCGTCCAACCCCGCCGTCACCTGGGACCAGTGCGCGCCGTCATCATCGCTCACCAGCATGCCACCCACTTCGATAGCAGTGAACAATCGACGCGGTGATTCATTGTCCGCGGCGAGGTAGCGCACTCGCGCGCTCAGCTCCGGGCTGGGCGGAAAACTGCCGCCCGTGGCGCCCACGCGCACGCCGTCCAATTCCTGCCAAGCACCGCCGTTGCGCGCGCGATAGAGCGCCGCCGGCCAGGTGCCGGCTAATATCGCACCGGGAAGCGCTAGTAAAGCGTTGGTCGTCAAGCGCGGCACGTTGGGCTTCGGACGCTGCCATTGTTCGCCGCCATCATGCGTAACAAACAGTCCGGAATGTTCCGTCGCCACGTAAATATGCCCGGCATCTTCCGGATCGACCTGTAGCGACGTCATCTTCCAGAACGTCAACGCCTTGTGCGTCTTCTCCCATCGCTCATCGCGCCGCTCAAAACGATACCAGCCTGAATAGGTTGCGATATGCAGCGCCGCTGTTTTGCCGTTCTCTTGAGTCATACGCATACCCCCTGAAGGACAATGATCCGAAAGATTTATTGTAGCGAGTGAAAAACTATTGCGCTAGACAGGTTGCTGTCAAGTTGGAATGGCGTCGTCGGATTTACGAATCTGCTCGCGCAATGCCGCCAATGTCGGCGCGATCGGCACAAACTCTTCTTCTGAAACTGGAATTGCTTCCGGCTGCTTGAGCCCATGCCCGGTGAGATTGCACACCACGACATCATCCGCCTTGATGGTTCCCGCCGCGCGTAGTTTCTTAGCAGCAGCCACCGAAGTGGCGGCCGCGGGCTCGGCGAAAATGCCGGCGAGACTGGCGGTGAGCGACTGCGCCTGGAGAATCTCGCCGTCACTCAACGCCACCGCCGTGCCCTTCGACTCGCGCAGGGCTGTGAGCGCGCGCCAGCCCAATGCCGCCGGGTTGCCGACTTGAAT
>CAYZJE010000467.1:0-2591 GCA_964478485.1 uncultured Syntrophobacter sp. | reverse complement strand
ATCACCTGCTCGCCCTCATGCAGGTACGCAAGCTCAAGAACGTCAAAGTCTACAGCCGCGATCCCGCGAACCGAAAACGTTTCGCCGAGGAGATGGGGCCGATCACCAATCTCAACATCATCCCCGTCGCATCCGCTGCCGAAGCCGTGCGCGGCGTCGACATCGTGCTGACGGCGACCAACTCCAGCGTGCCGGTGTTCGACGGCAATTTACTGGAACCGGGCCAACATGTGACGACGATAGTCGGCAGCAACGTCGGCCTGGTCAAAGGCGGCTTCACCGCCGCCAAGCGGCGCGAGATCGACGACGCCACGCTGGCGCGCAGCGATGTCCACGGCATCGTGTCGATCCAGCAAGCGATACAAGATGAACAGGCGGATATTTTCGACCCGGTGAACCGCGGCGTGATCAAATGGGAGCAGTTGATCGAGATCGGCTCGATCCTCGCCGGCAGCAGCGAAGGGCGTACTCGCCTCGATCAGATCACCTTCTACAAGAACAACGCCGGCCAAGGCGTCGCCGATGTCGCCCTGGGGGCGAAAGTCTTGGAAAATATCAAAGCGAAACAAATGGGCACGACGTTGAACTACTGAATTCTTTCCCACTCCATCACTCCAGTGACTTCTTCCTCTCCGCCCCACGCATCGCCGAAGTGACGATCGCCACCGATCCCAGCGCGGCGATCACCAGCCAGGCGCTCTGAAACGACTTGGTAAACATTGCCGGACTCGCGCTCCACTCGGTGTACGGCGGCACCACCGCGCCATCGAGACCGTAGTAATTTAACCAGCGCAGGAACAGCAGACTGCCCACGGCCACGCCCATGGCATTGCCGACATTCGCCGAAGTCAAAGATAAGCCGCTCACCGAGCCGATCTGGCGCGGTCCCACGGCGTTGAACATACCGCTCAAGTTTGGCGACTGAAAAAACGACCAGCCCAATCCCAAGAGCATGAGTGGCAGCATGACTAAAAACCGCGTGCTCTCTGCATCCAGCCGAGCAAAGCCTACCATACTGAGCGCGGTCAGAACCGAGCCGACGGTGCAAAGGAGCCGGGAACCGAGCTTATCGCCGAGCCAGCCACCGATCGGCGCCAAACAAACGATCACCAGAGAAAAGAAAATCATCGTCAAACCGACGCCAGTCGGCGTCACATGCAAGATCCCTTGGAGATAAAACGGCAGGAGAAAAAATGTCGACGCATGGGTAATCGTGATGAAAAAGTTGCTCAAGACACTGGCGCTCAACATGCGAACTTTAAATAACGACAGGTCGAGCAGCGGCGCGGCGGTTTTGCCTTCATGGCGCAGCAGCAGCCAAAAGCTCACGGCCGAAACCACCAACAGCAGGATCGACAATGAGCCAAGGCCGGAATTAGCGATTTGTTGCAAGCCGAGAATGAGCGACACGAACACGCTGAGCAGCGCGATCATGCCGAGCGGATCGATGGTGACGCCGCCCCTGTCGGTGCTCGACTCCGGCAGAATCTTCCACGACATGTAGCCGGCCAACAGTGCGATCGGCGAAATCATGAAGAACGTCCAGCGCCATCCTACCGTGTCAACCAAGAAACCGCCGAGCGAAGGGCCGGCGATGTAACCGACGTGAAATGCCATCGACATCATGCCGAGCGCCCGCCCTCTTCCCTCCTGGGCGTACAGCGTCGAAGCGATCGAGCGGCCGTTGGCGAGGATCATCGCGCCACCGGTGGCTTCGACGATGCGAAAGACAATCAGCAGCCCAAAATAACCGCTCAAACCGCAAGCGGTGGACCCGATCGCCAATAGCAAAAATCCAACGGTATAAACTTCCTTTCGCCCCAACATGTCGCCCAAGCGCGCCATGCTGAGCACCAGGCCAACGATGGTCAACTGATAGGCCAGCGGAATCCATTGCACGACATCCAAAGACAATCCGAAATGGATCGATATCGTCGGCAGCGCCACGATCACCGAACGCGAATCGACCGCGCTCATGAACTGGCCGAGGCAACAATTGAATAAAGCGAGCCGTTGGATTCGCGGCGTAAGAGAGGTTTGAGCCATGGAGTTAGATTTTGCGTGGGCGCATCAAACCCCGCGCGCATCCGTTCGCCCTGAGCGTTATCGAAGGGCTCCTTCCGGTTGACCGAACGTTCTTACTTGGATAGCGTGACTGGCAAACATAATCCAGCCGTCAGGCGCCAAGCCGGATCGGAAAAATTAAATGAACAAGATCGCAGTTGCCCAAATCACCTCTTCCACCGAAAAGAAAAAGAATTTAACAACCGCCCTTGAGCTCATCAATGAAGCCAAAGAAAAGGGCGCGGAGTTAATCGCCTTCCCCGAATTTCTCATGGCGTTCTCGCCAGCTAGCCAAGCCGCGGAAGAATTGACCCGAGTCGCGGAATCCGTCGACGGCGCCTTTATCATGGCTTTGTGCGCCGCGGCGAATGCGACTGACATCGCCATCATCGCACCGATCTATGAAACCAGTCCAATCGCCCACCGGGTTTTCGACACCGCAGTCTGGATCGATGCCAAAGGCAAGGTCGCGTCGGTTTACCGCAAGTTGCACCTGTACGACGCCTTCGGCTTCAAAGAGTCTGATA
>CAYZJE010000466.1:0-9311 GCA_964478485.1 uncultured Syntrophobacter sp. | reverse complement strand
TAGAAAGTTTGATCGGCGTTGTGGCAGTGCATTTCATCTTTGTGACCTGGTTTGTAATAATGCATCCAGGCGTGGAAGCGCGGCGTGTTGAAAATCTCTTTGCGCTTTTTTTCCTGGTGGGCAAAATCGACCATGTCGATGATTTCGATGGGCATAAACGGTCCTTCCTTATTATTTACAGTTTGAAATTTGTTCGGTTTGCGGAAGTCCCGAGGGCGGGTTTCAAACCCGCCCCTACGTTAGGTTTTATTTTGCGTCCTTTGCGTCTTTTGCGTCCATTCCTTTTCTTACAGCACTGCCACGATTTCGATTTGAAACAAGTTTTTGCCGCGCAAGTCCACCTTTAGCGCATGGCGGGCCGGACGGTCGTGCTCGTCGGGAAACATCTTCTCCCACGGAGCGTTGACGTTGTCGCGATACTTTTCATCTTTCAGATAGAGTTTCACGTGGGCGATGTTGTCGGGCGAAGCGCCGACGCTCTCCATGAATAGCGCCAAATTGCGGAACATGGCCGCGGCTTGTTCGTCGGGATCATCCGACAGCACGCCGGTCTTGGCGTCCTTGCCGCCGATCGCCGAGGAGAAAACCATGTTGCCGATCACCACACCGTTAGGGATCGGTGCGCCATGCTCCATGCCTTTGATATGAATGCTTTTGCGTTTTGCCATTTTGACCTCCTATAACTGCGCCTCCAGTCATATCATGACGATTTGCTATTCGTCCACCGGATAAAGATTCGAAACCGGTAGCCGTAAAGAACCCAGCGCGGCGGAGCCGCAACCGAACCTCGGAATGTCTCTCGCAAAGGCGCTAAGGCGCAAAGGTTTTGAGAACAAAATTCTTTTCCGAACTTGGCGCCTTTGCGTCTTGGCGAGAAAAATATCCGAGTCCGAGAAGTTTCCTAGATCGAAAAGTTTGCGCAAGCCGCGCAAACTTTGAGATATTGCAATGCAAAGGACACAAAGTGGCAGAAGGCGAAACGGATGTTTCACCGCGAAGCCACGAAGGCCACGAAGAATTCGGGAGTAAGGGCGGACTTGAAACCCGTCCTTACCAAAACTTCGTGCTCCCGTCGGCGGAGTTTATCCTGAGCGTAGTCGAAGGGCTCAGGGCATGATTGGTGTCCCTTCGACTATGCTCAGGACAGGCCTTCGTGGCGATGCGTCGCCACGGCGCTCTACGAAGTCTGCAACCGTGATTGCAACTCCTGGTCGACATGCCACATAGCCAGACAGTCGTCTTGATTGTAGATGAGCGCGCGGTCGATGGCGAAGAGATCGCGATTCTCCAGATAATCCCAATAGCACACCATCGATTGGTAGGCGCCGATGTCCTTTTGCCGCCAGTGAAAGCCCAGAGCAGGGGCGACGCATTTGATCGAGAAGCTTGGCACCGGCAAGTAGACCGCCGATTGAATCGCTTCCTTTAAGTCGACGCACTTGTCGATGACTTGATCGATCGTTCCCGCCAGCAGTGGCCAGTAGCGCGCGACCCGGCGCAATTGGTGAATCTCAAAATCGGTCCAGTGGTAGAGGCAAACGTCGCGGGGGTCACCGACGTAGTCGAGAAATTCGCTAAAAATTCGCCCTTCGTCTTCGGCGCCGCGGGCGAGAAATTTAACCAACTGGTCACGTGTGCCATCGTAACAACCGATCAAATAAGTGTGCGGCGGCTCGCTCCGATGAACCGAGTCGGAAGTTTCGAAGTCGAAATAGAGCAGCCGCTTGGCGCGGGGAATTTGCAATTGCTTTTGGGGTTTTAAGATCGGTCCATCGAGCTTGTAGGCTTGGGCGACATGGTAGGCGATCTCGCCGTAGCGCGCGCCGATGATCTCGCTAATCTTTTCCTGGCGCAGGTTCCACAGCTGATCGACTTTCTGGATGGCGGCTCGGCGCAGTTTGTCACGCACATGCTTGGGTATGCCGGCAAGCAATACCAGATCGCGCTCGTCGTGGGCGCGTTGGTTAGCGTAATGGCGCCACGGTGAATTCGCCGCCTTGGGCGGCCGCTTCATTTCAGGCGTGACGCTGCCGTCACGCAGAGCATTCCAAAGCCGTCGTGCCGCCTCGAGATCGGCGTCCCTGGTGTCAAAGCCAATGATCTCCGCCGATTCTTTTAGAACGACGGTGAATTCGCGCGGCAGATAACCTTGGAGCATGCCGATGTTCTGTGTGTAGAAAGCGGCCTGAAGTGCGTGGGATTCTTGTAGCGACTTCGATCGTTTGATTTCGACGACCCGATAGTGAAATGGGCCGAGATCGGACGGTTTGGTATCGTCGCGAACCAGCAAGTCGCCTTTGCCGTAGGTTTCTCGCGCCAAATCCCAAAGCTGGGGCTGATAAATCGCCGCCGCGCCGTCGAGCATGGCGCGAAAGGTGTTCTTGAGCGCGGTGAATCCGAAGCTCGGTTGAATTTCCACGGCCTGGGGAAAATTCGCTTTCACCCAGCACGCCTCGTATTCGACTCCTTGCTGCATTCTGAGTTCTTCATAGCGCGTGGTCTCGTCGACGGCTGCGCTTTTGGGCGCGTGGTGTTCACACCAAAGCCAGAACGGATCTTTGAGCAGGTAGTAACTGAGCGACGGACGAAACAGCGTGTGCCGGTTGAACTTCTTGCCGGCGGTGGCGCGTTGGATCAGGGCTTCGAGTGTGATTCTCTGGTTTGCCATGTCATTGCGCCAATGCGGGCGTTGAGCGAGGCGGCTTAGCCGCACCATTGCAAATGCGGCTGCCGGCGCTGAAAGTCTGACAAGAATGGTGCGAAAAGAAAAGAGCGCCGCGGTCGGCGCTCTAGACTACACCGGGATGAGGGGGTGCGAGTAGAAACTTAGCGATTGCTGTTTTTGCTCGGCATGCGCAATCAGTTTTGGGCGAGAACGCGCGCGCTTTCTTTACGGATATAGCCCGGAGGGCGGCCATGCTTGGAATGGATTTCGAGCCAGCCGTTTTTCGCGGTGACGACGTTCACTCTTACGCCTGGCTCGATGTCGCCCATTTGTTGGGACAGCTCGCTCGGCGCGGCATAAACACGGCTGGCCTGAGTGATCTCGTAGGTTCCGCCGGCGGGTTGCGCCACTTTCGCGACTTCAATCGCCTTTGCCGGTTGAGATTTTTCTTTTGCCGCTGGCATCGCTAATTCCTTGGCGGCGGGAGCTTGCGGCGCAGCCGACGGTTCGCTGGTGGCGGGCTCGGCTAGCGCGGCGCGAACCGCCGGGTCGGGGGCCTTGTTCTGGCTTACAGACAAGGCATTCGCCGTGGTGGTCGTGTCGGAACCCTGCATACTCCAAAGCGCGGCCATCGTAGCGCCGAACGCTAAGACGATGACAACTGGAAACAGACCGAAGCGCCGTTTTGGTTTTTCCGCAATATGCGCGGCGGCAATGATCTGGGCCGGGGTTACGGCAGCCACGTCGGCTTCATACATGGCGTTTTCCATCGGCGCGTGGCGGGTTTCGACGATTGGTGCAGCGGCCTGAAACTCATTGAATCCGGCGCTGTGTGGCGAGCTGTCGTTGGATCTTGCGATCAGCTGAGAGAATCCGGCCATGGCCTCGTGATATTCGCGCTGCCGTTCCGCCAATGCTGATTGTTTGGCGAGCAACTTGTTGAAGGGCTCTCCTAGCGCCGACAGTTGACCGCTCTGTTCCTCGGCTTGGTTCACCCTTGCCTGCCAACGGCTCATCTCTTGTTCCATGCCGCGCCGTTCGTCGCGCATCAGCTGCTGAATTCGTTCCGACTCGGCGAGCTGCTCGCGAATCGACTCGACTTCGCTGGTCCTCGCGTTGTTTGCCGCCGACAGTGCTCTTTCCAACTCGGCGATCTTGGCTTGGAGTTGAGCTGTCTCCTCGCGATGATTGTTCTGGATGGCGTCGACGTTGGCGAGCTTGTGTTCCATGCCGTCCAGCTCACGGGATTGGGACCGGCTTTCCGCCAGCTGCTCTTGTAGATCGGCGACTTCGCGTTCGAGTTCGCGCTGCCGATCAGCACCGTCCGGGGAACCTGATGCGAAGTCATCGGCCCGCGCTTCGTTTGCCGCTAGGCGGGTTTTCAAATCTTCGATCTGCGCCTTAAGCTCATCGTTGATGCTTTGCAGCCACTGGGCGTTGGATTTGGCGATCTCGACGTTGCGCTGCGCCAGGTCAAATTCTTCGCTGGTGTTTGCGCCTGACTGGAGCTTGCTTGACACCGCCGCCAGCTCGCTTTCGAGTTCTTGGTTTCGTGACCGCAACTGGTCGAGCTCGTGGTTATCCAAGCCTGGCACCATCTCGCCTGGCCCTGCCGCGCCCACGGTCGCTGGCGCATCGCCCAGTTTGGTTAGCAATTGGTCAATTTCCAGGCGCTTTTTCTTAAGCTCTTTTTCCGAGGCGACTAGGAAAACCGCCAGCATTGCGATCGCGGCTCCGGCAAACATCACGATCCAAATAAACATGCTATCCATCTTGGTCTCCTTGGGGCTAATTAGGCTAGTTAGCGGCTGATAACCTCGCCAGATTTGTGCCAAGCAGAGAATTCACCGGCATAGGCTGCTAAGCTGCTGATTTTAATGCAATTGATGATTGCTCGACACTGTTCTTACGGGGTCGGGGCTAGAGCTAGAATTGAACAAAATCGTGAGTCTCGGCAAAAAATGTAATTGCTGGACCATGAGAGATTTTTCGGTCTTTTGCGGGAAAGGGCGAATTCCTGAGTGATAATTACCCGGTCCTAGAGATCGTTGACCAGTTACGGTATGCACAGAGAGGACACTCAGGGCGTCCCCGGCACCGATGACACAAACTGATTTAGCCAATCTGCCAAGGTCCCAAGCCGAAGAACGGGCCATACTTGCGGTAACCTGTTTGGCGGCATTCGCCGCTGCACAGCAGTTCGCATTTGCCTGCTTGGTGCCGGTTGGGTTAGTAACTGTAGGTGTCGAGCTCAAATGCCGGCGTGGCGCGGCGAGGAACAACAAGAGTTAAACCAGGAGCGGAGCCCTATGGTCATCGATTTTCAACATCACTATATTCCCGTCGAGTTGGCGAAAAAGCGCGGCCTTTACTCTGAGACCGGCAAGACCTTGCTGCAAGAAGGCGGCTTGCCGGCGACGACCATGCACCGGCGGCTCTACGACTTGGACTTGCAGCTTGAGGACATGGAACAAGGCGGCGTCGATGTCTCGGTGCTTTCCTGTTTGCTCGGCTGGTCTGCGCCACTGGAAGAGTGTCGCTTCATCAACGACGATCTCGCCGCCGTCGAGAAAAAATATCCGCGCCGCTTTGTCGGCTTGGCGCAGGCGCCGGTGTTGGAAGGCAGGGCGGCCTTGGCGGAACTGCGCCGGGCGATTAGTGACTTGGGGCTGCACGGTGTAACGATTACTTCGCAAGTGCAGGGACTGTCCCTCGACGCGCCGCGGCTTTACGAGCTTTACGAATTGGTTTGCCAACTCGATGTGCCGCTGTTCGTGCATCCCGCCTTGGTGCCGACCGGCTACGAGCACTTGCAGGATTACGATCTGCCACGGGTGTTGGGACGGGAAGTCGACTTGACCGTGGCGACCACTCGTTTAATTGCCGGCGGCATATTCGACCGCTACCCCAATCTTAAAATCGTCATGGCGCACTTTGGCGGCGGCATTGCGGCGGTGAAGGATCGCTTAGTCGGCAAAGGCTATCGCTTCGGTACGTTAAAAAAGCCCTTCGGCGAATATTACGAAATGGTTTATTTCGACATGGCCGGATTTGAAGGCGGTGTGGTGGCGCTCAATTGCGCCTTGCAGGGTATTCGCCCCGAGCGCTTGGTATTCGCCAGCGATTATCCCCAGGATTTCACCGGCGTGAACACCGACACGGGCAAGGGCATGACCGAGTTACGAAACTACATCGAGACAATTCGAGGGCTCCCGCTCAGCGAACAATGCAAAGACGCAGTCCTGGGTGGCACCGCGGCGCGTCTGCTGAAGCTGTGACTTCAGCAATTGCTTCGTTGCCGCGTTACTGAGCTTCCGTCGGCCGCGCGTAGCTCGCATCGATATATCCAGGTTTGCGGCCTTCTTGTTTCGACTCGACTCTGAGCCAGCCATTCTCCTGGTCGACGACGTTGATCCGGGTGCCTTTGGTCAGATCGGTGACCACTGGATACTGTAATCCCGGACCGCTGCGTAAAGGCGTATCGGCAACCGTCTGGTATTTGTTTGAGCCCGTGGTCTCGGCTCGTGCCAGGTTCCGCGCGGTGCCGTCCGCGGCCCGCACCGAAGCCATGGCGACAAAACCCGGCTGGTTGCCTTTTTTGGATACGATCAGCACCCACTCGCCATCCCGGCCCACGGCGCTCAGTTGGGCGTCGCTTGGAACATCGGCGAGAACGCGGAATTGCGGCCCAGGGCCGGCGCGCACTTTGGTATTCTCAATCGTGACGTAAGGACGGGCCTGCTGGTTAAGGTCGGGCAGCGAGCGGATGTCGGTAACTTTCTCCTTGCCTTTGCACGCCATCGCGCTCAGCAGCATGGCGGCGATAAAAAATCGCAGGGCGATAGGCATTGAATGGCGAGTCATCTCTGGCCTCCAAGCATACTTGATAGCACGGATTATAACACGCTTTGCCGCGCTCGGTGGAATTACCGGTGAGTTCCGTTGAGACCGAGAGTTCTCAGTGGATTACCATCGTGGTTGTTTTACGTAAATCAGCGAATCTCTTTCCACACCTTGGCAAGGCTTTCGCCGTAAACGCTCAGGTCCCATTCGCAAAAATAGCCGAACGGAGTGGTCCAGACTCGGTAGCCGGTTTCGCCAAGACGTTGCCCCAGAGCCGCGATGAAAGTTTCGGCGAATGCGGGCGCCGCAGTGGCGCCACCGAGATGAGTAAACGAGTGCAGCACGATGTTTTTTAGCCCGCGCTTGTTGGCCAGCCATTTGATGTGTTTCAACGTTTGACGCAGCACGGCGCTGGTTCTGGCCGCTTCCTCGTCCGCCGCTTCGGCGTGGATGAACACGACGACGGTTTCGTCGACCGTGGTGTCGACATTTTGATCGGCGACTTCGGGCAAAGTTTTTGAGTGCGTCTTCCAGCGGAAGCGTTTGGCTTGGAAACAGAGCAGCTTCATGATGCTTTTACCTATAATTGGCCGCGCCGATCTCGGCGTGGAACCATTAAATGGGGTTTCCAAAGGGGGCGAGCATCCCCTTTGGTCGCGAGCGGGGTTTAAACCCCGCTCGCGAATTCAATTGATTCAGTCGCGATCGAGAAAATTCTTCAGCAGCTTTTTGCCTTCTTCGGCGAGAATCGATTCGGGATGAAATTGCACGCCTTCGACAGGGAAGGTCTTGTGGCGCACCGCCATGATGACGCCGTCGGCGGTGCGGGCGCTGACCGTGAGTTCTTGCGGTAAATTTTTTGGATCGATCACCAAGGAATGATAGCGCATGGCGGCGAAGGGATTTTTCAGACCGCGAAAAATTGTCTGCGCGTCATGGTTTACCGACGACAGCTTGCCGTGCATGATCGATGGCGCGCGAATAATCTGACCACCGTAGGCGGCGCCGATGGATTGATGGCCTAAACAAACACCCAGGATCGGCGTCCGCGCGCCGAAGCGCTTGATCGTATCGCAGGAGATCCCCGCTTCTTTTGGCGTGCACGGACCGGGTGAGATGACGATCTTCTCCGGGCGCAACGCTTCGATCTCGTCCAGACTAATCTTGTCGTTGCGATAAACTTGCACTTGGGCGCCGAGTTCGCCGAGATAGTGATAAAGGTTGTAAGTGAAGGAATCGTAGTTGTCGATGAGCAAGATCATCGTAGTTAAGTCAAAAGGTAAAAGGAGAAAGGCAAAAGTTTGGACAAGACTTTTTACTTTTTCCTTTTTACTTTTTCCTTCCATTGCTCGGCCAGCTCGACGGCTCTGAACATGGCGCGCGCTTTGTTGAGCGTCTCTTGATATTCCAGCGCGGGATCGGAGTCGGCGACGATGCCGGCGCCGGCGTTGATGAAAACTTTTTTGCCTTTCATGACGATGGTGCGGATGACGATGCAGGTATCGAGGTTGCCGTTGTAGCCGAAGTAGCCGATGGCGCCGGCGTAAAGGGCGCGTTTCTGCGGCTCGAGCTCGCTGATGATCTGCATGGCGCGAACTTTTGGCGCGCCGGATACCGTTCCAGCCGGAAACGCCGAGATAAACAGATCGAAGGGAGTCTTATCGGCGGCCAATTTGCCGCGCACGTTGGAAACGATGTGAATGACATGGGAGTAGCGCTCGATGGCCATCAATTCGTTAACTTCGACGCTGCCGATAGCGGCGACCCGGCCGACGTCGTTGCGGCCCAAATCAACCAGCATGATATGTTCGGCGCGCTCCTTAGGATCGGCGAGCAAGTCCGCCTCAAGCTCGCGTTCTTCTTCCGGCGTGGCGCCGCGCCGCCGCGTGCCGGCGATCGGCCGGAGCTCGATGGTGTCGCCGGTGAGCCGCACCATGGTTTCCGGCGACGAGCCGATCACCCGCAGTTCTTCCAGCTCGAGGTAAAACATGTAGGGCGACGGATTGACGTAACGCAGCGCGCGATAAATCTCGAAGGGATCGCTGTCGGTCTCAGTTTCGAGCCGCTGGCAGAGCACCGCCTGAATGATATCGCCCGCCTGGATGTATTCTTTGGCGCGTGACACCGCTTGCATGAATTTCTTCTGGGTGAGATTGGAGCGGAACTTTCGCGTGCCTTTGCCCTGGCTTAAATCGCGCGGTTCGATGCCGCGCGGCTTTTTTTGCAGCGTAAGAATGACCTGCCGGATACGCTTGACCGATTGATCGTAGGCGCGCCGCAAGTTGGTCGCGGGCTCCACGCGGGCGTTGTCGATGACTTTGATCGTGTGCTTTAAATTATCGAAGGCGATAAGAGTCTGCACGAAGAGGAAAAAAATCTCCGGCATGGCGAGCGGGTCGCGCTTGTCGTTTTTGATCTCGTGAAATTGCTCCACGGCATCGTAGGCGACGTAGCCGAGGGCGCCGCCAAAAAACGGCGGCACGCCCGCCACCGTGACCGGCCGGTAGCCTTTCATCAGCTCTTCGAGCAAGCGGAGCGGCGCCGGCGAGACTAATTTTTTAGTTTTGCCGTTTTCGATGATTTCAACCTGATCGCCGTGGGCTTTGAAAATCCGCTGTGGCCGCGTGCCCAGGAAAGAGTAGCGGGCCCAGCGCTCGCTGCCTTCGACGCTTTCGAGCAGAAACGAATAACGGTCGCGCTCGAGGCGCTTAAAAAAAGACAACGGGGTTTCCAAGTCCATCAACAACTCCTGATAGACTGGAATCAAGTTGCCTTGCTTGGCGAGCCGGCAGAAGTCTTTGAA
>CAYZJE010000465.1:0-12617 GCA_964478485.1 uncultured Syntrophobacter sp. | reverse complement strand
AGCTCGACCATGCCCTGCTCGCCGAAGCGCGCGTAGATCGCCTGAAAGGTCGGCTCGCTCACCCGATGGCCGTGAATCATCTCGCGCACGAAACTAACGATCTGCGCGTCTTCGGAAGAAAAACTCTCCGCGCCTTTTTTCGCGTGAACCAAGCGAATGGTCTCCATCGAAATCCCCGCTTTGGTCCCATGATTGATATGCGCCGCCCACTCGTGTTTGCATTCAAGCTCCCGCGCCGCGACCAACGCCGCGAACTCAAGAACCTTGTGGTCCAGCGTCGACTCAAAGCGGACGTAACTGCCGAGATGCATCGTCCGCTGCGCCATTTCGGGGCTGTGCAAAAGGGCCAACCAAGGCCCGCCCACCACGCCGCGGCTCTGTGCGATGGCGTCGTAAACTTTCTGTCCCTCCGGCCCTAACTCTTCTTTCTTGGTGATCGTTGCGATGCGTGCCATGTCCTCACTCCCTTCGGAATTTCAGATTTCAGATTCCAGATTTCAAAATAAATTACGCCAGTTTCTCTTTCAGCCAGTTCATGATGATGTCGACCACCTCGTCATTCGACTGGCCCTTCGTCCGTCCCATGTGACCCGCGCCGGCGATGATGCGGAGATCCTTCGGGCTGCCGTGTTCGGCGAGCAAGTAAAGATCGCTGATCGGATGCTGATCATCTTCTTTGCCGTTGATGCACAACAGTGGCGCGCAGGGCTGATCGATCAAGCCCTGAGTAACCAGCGAAAGCGTCGGCGCGATCTTGAGCACTTCTGCCAAAGTCTTGACGCCGAAAATATACGAGCGCGCGTCCAACAGACTCGCCGGTCCCATCAAATATTGCGACGCCGTCAAGGTCAGCGCCGGGCGGAGCCACTCTTCTTGAAAAGTCCGATGCACGCCAGCGCCCCAATTGACCGCGCCGCGCAGCCGCTTCGGCTCGGTGTGCGCCAGCTTCGCCGCCCAGTAGCCGCCGAAGCTGCCGCCCATGCAGGCGATACGCTTGCCGTCGATGTCGCTGCGCGTTGCTAAATAATCCATCGCCGCGGAAAAAGTTCGTTCGGCGCGCGGGTCCTGTCCCAAGCAAGGGTTCTCGCCCGCGCCCGGCATGTCGATGGTGAAGCAAGCGATGCCCAAATCAAGCAGCACGTCGTTGTTCGTCCGGCGGTCTTCCTTCCAGCCATCGACGCCGCCCCAGTGCATCACCACCGGCGGACGATTGACGCCCTTGGGAACTTGCAGGTAGCCGACGACTTTCTTGCCCTCGAAGGGAATCTCGCAGCGCTCCACCGGCGGGTCCATCGTCGCCCCGGCCTTGATAAAAGTCCGAAGCGCGCCGGCATAACACTTCTTTTTCTCCGGACTGCTCGGCACCGGATAACGGCCGATGCGGTAATATTCGTAGGCCAAATAGTAAGTCTCACCAGCTTCCTTGGCTTTGCCCTGCTTTTCTTGCTCCTGAGCGAGCGCTTCGTACTTCAGGCCAAACTTACCCCACTCGCGTCCCCATAATTCTGAATCGAGGCTGGTCAAATTTTTCACCACCTGCTCGACATCGGCTTGCGTCACCCGCTCGAACGGATTGATCTTTCCGGCGCGGTGCAAGATATCGGCCTTAATTTCTTCGAGAGTTTTTCCCGCCACTGGATTCTCCTTATAACTTCGCTCCAGACTGCTTGGCGAAGCGCTTCAAGGCGTTCTTGCAAAAACGATCGTCGACAATTTTAAATGAGCTGTGACGGACTTAACAGAAAGGCTCGGACTAGCGCAAGCCCCGTAGCCGCGGGTCGAGCGCATCGCGCAATCCTTCGCCGACGAGATAGTAGGCCAGCACGGTGATAAAGATGGCGAAGCCGGGAAAGACCGCCAGCCACCAGGCGAACGTGTTGCTGCGCGCTTCGTTGAGAATCGACCCCCAGGTCACGGTATCGGCCGGAACGCCGATGCCGAGAAAACTCAGACTCGATTCGAGTAAAATCGCGCCGGCGACACCGAGCACGATGGAAACCATCACCGGGGCCAGCGCGTTGGGTAAAATGTGGCGGGACATGATCTTGCGGTTGGAAACACCGAGCGCGAGCGCAGCGGTCACGTAATCGAGGTTACGAATCTTCAAAAATTCATTGCGGGTGAAGCGAGCGATGCCGACCCAACCGGTGAGCCCGATGATCAGCATGGTAAGAAAAATACTGGGCGGCAAAACCGCCGCGATGGTGATTAAAAGAAAAAACGTCGGGATGGCGAGCTCGAGTTCAAACACGCGGGATATGACAAGATCGACCCAAGAGCCAAAGTAGCCCGCCAGCGCACCAAGAAAGATTCCAATCAGCAGCGCAATACCGACGGAGACAAAACCAATCGACAATGAAATTCGCGAGCCATGAATAATCCCTGCCATCACGTCGCGGCCCAACTTATCCGTGCCCAGCCAATGATCGGCTGAGGGTCGCGCAAAAGGCGCGCTGAGATCGATGCTGCTGGGTCGAAAAGGAATCGGCGGAAAGATGGCGCCGTCATGCTGCAGATTTTTGTAGTCTACATTAAGTAACTCGGTCGGCAGGCGCGCCAAACCCAGCCGTACCATAGAGTCGCGGACAATCGGGAAATAAGTTCTGCCCTGATACTCTAGATAGTAGGGTTTATCGTTGGCGAGAAAATCGGCGCACAAAGCGACGCCAGCCAAAAAGAAAACGATATAGAATCCCGCGACCGCGATGTGATTACGTTTAAATTCGCGCCAGACGAGAGCGCTGAGCTTTTCGCCCTTTGCACTGGTTCCGACTTCAGCGTCCATGGTGCGTTACCGTGTAAAAAAACCGCCCTAGGCGAAGATCAATGCCGCCGGCCAAAGGCAATGCGCGGATCGACAACCGCAAGCAAGAGGTCGGAAAGCAAAATTCCCAGCAGGGTCAACAGCGCGCTAACCGTAAAGAGCGCCATCACGACGGGGAAATCGCGCGCCAGTACCGCCTCATAACCGAGCTGGCCGAGCCCTGGGATGGAAAAAATGGTCTCCACGATCACACTGCCACCGATCAAACCAGGAAGAATTCCCGCTAGGATCGTTACCATCGGGATCAGCGAATTGCGCAAAACATGCTTGTAAATGACCACGCGCTCGGGAAGACCCTTTGAGCGCGCCGTCTGGACGAAGTCCAAACGCAATTGTTCCAACATCCCCGACCGCATATAGCGCGACAAGCCAGCAAACCCAGCGTAGGAAAGCATCAGCACCGGCAGGAACAAGTGCCAGGCTTGGTCTTTCAGCTTCTGCCACGGCGGCCAGTCCGTGGAGTAGTCGATCGAGGTCAGCCCGCCGGGCGGGAAGATAAAGTAAAAATCGCCACCACAAAGAAACACGATCGCCATCGTGCCGAGCCAGACGACCGGTAGTGCGAACAGCACGAAGGCGAACAAGGTGGTGATCTGATCGCCGATCGAATAGGAATGCGTCGCCGAGTAAACGCCGAGCGGAATGGCGACGAGGTAGACGAGGAAAATCGACAGCACGTTTAGTTTCACCGTGACCGGTAGCCGTTCGCGAATCTTATCAACCACCGGCTGGTTGTCTTTGTAAGATTCGCCGAAATTAAGCGTAAAAAGGTTCTTCATCCAGATGGCGTACTGAACCGGCAGCGGTTTGTCCAAGCCATACTGCGCGCGCCACTGCGCCACGGCCTGATCGACGACGCCGCGTTTCTCCGTGGAGATACCCGACTCGCCGGCGCCCCGTAGCCCACCGCCGGCGCGTAGTTCCGCCGGATCGCCCGGTGCCAGACGCATGATGAGAAAACTGATGATCGTTACGCCTATGAAGGTGGGGATAAGCAGCAAAAACCGCTGTATGAGGTAAGCGCCCATTTTGCCATCTAGTTATTCGTGCTTTTGCTGGAATACTTCTGCGATCCCGCAAGCACCCACCAATCTAGCGGACGCAGGCCGCCAATCGGCAGCACCTCGACCCCGCGAAAACGGCGGCTCACCGCCGAGATCGATTTCGGCGTGAAAAGAAACGTGTAGGGCTGCTCATCATGGAGAATACGCTGGAATTCGCGGTAGAACTCGACACGCTTCTTCGGATCGAATTCGCGCCGATAATCTTCGAGAATCTTGTCGACCCGTGGGTTCTTGTAAGCGATGTGGTTCGAGCCCTTGTTCGCCGCCTGAGAGGAGTGCCACACTTGGTAAGCATCCGGCTCGGTGACGCTCATCGACCAGCCGAGAATCATCGCATCGAACTTGCGATTTCTCACGTCGTCGAGAAAAACCGTCCAGTCCAGTTCCCGCACCGTTGCGCCGATGCCATGCTTCTTGAGCTCGTCTTGCAGCGTAAGCGCAACGCTCTTGCGCGTGGCGTTGCCGGAATTGAATTTGATCTCAAAACGGAATGGCACCTTCTTGCCGTCGATGGTCTTGTCCAAAATCCCATCGCCATCCGTGTCCTTCCAGCCAGCGTCGTTTAGGAGTTCCAGGGCCTTTTTCGGATCGTATGGAATGCTCGCAAGCGTCTTGTCGTACTCCGGACGATGGAAATAAATCGGCCCATCGATCACTTGCCCCAAGTTAAATAGAATGGCTTTCACCATCTGTTTACGGTCGGTAAGATAAGTCATGGCTTTCCGCACCCGCTTATCTTGAAAGATCGGATGATCGTTGTTCCAGCCCAGGTAGGTATAATTCGGCGAAAAATATTCGTGCTTGTCAAAATCCTTCTTGAACCGTTCGGCGCCCGTCTGCTGCATATGCTGCAGCGGTTGCAGATTCATCGAGTCCAGGGCGCCGCTCTTGAGACTGGTCAAGGCGGCGTCGAGATTGTTGATCACCCGGTATTTGTGACGGTCGAGATAAGCTTGATCGACCTCCGGCTTGCCGATGCCCCAGTATTTTGGGTCGCGCACCAGTTCAACCTCCTGGCCGGTTTTCCACGATTGGAACTTATACGGGCCGCTGCCCATAGGATTGCGGCTGTAGTTCTTGTTGAATTGATCGGCAAAGCGCTTGACGTTCTCCGCTAACTTCGCCGGATCTCCGTTGAGATCTTTGACCGTCACGTCTTTCAAATGATTTTGCGGGTCATAGTAATGGCGCGGTAGGACATCGATGCCGCCGAGCATGGTTTCATTTAGGAAATATGGCTCCTTAATGTGAAACCGAATGGTGTATTCGTCGACCAGTTGGGCATCGATGACGGACTCGTAATAGACTCTGGCGAAGGGCGCGTTCACTAAAGGACATTTGATCGCCTTAATGCTGAACAAAACATCTTCACCGGTGAGCTTGCGGCCGTCTTGGAAGTGGGCGTCGCGGCGGATTTTGAAAGTATAGGTGAGCTTATCGGCGGAAATAACCGGGCGTGCTTCGGCGAGCAACGGTTTGAGCTCCAATGAGCGCGGGTCGCGCGTCAAGAGACTTTGAGTAATATATCCCAGGATCGCGCTCGATCCGGCGTCATTGCTGGTGAGAGGATTAAGTTGTTCCGGATCGCTCAAAATATGCGCCAACAGCCAATCGCCGGTTACCGGCGTTTGTCGAGCTTGACCATGGCTCCGCTCAGGCAACACTGCCGCAAACACAAGAAACAGAACTACTGAAAACAAATTTCCGCGCAGCCTCATTAATTTCCTCCTAATAACCCGACTCACGATATTTTCCATCTTCCATCAACTCCCGATCAGTTCGATGGGAATCTCTTGCACGTTGGCCGGTTTTTGCTGGGAAAAGGATTCGGCGGGGATGGTGGCGTTCAATTCCGGCTCTTGGAAACGAATTTCCAGCTTTTTGCCTTGGAGCGGCGCGTCGACGTTGATCTTCGATGGAAACAACCCGGCGGGCGTCGTGATGTAATCGGAAAATTGCGCGGTCAATTCCACCGCGCCGCTGCTATTGAAGCGCTGCCACTGGGTCGGCACCGCGAGCTGCGATTCGAACGCCACTGCGTCTTTGACGCGGCCGTTTGGCGAGAACATCAGCGAGTTCCCCTCCTGGCGCCACGGCGTGGCCGCGTCTACCGGCGGCAGGCCCGCCAGTAGCATGGTGATTTCATCGAGCTCCAGCGGGATTTGCGTGTAGCGCAGCAGGTTAGCCTTGGAGCTCTGGCCGCGCACGAAGACGCCGTCGCGCGGGTGATAACCGATGATTTCTTTGTCGTTGGCGGTGACGATGAGAATCGCGCCCAAAATTGACAACGTTTCTAAACGCAAGCGGTCGGGCCGCTGGACTAGAACCGCTTCGTCAAAGCCATGCTTGCCTTCGGGGCCGGCGTAATTGATCCGTGCCAAAGAGCGCAGCGTGCGAAACTGCGCGCGGCGCAGGGTGATCGATTCGATCAGTTGAGCCGACTCCCATTGCGGCGCCGGCAGTCGGGGCAAAGGCGGCGCCGTGACGCTGGCACAACCCGAAAGCGCGACGGCTAACATAATGACGAAGACCAACGGTAAAGCAAAAGTAGCGGCGGGCGAGCTAGCGGGATGTGCAATCAAATTTTCTTCTCCAAGCGCTGAATCTTATCGCGGATGCGCTTGATCTGATCGCCTTCCTTGGAACGCTTGAGCGCTTCGCGATAGCGCGTCAGGGCGCGATCGGATTTGCCGGCCTTCTCATAGGCGTCGGCGAGATGCTCGATGATCGCCGGATCGACTCCGGTGATCTCGACGGCTTTTTCCAACTGTTCGATCGCCCGCGGATAGTCGCCGCGCTGGAAATAAACCCAGCCCAAGCTGTCGATGTAGAATCCGTCGTCCGGGGCAAGTTTCAGCGCGCGCACGATCAAATCCTCGGCTTCGTCAAGCTGTACGCCCATCTCGGCCCAGGTGTAGCCCAGGTAGTTGAGCGCCGCGTGATTCTTCGGATTGATCTCGATGGCTCGTTTCATCTCGGCGATCGATTTTTCTTTGTTCTTGTTCTCGTCATGAAGCGCGCCCAATTGAAAATGTGCCTCGTCGCTCTTGGGGTCGAGCACCACCACCCGCTCCATCGCTTGGATCGCCCGCGGATAATCTTTCAACTTGCGGTAAAGCGAGCTGACAAAGGCGTGAACCTCTTTTCGGTCGTTGCGTTTTTTGAGCGCCGGCTGCAGAATATCAATAGCTTTTTGCGTCTGCTCCCTGCGGTCGTAGAGGTAAGCGGCTTGGACCCGGGCGTCGGCGTAGAGCTCGCTCTTTTCGGGCACCCGTTCAAAGGATTCTAAAGCCTTGTCGTCCGCTTTAAGCTCGACATAGGTCGCGCCGAGGTAGTAGTGGGCGCGGTCATTGTCCGGATCGCCGGCGAGAACCAGGTTGAATTCGGTGGCGGCCCGCTCGAAGTCGCCCTTCTCGAAGGAGATCAAGCCGATTTTGATTCGGGTTTCGCGCGGATCGGCCTCGGCGCCTTCGAGGGTCTCGAACTGGCGCAGCGCTTCATCGAGCTTGTTCTGACCGACATAGAGTTCGCCCAACCGCCGGCGCGCCCAGACGTTCTGCGCGTTGACTTGTAACAACCGCTGATAAGTCTGAATCGCCTCTTCGGTCTTGCCTTCCAATTCGTACACCAAGGCCAAATCCATCAAGACCGCTTCCGACTTGGGGTTTAGTTCCAGCGCCTTACGATAGCTCTGCTCGGCGGCGAGATAGAGCTTACTCTTGGCGCGCACGCGGCCCAGATAGTAGTGGCCGAGGACGGAGTCAGGGTCGAGCTTCAACAGCTCTTCCAACTTTTGCGTCGCCCGCGCCAAATCATCCACCTGCAAGTACAAGGCGCCAAGGTACAGCAGTGCTTCCTGATTTTTCGGATCGAGCTTGAGCACTTCGTTGTACTCGCTGAGCCCTCTTTGGTTCTCGCCCAAAGAGGAATAGAGACCGGCCAAAAACAGGTGATGCTCAAGTCGTTGGGGATCGAGTCTGACGGCCGCTTCAGCCGCCACCAGGGCTCCCTTGAGGTCGCCCTTGCGCAGATAAAGCGACGCTAGTCGGAACCGCAGGAAGGCATCGTCGGGTTTTATCCTAGAAGCGGCCTCAAACTCCTTCAGTGCCGCTTCGAAGTCACCCTCGCCAAGCAGAATTTGGCCTTTGAGAAAGTGATTGACCGCAAACGCGTCCGACGGAAGCTCGGTTTTGGGTTCGTTTCGAAACGGCGCCTCGACAGACCAGGAAAAACCGTCGGGCAGGGTTTGGATCTCAGGTGTAGTGGTAGCGCAGCCGGACAGAATCGCGAATAGAAAACATGCCCGAAAAATGCGTGTAGCCATCATCGATGGTTTAACACGCTGGTCAGAGGCGGTCAATGTAGAGTCGGTGAACCGGTGAACTTCATTCGCTCCCGCAACTATGATAGTTTTTGCGCGTGCAATGGGTAGGCTCGTGATGCCGGCTGTCCACCGACTAGACAAAAAGATTATTCACCACGAAGGACACGAAGCATGCCCTGAGCAAAGCCGAAGGGAGCACGAAGTTCGAAACTTATTTATGCGAACCCTTCGTATCCTCCTCCTTCGAAAATACGCGTGCGGGGATGATCTGCAGAACGAAGAGGCCGCCTGGGTTCCGTCATACCCGCGAAAGCATGTCCTGAGCATCCGTCGAAGGGCGGGTATCCAGGCTAATTCGGCAGAGAACCAACCTGGATTCCCGCGTGCGCGGGAATGACGAGTCGAGGGGAGGACCCTGCGGAGGGAAATTTCTCCAATTTCATGATCTGTGGGCGAGCGTAAGCTCATGAACCACGTCGTGGTGAAAGATAAATTCGGCATCACGCGAAATCGCCGGCTAAGCCAACCTGAAATCCATCCATCGGGACACACTCATCGCTATGGCACAAGCATCTAAGAACAGCGCCGCAAAAGAAATTCTCGAACTGCGCCAACAAATCGACCAGCACAACTATCAATATCACGTGCTCGATGACCCGCTGGTCAGCGATGCCGAGTATGACCGGCTGTTTCGGCGGCTCGTCGAGCTGGAGAAAGCACACCCGGAGCTAGCCGCGCCCGACTCGCCGACGCAAAAGGTCGGCGCTCCACCCTTGGAAAAATTCGCCACGGTGCAGCACAGTCTGCCGATGTTGTCGCTCAACAACGCCATGGCCCAGGAAGAGCTGCAAGTATTCGAAGAGCGCATCCAGCGCTTCCTCAAGCTGAGCGACGGGATTGATTATGCCGTCGAGCCGAAGATCGACGGTCTCGCCGTCGAGCTGGTTTACCTCGGCGGCAAATTTACCGTCGGCTCGACCCGCGGCGACGGCATCAATGGCGAAGATATCTCGCTCAATCTCAAAACCATCCGCTCGATACCGCTCGTCCTGCGCCCGGTCGCAAGGCCGGCGCCCCAACGTCTCGAAGTGCGCGGCGAAGTATTTCTGTCCCGATTGGCGTTTCAAAAGCTCAACCGCGAGCGCGAAGAGGCGGGCGAGTCACCGTTCGCCAATCCGCGCAATGCCGCCGCCGGCTCGCTCAAGCAGCTCGACTCCAGGCTCACAGCAAAGCGGCCGCTCGATATCTATTGCTACGGTTATGGCAGCATCGAAGGCGCGAGCTTCGCGAGCCACTCTGAGTTCCGCGACGCCCTTAAGGATTGGGGGCTAAAACCGATGCCCCGCGGCTCGGTCTGCCGCGGCGTGGGCGAAGTCCTGGCTTATCGCGAGCGAATGGAAGCCGAACGCGACCGGTTGCCATTCGAGATCGACGGTTTGGTGGTCAAGGTCAACAGCACGGAGTTACAACGCCGCCTCGGTGCGATCGCCCGCTCGCCGCGTTGGGCGATCGCCTATAAATTCAAACCGCGGCAAGCCGAGACGCGCATTCTCGATATCCAGCCGCAGGTCGGCCGTACCGGCACACTCACCCCGGTCGCGAGCCTCGAAGCGGTGCCCATCGGCGGTGTAGTCGTCAAAAGCGCGTCGTTGCACAACATGGATGAGATCGCCCGCAAGGACATCCACATCGGCGACACCGTGATCGTCGAGCGAGCCGGCGACGTGATTCCTTACGTGGTCAAAGTTCTCACAGAGAAGCGCAGCGGCGCCGAGAAGGCTTTCGTCATGCCGGACCGATGTCCGGTGTGCGGCGCGGCGATCTACCGCGAAGAAGGCGAAGCGGCCTACCGCTGCATCGGCATCTCCTGTCCGGCTAAACTCAAAGAAAGTTTAAAATTCTTCGGCTCGCGCGGCGCTATGGACATTGAAGGGCTCGGTGAAAAGCTCATCGATCAGCTAGTCGAACGCGGCTTGGTGCGCGATGTTGCCGATCTTTACAATTTGACCAAAGAGCAGCTCGCCGATTTGGCAAGAATGGCGGAGAAGTCAGCGCAAAACTTGCTCGACGCCCTGGAGCGCAGCAAAAACTCGACGCTGCCACGCTGCCTGACCGCGCTTGGCATTCGTCATGTCGGCGAGGCCACCGCGAAACTGTTGGCTGAACACTTCGGTGGCCTTGAAAGAATCGAACAGGCTTCGGAAGAAGAGCTGGTCGAAGTCCGCGAGATCGGCCCGGAAGTAGCGAAAAGCATCGCGCGCTTTTTCGCCCAGGGGGAAAATCGTGAAGTCGTCGCGAAACTGCTCCGCGCCGGGGTGCGCTGCAAAGTTGAAGAGAAGAAAGTCGGCGCTCTGACCGGCGCGACTTTCGTGTTGACTGGCGGCTTGGAGAGCATGTCGCGGCCGGAAGCTCAGAAACGCATCGAAGCGCTGGGCGGACGGGTAACCTCCAACGTCAGCCGCAACACCAGCTACCTCGTCGCCGGCGCCGAGCACGGCTCCAAACTCAAAAAGGCTCAGCAGCTCGGAGTCCGGGTCCTGACCGAAGAACAATTTATGGAATTGATCGCGCGCTAGCTAATAGCGGTCGCGCCGCGGCGGCCGGTCGCCGCCAAAACTGCCCCCGCCGCCACCGGGACGCGACTCGCGCGGCGCTTGCGGGCGCGCTTCGCTGACCACAATGTTGCGCCCCTCGAAGTCCGTGCCGTTCAGCGCCTGGGTCGCCTTCTCCGCGTCTTGACCGGAACTCATCTCGACAAAGCCGAAGCCTTTCGACCGGCCGCTGAACTTGTCGGTGATGATGCGCGCGCTGACCACCGCGCCATGCTGCGCGAAATGTTGCGCCAGCCGATCTTCCGTCACGTCGTAGGAAAGGTTCCCAACGTATAACTTTGCTCCCATCCTGGCCCTCCTTGTTGAATAAACGCAGCCACTTCGCGAACGGGGTATTGACCCCCGTCGCTTATTAAAAAATCGCAAAGGGGCTGCTCGCCCCCTTTGGAAACCCCATTTAACGGTTCACGCTGCCAGCAGCGTGGTCAACCTTGTTGAATCGACGCCTGCTCAAACCCTGGGATCGACGTAGCCAAAGGGCAGGGCCTCAAACGGATCTCACCAACGGGAACCTCACGGCGCGCTCTTCGGTAACCGGACCCTTCAAAAACGGCGCCAGCCTACAAAAGTCAAAGGTCGCTTGTCAAATCAATTTGCCGAAGTTTTTCTGGCTTGCGGAGACGGCGGGTATGGGCTAGAAAAAATCGAGGAAAGAAGATGGTAACCGCGGTTGAAAAAACTCGCGTGCGGCTGAAAATCGCCGGCCGCGTCCAAGGCGTTTACTATCGCGCTTCGGCAGTTCAGGAAGCGCAAAAGTTGGGGCTAACCGGTTGGGTGATGAATTGTCGCGACGGTTCCGTGGAAGCGGTCGCCGAAGGCGCCAAGCCTAAACTCGAGGAGTTAATCGCTTGGTGCCAACAAGGTCCCGACGGCGCGCGCGTCACCCAGGTCGATGTGTGCTGGGAAACGCCGGAAAATAATTTTTACGGCTTCAGCATTCGGCGTTGAGACGAGCGGCTACTTCGCACCCTTTCGACTCTTGCTCTCTAAAGTTAGTCGATAGATTTCACGTTTGGATAAGCCATATCGTTCGCCGAGCAACTCAGAAATTTCCTTCACACCCACTTGTTCGCTGGTCAATCGGCCAATCTCGGTTCTAAGTTGCTCTTCAGAAACTCTCGCCTCACCCGTTGAGCCGTGCACGACCAGCGTGATCTCGCCTTTCACCTCCCGGTCGGCAAGTTGCGTCACGACGTCGCTCACAGTGCCACGCAAAAACTCTTCATGAACTTTGCTCACCTCGCGGGCGAGCACCAGCTGACGATCGCCGAGCAGTTGCCTCAGGTCGTTCAGCGTATCAAGCAAGCGGTGCGGCGCTTCATAAAAAACCAGCGTGGCGGTCTCTTCACGCAGCGCTTGCAGCTTGGCTTTTCGCGCGGTTTTTTTCGCCGGCAAAAAACCTTCAAAAAGAAACCGATCGGTCGGCAAACCGCTGGCGCTTAAAACCGTCGCCAGCGCCGCCGCGCCGGGCAGCGGCACGATCTGCACACCGGCGGCGATGGCGGCGGCCACCAGGCGGAATCCCGGATCGGCGATCGCCGGTGTCCCGGCGTCCGAGACCAGGGCGATGTTCGCGCCATTTTTGATCCGGTCGACCAGCGTCTGGGCTTTTTCTTTCTCGTTGTGCTCGTGATAACTGGTCAGCGAGGTGCTAATTCCGTAGTGGTTGAGCAGATGCTGGGTGTGGCGGGTATCCTCGGCGGCGATCAAATCGACTTCCTTGAGCACCCGCAACGCGCGCAGCGTGATGTCTTCGAGATTGCCGATGGGCGTAGGCACGATGTAGAGTGACC
>CAYZJE010000464.1:0-5025 GCA_964478485.1 uncultured Syntrophobacter sp. | reverse complement strand
TTGACCCAGAGAAGCAAACCTTGCGGCTTATCTTCCGCCACCACCGCCGCTGGGTAACCGGCCCAGTCGGGATGGCGCCTGAGCAGCAATTGCAGCGGAAAAGCCGGCAGATCAACACAAGCCAGCCGGCCCGGCGTAGAGATCTTCATAGTTCCAGGTGGGGCCGCGCCGTTTGTCCTTGAGTACCTGCAAAGCGCAGGCGAAGCGGTTGTCTTCAAGGCGTTTTTTTTCGGCATGGGCGCGCAACGACACCAGCGAGCCCAAAGAAAACGCCGCGCGGCTTTTTTCGGTAAGACAAACCAGCGCCGTATGATAACGATGAGCCAAGCCGGTCAGGCGCGTCTGCAGCGGCATGGGAATATCGGCAGTGCCGAGATCGAGCACGACTATGCCGAAGCCGCCGGAGCGCAGCAGTTTCTCGCCGGCGCGGGCGATGCTTTCAGCATGAGTTAAACGAACCACGACCAATGCCGCCAAGTCCGCGCCGCCGCGCGCCGCGTCCGGCGGGTAGAAAAAACTGTCCGCTAAAGTCACCCAGCCCACCGGCTCGCCGCACTGCTGCGCTTCATGAATCAAAGTAAAAGTAAGCGTCAGAGCCGCCGAAGCGGTCGAGCTGGAGATCTCCACCAACCGCCCGGCGACTTCGCTAAGCGTCCAAAGTGTGCGCGGCGTGACAAAGGAAGAAAGTTTTTGCGCGGGGGAAAAGGCCATAAAGAAATATTGTCGGCAAGCTTCCGCCAGGATCGCACTCGACCGAGTGCTCGGTTCAAAGTTCAAGAGTTCAAGGTTCAACGTCAGAGAATGTCGTCGAATTGAATCATCTGCATCGATTGAACTTTTGAACCTTGAACCCTTGAACGGCGGCCCTCTTAGAATTTTCTTAATAACCCGATAATTTTTCCGGCGATGCGAAACTCGCCTTCGGAAACCGTGATCGGGCGGTATTTTTCATTTTCCGCTTTGAGCGTCACGACGCCGTCTTTTTTGTAGAACCGTTTGAGCGTCGCTTCGCCGTCGATCACGGCGCAGACGATCTCGCCGTTCTCCGCCGCGCTCTGTTGCTTGACGATCACCCGGTCGCCGTCCAGGATGCCGGCGCCGATCATGCTGTCGCCTTTGACCTGCAAGGCGAACAGTTTGCCGCTGCCCATGTCGCTGGGGATCGACAACAATCCTTCGATATTTTCCTCGCTCAAAAACGGCTTGCCGGCGGGCACCCGGCCAAGCATCGGCACCTCGCGGGTGGCGCTCAAGACCGTCTTGCCAAAAGCGTTGACGACTTCGAAGGCGCGCTTGCCGACCCGGCGGATGTAGCCTTTTTTTTCCAGGGCTTTCAGATGATCGGAGACGCCATTGGTGGAAGCGATTTTGAACTGCTTGCCGATTTCAGGAATCGACGGCGCGAAACCCTTCTCGCGAATCGTCTTGAGCAGAAAATCGTAGATCGCTTTTTGCCGGTCGGTGAGCGTAGGCAGCATCATCCCTATATACTGAAAATACTTTCAGTAGTCAACAGAGCGGTCAATAAGGCTTCATCTGCTTCGTTGCGCTCGCCCGACTCGCTCCAACGTACTACAAACGTACGCCTTCGCTCATCGAACTTCGCGCGCCTCGCAGCTAAAACCTTCTTGACCGCTCTGAACGTTTTGAACTATTTGAACGGTTTAATGCGCCTGCGCATTAAACCTTTTTCTTTTGATGCGAAAGATAGTCGACCAGGAGATATTCGCCGAGACGGTCGGGGCGGGTGTAGAAGGCGCGTCCTTTGTTGATGCGGGTCAGGTCGTCGACGAAGCCGCGCAGCACCGGGCTGTCGTCGAGCATAAAGGTATTGATGGTGATGCCTTTGCGGGTCAAGCGCTCGGCTTCTTTCAAGGTCTCTTCGGCGGCCCGTTGGCTGATACCACCGAAGCTGAGCGGCCATTCGCAATAGAGCCGCCCTTGCCGGCAGTAGGCCGTCGGTTGTCCGTCAGTGATCACGATGACTTGCTGATTGGCGCTCGGTTTGCGATCGAGCATGGTCGAAGCCAAGTGCAAGCCGTCTTGCAAGTTGGTGAAGGGATCGCCCATGTTCCAAGTTGCTTGCGGCAAGTCTTTCGCCTTGAGCTCGACGGCGCGGGTGAAGAAACCGACGATGCCGAAATAATCGCGCGGGTAGAGAGCGCGCACCAAACTCTCCATCGCCAGGGCAACTTTTTTCGCCGCGGCAAAGCGCCCCTCCCAGCTCATCGACCAGCTCATGTCCAAGAGCAAAACGGTGGCGGCGCGCGTGTTATGTTCGGTTTCGTAAACCGCGAAGTCATTGGGACCAATCCTGACCGGTACGCCGCCGCCGTGCAGCAAGGCGTTCTTCAGCGTTTGGATCATGTTGATGTGCAGCGGCTCACCCTGTACGTAGTTCCGGCTCGATTCGAGTATCAGTTCCTGGCTGCCGCGCTTGTTGGTCGTGTGACGCCCCATGCCGTCGCGGCGCAGCTGCTGATAAATATCCCGGAGCGCCAACTGGCCGACTCGCCTGACGCCTTTGGGCGTAAGCTCGAAGCGCTCTCCCTGCTCTAGTACGTAGCCACCCTCCTCGAGCAGCGACTGCATGCGCATGACGCCTTCGAAGTCCTGCTTGGGCTCGCCGCCGAGCAGTTTTTCCAAAAGCTCTTTGTCGACGTCTTTGAGTTGCATGCTGGAAAGCTGGCTTTCGAGCTTGCGCAGCTCTTCCATGCGTTCCATCAGCTCCTGCGACTGTTGGAAGTCCACCGGCGTTTGGCCGCGAAACAGGCTGCCTTCTCGGCGCAGCCAGTTTTCCAACTTACGGATTTGGTCGAGCTGCATCAGCAGCTGTTGGAACTCTTTTTCCGCGTTGGAATTTTCGAAGCGGTAGGAAGTGAGCTTTTCGATCGCTTCGCTGGTTTTGCCCGGCAGGTCGTTGAGAAACCGTTTTTTCTCTTGGGTATCTTGTCCCGACTCGTCCATTTCTTGAAGCGTTTGCTGCTCCTGCTCGACCACCGAGTCGAGCTGTTCTTGCATCTCTTCCATCGCCGACTGCATGCGGTACTCGTCGTAGAGCTTGCGCATCTCGCGGGCCACTTGGGAAAGCAAATCCTCGATGCCCTTGGTTTGCTTCTCGCCGTTCTTGATGCCCTTTTGCATCAGCCGGCGCATCGCCTGCTGCAAGTCGCCGGTGTCGTTCATGTTCTCGTTTAGCTGATCGAACACGGAATCCGGGTCAAGGGAGTCCCGGTTGCTAGCGTTCCAGCGGCTATAGCGGACATGCACCATGGCGAATAATTGGCTTGCTGGGCGGCGCGGCTATTTGCCGTAGGTCGCCCGGCCGCCTTCGACATCCTTGTTGAGCTTTTGATGTAGGTGCAGCCCCTCGAGGACAAACTCGGTGGCCGACGCCATCATGCTCGGCGCTTCGGAAACGCCCAGGGACTTGATCGCTTCCTTGAGTCCGGGGATTTCCTTGATCCCTTCCAGATAATCTTGCGACGCCATCTGGTCGGAGACTTCGACACCCCAGCCGGAATTGAAATACTCGATCACCTTCTGCAGTGAATTGAGGTTGAAGTACTGATCGAACACTTTGATGATCGAGCGGTTGATCAGCTTGTCGACCAAATCGTCTTCTTTCTTGTCTTCCCCAACGTATTCCAGTTCGATCTTGCCGCTGGTCGAGGCCAGTAACGAATGCAGATCGCTGACCCGCGGCACGATGTGGTTTTCTTTGCAGCGCAGCGCTCGCTTCTCGGCGTTGCTGATGATGCTCTCGTAGTTGTTGATGGTCACGCGCACGCTGACGCCGGAGGATTGGTTGATCTCGTTGGATTTGCGCGCTTCAAAGGTGAGATTGCCGAGGATCTCCTTCATGAAGCGCGGCACTTCGACCGGGCTGGTGCGCCGGTCGGTCGACGATGCCTCCTGCTCCATGATGCTGATCTCGTCCTCGATGTTCTTCGGATAGTGGGTGCGGATCTGCACGTCGAAACGGTCTTTCAAGGGCGTGATGATGCGGCCGCGGCTGGTATAATCCTCCGGGTTGGCGCTGGCGACGATGATCACGTCGAGCGGCAAGCGGATTTTGTAGCCTTTGATCTGGACGTCTTTTTCTTCCATCAGATTGAACAAACCGACTTGCACTTTTTCGGTCAAGTCGGGCAGCTCATTGATCGCGAACACGCCGCGGTTGGTGCGCGGCACGAGGCCGTAATGAATCGTCTCTTCGTCGGCCAGGTAGCGCCCTTCGGCGACTTTGATCGGATCGATCTCACCGACCAGATCAGCGATCGACACGTCTGGAGTCGCCAGTTTTTCGCCGTAGCGATGGTCGCGGTCGACCCATTGCACCGGCAGCGCGTCGCCCAACTCGGCGGCTCGTTTGCGGCAGCCGCGGCAGATCGGCGCGTAAGGATTGTCGTTGATTTCGCAGCCTTCGACGATCGGAATGCGTTCGTCGAGCAAGTTGGTGAGACCGCGAATGATGCGCGACTTGCCTTGGCCGCGTTCGCCGAGAAAAACCATATGGTGGCCGGAAAGGATGGCGTTTTCGATTTCCGGTATGACGGTTTCATCGTAACCGACGATGCCCGGCAGGATGCGTTCACCGCTTTCCAGATGACGCACCAGATTCTTGCGCATTTCATCGCGCACCGACAAAACCGCGATACCGCTTTTTTTGAGATCTCCTAAAGTTTTTGCCTCACTCACTGGTCCTGGCCTCCCTCTCAATTAAGTTTCATTGTCCTTGATTATGACTATGGAATTTGCTCAACTCAAATCGACAAATTTTTAAAATGGGGCTGCAACCGGTCGAAGCTATCGAGCAGATGCTGCGGCATCACCCGTGTCTCGCCGATCACCGGCATGAAATTGGTATCGCCTTCCCAGCGCGGCACGATATGCCAATGGAGATGCGCCTCGATGCCGGCGCCGGCGCTTTTGCCGAGATTCATGCCCAAGTTGATGCCGCCGGGATTGAAGGCATGGCGCACGACTTCGACGGCTTGACGCAAAACTTCATTGACTTCGCTA
>CAYZJE010000463.1:0-4861 GCA_964478485.1 uncultured Syntrophobacter sp. | reverse complement strand
GGTGAACTCGCGGTCGGTGCGGGCGCGATGAATGCCCCGGGTGTAAGCGCGCATGAACCTATTAATCACGTCGGGCCTGCTGCGAATGATCGAGCCCACCGCCACCAGCGCCGGATTGGGAAAGGCGTAATCCATGTCGGTGATGCTAATCAGTTCCTTGAAGCCGGCCTTATCGATGGCGAACTGCGTCGGCGGTGAGACCACGCCGCCCTCGATGGAACCGCCCTGCAATCCGGCGGCGACCGTCGCCATGAAACCCAACTGGATCAGCGTCAAATCTTTGTCGGGATTGATGTTGAACTTTCTGAGCGCATAGCGCACCGAAATATCTGGCGACGAACCGAAGCGCGTGATGCCGATCTTCTTGCCGCGCATTCCGTCGACGGTCTTAATTTCCGGTCGGACATAAAGCGAAAAAACCATCTTGTTGCCTGAGTTGCCGATGATTTTCAGATCGGCGCCGGCCAACGCCGCGGCGATTGCCGAGCTGCCGTTGAGCGAACCGATGTCAATTTCGCCAGCCACGGTGACCTGCGCCAGCTGGGTGCCGCTGGGGATCAGAATGATGTCGTCCTGCAAGCCTTCCCTGGCGAAATAGCCGGCGTCATGCGCCACCCAGATCGGCGTGTACGCGCCGCTGATCGAGCTGTAGCCGATGCGCACGCGCTCCGCTGCGTTTGCCGAGTAGTTTATCGTGAGCAAAAGAAAGATCGCTAAGACAAATCGCTTCATTTCTCATCCCTCCATAAGCCTCTTAAATCCAACGGGTCACCTTACTATTCCAGGAATCCAAGAATCTTCAAGTAGGGGCGCGATTCATCGCGCCCTGCCCGCTCGGATTCGGATATTCCTCCCGCAAAGCATGTCCTGAGTCTCGTCGAAGGGGCGCAAAGGCGCAAAGCTGACGGGCCAAGCCCGTCATCCCGAGGGACTGCGAGGGATCTAAGAAGGATTTCTCCCTTCGGTCGAAATGACAAAAAATCCGAACTTAGCGTCTTTGCGCCTTTGCGGGAGATCTCCCGGCTTTCGCTTGCGGCTTTGCCGCGCCGCGCATTGACGCTGTTCACCGGTTCGTAATATGTTGTTTGCCAGCCAAAGGAGATCAAAATGTCCAACCGCATCATCGTCATCGGCATCGGCCCCATCGGCGGCATCGTCGGCGGCCGCCTCGCCCGCGCCGGCCACGACATCACCTTCGTCGATATCGACAAAGAGCATGTCGCGGCGATCCGCGCCAACGGGCTGCAAATTGACGTCCCCGACGGACCGTTCAACGTCAAGATCAAGACCGCATTCCCCAACGAAATTGACGGCAAGTTCGACATCGGCTGCATCGCCGTGCGCTCGAACTACACGCCCGATGCGCTGAACACCGTCCTGCCCCATCTCGCTGATAATGGAATACTCGTGTCGATGCAGAACGGCATCAATCCACCGTTGCTGCAGGAAAAAGTCGGCGCCGACCGCGCCGTCGGCATGGCGATCCGCATGGGCAGCAAGAAAATTGCGCCCGGCCATCTGCACACCGCCACGCGCGGCCACCTATATGTCGGCCATCTGCACGGCAAAACCACGCCGCAGCTACAAAATCTTCAGCAAATTCTCAATCCAGTGATGGAAACGGAAATCTCCGACAATATCCTCGGCGTGCTGTGGAGCAAACTCACCTACACCTGTTTGGGATATTTCGCCTCGCTGGCCGACGCATCCTTGGCAACCAGCTGCGTCGACGAAAAATCGCGCCGTACCCTCGCTGACTTTTTTGCCGAAGTGGTCGCGGTGGGCGACGCGAAAAGCGTGCGCTGGATCAAGTTGGCGGAATACAGCCCAGCAGATTTTCACCCGCGCAACTCAGCCGACAAACGACTGACGGCGGTCAATGATTTCGCCAAAACCTGGAAGCCCGACGATCGCAAAGGAGCGCTGATTTACGTTCAGAGAAAGATTCGCACCGAAGTCGACTTCACCCTCGGTTACGTCGTCAATGAAGGCGAAAAGTTGCGCATGCCGATGCCGCTGTGCAGCAAAGTATTGGAAATATTTCGCGAGCTAGAAGCAGGCAAGAGACCGTTCGGCCAGCAGAATTACCACGAACTCGAAAAAACCTCGCGATGATGTGTGGATCATGTGCCAGGTTCAATTTGTTTTTTGCACCACGAATATCCTCGCGCGGCGCAGCCGCAACCGAAAGCCGGAATATCTCCCGCAAAGGCGCCAAGTCGCAAAGTTGACGGCCGAGGACCGTTATCCCGAGCGAATGGGAGGGATCTAAGAAAGATTTCTCCCTGCGGTCGAAATGACATCAAATCCGATCTTGGCGCCTTTGCGCCTTTGCGGGAGGAACTTCTGGATCCGCGAACCTTCGACTTCCGCGATATTTGCGTACGCGGCACGCTATGACAAATAAATTGGTGTTAGTTTCTGGATAGCAGTGCTATTTGGTTAACGCACTGACTTCAATCGCGCTGGGGACATCGGTGGCGGCCCGATCGTTGTCGAAGGAGATATCGAACACCACGACGGTTTCACCCGCCAAAAACACCAGTTCGCCCAATTGATGCCCCATCATGGTAAAACCACCGAGCCGAACCAATCCTTCCGGTTCAAAATAGAATTCCATGTGCGAGCGTTTGGCTAGCACTTGGTTCGGGCGCCCATCGTAGAAGCCGACGACGGTGCGCTTTTGTCCCAGGTGATTCGCCGCCGAGTCCCCGTGGTTTGCGTCGGGATACGAATGCACCGCCGTGTGATAAACCGCCACTAGCTGTGGCTCACGGAGCAGCTTAGGTAGGATCTCTTCGGCTGGGAGCATTTTGTACTTGGCCGCCCATAGGTCTGCCGGGACAGCGAAGTCGCCATGATCGACATCCATAGGAAAGAGGTACTTTGCTGCGCCCGATTCCAGCAGGCCTCTTAACTGGCGGGTGGTTTCCGAAATGAACCGGCAAGGCACCGCTAGCTGCCTGCCTCGGTACGACGCGGGAAAGTCCTTCTGGCCATAAGAACATTGTTCCGGCTTCAAAGGATTGCGCAAACGCGCGCCCAACTGTACCTGATACTTGTAGGCGTGGGCGATCTCATTGGCAGTAGAAAACCACGGCTCATCGCCGCCATGGGATCGTCCTACACCGACAGCGAGAACCACAGCGATTGCAATCACAACTTTGCGTCCAAACATAAACACCTCCCGAGATCAATAAACCCAGGCATTTCGTGCAAGGGTTATTAACCCCGTGCACGACCAAAGGGGATGCTCACCCCCTTTGGAAACCCCATTTAATTGTGCCCGCCGCAAGCAGCGGGGAATATTTAGATTGAGTCCAGCTCAAGCCGATGAGCGGCCAATCACAAGCCGCTTAGCATCGTCAGTCATGATCATGAGCAACAGCAAGAGCGGGGCCAAAGTCAGCAGGAAACTTTATCGAGTAGATTTTTGAGTTTCGAAGATTTTCGGCTCGGGGCGCGGTAACGCGGTTTACCAATCGACAATCTAGTTTCCGCTCACCGCTTCGCTCCAGACCCGAGCCTTGCCGTGGCTTGGCCCGAAGGATTCACTCGGAATAGTCCCCACAGACCGACTTCTCGATACGGCTCACGATGATCGCCGTAAACGTATTCGCCTGCGAGACTGCCTTTCCCCCCGGCGCCGTGAGCCAAGGAAAGCGTCAGCGCTTCCATGCCACCTATCTTGACCGATGACAGCATGTCCGTACCGGCCCTGCCCGGCTCCGCAGGCCACTGGTGGCCCTCCAGGGTAAAGACATGGGATTGTTCACTGAACGGAACCAGCACATGGATCTTCACGGCTTCGCCCCGGGACGCTTCCATGATCGGTGTCGATGGACTCCCATGGATAGCGCTCCTGAACACCTTCGATGGATCCTTGTCCGTGGCAAATCTTTTTTGAAATGGCTCCATGCGGTAATTGAGGCCCACGACGCCCTGCACCTGCTCGGTGTAGGGCATTTGCGCCGTGCCGATGATTTCGTCCTGGTCCTGAATGAAGAGCGTAAAGTCTCGATAAGGAGAACCGGAACGAGGATACACTCGAACGCTCCAGCCGGACTTTGCTGACATGTCTGTGCCATCGACTGGATGTTTGTAAGTCGCACCACGGGGGCCGACGATGATAGCGCCGTAAAGGCCGAGCGCGGGGTTCTCGACAACGTTGCCCCAGTCGCGGACCAAGGCGGCGGTCTCGCCGACTTCGGGATGCGCGTAGAAAGTCAATGTCTGGCTCTTGCCGGGCTCGACCAAAGCAGGGTCGCTTGGATCATAAGTCAGCATGCTCGCATGGAAGGAGACCGGCGCGTTGGTATCGTTGGTGAGCTGAATCACCACGCAGTCGCCTATGTTCACATGGAGGGCCAAAGGCTCGGCAGATTTTGCTCCCGAACGCACTGCTGCCTTGTCCTGCTGCAAAACATAAATCTTGCCGTTGGCGCCGCCGAGCATGGGTAGAGGAGTCTCGATAGCGGCAACCGCAAACGGTTTTTGCGGGGCGCTCGCAGGACAGGCCCCAGGCGTGGGCCTAGGGGCGGCGTTGCGGCCTGGGAGTTTTTTCAATGGCGCGCCGGCGGCGCTGTCGCGGACCCGGATGATTCCCCAGCTCCCCTCGCGAAGTTTGAAAGCACGGCCGTTATAGTAGCGGTAGTCGCCAGCCAGGGCTCGGGGGCCTCCCGCCTTCGGCATGACCAGGTCATAGCGTTCAGAGATGCCGAGCTGAATGGTGCTGATAGGAGTTGACTTCTTGCTCCAAAGCTCGCTGCGAAACCAATGGCCGTCGGTGTGCAGCGTGTGCACATCATTGGTGCCGGAAACCAGCGCGCGGATCACCAGGGGATCGCCGGCGAATGCTTCC
>CAYZJE010000462.1:0-18175 GCA_964478485.1 uncultured Syntrophobacter sp. | reverse complement strand
CGCATGGAAACCGACAAGGACATGTTCGTTGGTACGCGCCAAGATATTCTCCGGCGCGCGGACGGCAGCTTCAAAATCGCCCGGCGCACGATCATCCTCGACCAGGCGGTGCTGGACGCGAAAAATATCAGCGTGTTTTTGTAAGGACTAAGTACTCGTTCGATAGACAACACCCCCGCTCTCGGGTGCATCCTGAGTCGCAACAAGGCCGGGCGTCCCGTGCAGCGGGATTGTTAGGCGGCTTCCGCCTTAGTCACCGTGAGCAATCGCTCCCGCACTGCCTCGGGTAATTCCAACACCAGGAATCGGGCCGCGGGATAGAGGTAGTCCTCGCCCGACTCGTCGATGACCCGCAGGCAGCCCAACTGCGCGGCTTTCGCATCGGCCAAAATGCGGTACACCTTGCAGACCTGTAAATCTTCGTACCCTGAGTTCTCAATGCAGACGGCAAAACTGATTTTCGCTTTTTTCTTCTTCATGGGCTTTAGTCCAAGACATGTTTGACTTTCATCTTTCGTTGCCCAATCCCATGGGCCTCGTACCAGTGCAGTTCCGCTTGGCGGATGTCGCCGTTAGGGAAACGGACTCGCCCCACCCCCTTTAGTTTTCGCCAGCGACGGCCGCCAAACTGCGCCTGCAATTTTCTCCGCTCCCGAATCGACAGGTTGATGGCGATGACTTCTATTTGCGTCAACTCGCTAAGCAGCTCGAAGTCATTGACCACGCTTGTCAGCCTACCAACGAGTCAACTCTGATTCAATCGCAGCCTAACGTGTGTCACCGAAAAGTGAGATCGGAGTTTTGGCTACTTTTCGACTTGCCGTTTAGTGGGATTATTGCATAAGATCACCGAACTTATGGTTGGACAAATGGTCACATTTCCACTGGAACGAATGGAACGACTGATCATGGTAGTTCGAGGGCGGAAGGTCATGCTCAGCACTCATCTGGCCGATCTCTACGAGGTTGAGCCGCGAGCGTTGGTGCAGGCGGTCAAACGAAACATCGATCGGTTCCTGGCGGATTTCATATTTCAGCTCGTTAAAGACGAATTCATAAACTTGAAATCACAATTTGTGATTTCAAGCGCGGTACGGGAAAGCGAACCTTAAAACCTTTTAAGCAAAGCTCTCGAACTTACAAATCTTACTAGAAGGGAACCATGACTATGTCTATCGATGGAGTTCGTTTTGGCCACGTGGCCTTTAAAGTTGCCGATGTCGAGAAAAGTATTCGTTGGTACGGCGCCGCCTTCGGCGCCAAAGTGATTTATCGCGTCGAGCCCAGCGGGGAGCGGCCGGAGCTGATGTTCTTGGAATTTTCCAAGGGGCAATGCGTCGAGCTTTTTCCCGGCGGCAAAAATATCTTGCCGTCGCCGCCTGATCCGATCGGCTACATTCATTTCTGCCTGGTGATCGACAATCTGGAACAGGCGCTGGAGCATTTGGCGAAAATGGGCGTGAAGCCGGAACGGAAGTTCATTGGCCGCGCCAAGCAGCGTATCGCCTTTATCTCCGATCCCGACGGCAACAGCATCGAGTTGATGGAGATACCGCCGGAGTCGGAAATCTATCGGACCTATCCGTGATGAGAGCCTTTTTGCGCGTCGAGTTACGTAGGATGGGTTGAGCCCCTCCCTCGATACGGTTCCTGCGAAACCTACTCGGGATATTCGGCGGTAGTAAATCCGATTCCCCGAGTAGCGACCTTCTGAGGTCGCGTATCGAGGGGTACGCGCTTCGCGCTACTCAGGGTGCACGGAATTGGAGGAGGTCCGCCGTTAGCCATCGTTCCTCGGTCTTTCTGTTGCTGTTCGCCGTTAGCTTGGCGTTTCATCCGCCGCTCTAACTCGGCAGAGGTAGGAACGGTGCGGCAGGGAGCCGCTGACGGGATCGGCGAGGTCGGTGCCGATGAGCATCGCTGGATTGGCGCCGTTTGTTTCGAAGGAATTGTAGCCAGGCAATTCCAGTTCTTTGCAGCCCTGCCACCAGCCGTGTTGGCAACAGATGACACCGGCGATGATATTTGTCGTCACGCGCGCTTTGACTGTGATCGCGCCGCGCGGGCTTTCGACGATCATCCATTCTTTATTCTTAATTCCATAGCGCAGTGCCGTCTCGGGATGAATGTCAGCGCTCGGTTCGGGCAGCGTCTTGCGCAGACTTGGCAGTGCGCGCTGCTGGCTGTGCACGAAGGTGGTGTTCTTGGCGTTGGTCAATATTAATGGAAAATCGGCGGCGATGTCGGGCCGGCTGATTGGACTGAGCGCGGGTTCAATATATTCCGGCATCGGTGGAATGCCGTTGGCGGCGAAAGGATGACAGTAGAGTTCGACTTTCTTGGACGGTGTGGCAAAGCCGCGCAAGCCGCCGTCTTTGTTTTTCTTCGCGTGTTTCTCGTAAGTCGGTTCGGTCGGCAGCGAGATGCCGCCGTCGGCATTCTTTAACTGAACTAGCGTGACGCCGCTCGGTTGCAGCTCGTAGGCGTAGCCCGCTTCGACGTCGCCGTTGAAAAACTGTGCGGTGAAGCCCATGCGCTTGGCTAATTCAAAAATTATCCAAGTATCCGAGCGCCGTTCGAACAGCGGCTCGACCGCAGCCGCACGATACTGCAAGTGGGTCTTGCCGTTGGGGCGATGTTCGAATGCCGTCGTGAGCGCCGACATTTCCAAAAAGCTGGTCGCGGGCAAGACGTAATCGCAGAGTTCCGCCGTCGGCGTCTTGAAAAGATCGACGCAGACGCCCAGCTCTAACGCGCGCATCGCTTCGCGCCCGCGGCGCGCATCGGCGTTGGACATTAGCGTGTTGGAACCGAAGTTGAGCAGTGCTTTGATCGGATACGGTTCGCCGTCAAGCACCGCGTTGAAGATATCGTAAGGCGCGCAGTTGCCGGGCTTGGCCGGCGGGCCGAGCGGTTTGCGCTCGCGGCCGACGCGGATCGCGTTGGCTTCTTTGGGCAAAAATTCTTTGCCGCCGACATCGTTGATGGGAATTTTCGCAAAGCTCACGTTGCCGCCCTGGCGGTCGAAATCGCCGAGCAGCGCGTAGAGCGATGCGATGGCGCGGCTGGTTTGAGTCGCGTTGGTATGCTGGCCGACGCCGTTCCACATGTACATGCTGAGCGGGCGGTTGTGCGCGAGCAGCAGCGCGGTCTGCCAGACTTTCTCGGCCGGTACCCAATGGACTTTCTCGGAACGCTCGGGAGCGAATTCGGCGGCGATTTCGCTAAGCCGTTCGAAGACCGGCTTACAGATCAGTTCGTTGCCGTTTTTATCTTTGAGCGCGCGCGTACCGAAGAGTGCGGGTTGCACGCCGTCTCGTTCGCAGGTTCCGGTAGTACAATCGTAGAGCGCCGGTTGATTCGATGATTCGTCCCATATGACGTATAGATTCGGGTTGCCGTTGGAAGTGAGATCAGCTTCGGAGATGACTTCGTTGGTCGCGGCGTCGAGCAAAAAAGTTCCGTTGGTCCACTGGCGCGCGAAGGCGGCATCGTACCAACCCTCGTCCAGTAGGCAGTGGATCAACGCCAGCGCCAAGGCGCCGTCGCTGCCGGGGCGCGGCTGCAAAAGAATGTCGGCGTTGGCGCCGATACCGATGCGGCGCGGATCGACGACGACGGTTTTCATGCCGCGCGAGCGCGCCTGGACGATGTCGTGGGCGAGTATGAGCGAAGTCGAGCTTGGATTGTGGCCCCAGAGCAAAAACGCTTTGCTGTGCGCCAGATCGGGCGTCGAGATAGTCGTGCCGAAGGTGTAGCTGAAGCCGGTGTCTTTGTGCCAGTTGCAAACATGCGTCGTCGACATCCAATTGGGACTGCCGAGCAGATAGAGAAACCGTCCGAGCCAACGCTCGACATCATCGACCGAGGTGCCGCTCTTGGTGCCTTTGCCCAGCGCGATCGCTTTGGCGCCATCACGATCGCGAATTATTTTTAACCGGCGCGCTATGTCATCAAGTGCTTCGTCCCAACTGACGCGCTGCCAACCGGCGTCGGCGTCGCCTTTGGCCCGGGTGCGCTTGAGCGGATAATTCAGCCGCTCGGAATTGTAAACCAACTCAGGGGCGGCCTTGCCCTTGAGACACATGACGCCGCCGTTGGGATGATCGTGATCGGGATCGAGGCGCGTGACGCGGCCGTTGTCCACCGTTGCGATGGTCGCACAGTGGGCGGTGCAAAGGGCGCAATAGCCGCGCACCTTTTTAACATCACTTATTTGTTCAGCTGCTTTGGACATTGCTACTCCACGGGGGCGAATGCGCGCCGTTCAAGGGTTCAAGGGTTCAAAAGTTCAAGGGGCCGGACTCTGACATTGAACCCTTGAACGCTTGAACTTTTGAACGGCGGTTAATCTTAATCGAGCTCCGGCCGGTTCGGTTTGCCCATGAAGCCGGGGCCAAAGCCGGCTTCGTGTGCGGCCCAGGCGCCGGCGACCCGGCCGCTGAAGATCGATGGGCCGAGCATGGTGCCTTCCAGCCCGGCTTTGCCGTTGATATGTCCGCCGGCCATGCCGGCGACTTCGCCCGCCGCATAGAGACCGGGGATCGGTTCAAAAAATTTATTGAGCGCGCGGCAGCGCAGATCGGTTTTGACACCGCCAAAATTTTTCCGCGCCAGTGGAAAAATCTGTATCGCGTAATAGGGCGGCGTGTCGAATTTTTTCGACGCATTGAGCGCCTTGCCAAACTTCGGATCCTTCGTTAGGCCCGCGTCGAAGCATTGGTTGTATGCCTCGACCTCGCCGAGAAAATGCTTCACGTCATCCAAGCCGCACTGCTTGCCGAGTTCTTCAAGCGTATTCGCCTTCTTGATGAACGGAGAGTTGTTCAGCAGCTCTTCGACTTTGGCGCGGTCGATGACATCGCCGCGCCGATAATAAGGATCGGCCACGTCGATCTTTGCCAGCATCGGCGTGTCGGCGATGGCCCAGGCGTGCGGCGGCGTTTGCGCGAGCAGCGCGGGTGTCGCCGACGCCCCGCCGGTGAGCGATTCATTATGAAAACGTTTACCCTGTTGATTGAACCAAATGTAGCCGGGCACCATGCGAAAAACCAAACCGCGCCGCTGCTGCGGGTCGCGATAGTCGGGTGTCGCGTAGACGTAGAACCAGATGCAGTCCATGTGAGTGAAGTAGCCGCCGAGTTCTTGGATCAACTTGTGGCCTTCGCCCTTGGCGCCGAAGCCGGAGCCTTCCATGACTTTAAATTTTTTGAATTCGGGGCGGTGCTCCAAAACCATTTCCAGATTGGAATTAAATCCGCCGGTGGCGACAACTACCGTCTTACTGTGAATTTCGACGGATTCGTTGCCTTTGATTGCCGTCACACCGCAGACGCGGTCGTCTTTGGTGAGCAGTTTGCCGGCTTTGGTCGAGGTCATGATCGTGATGTTGGGAATTTTTTCGGCGGTTTTGATCAGCGCGGTCATCAGGCCTAAGCCGTTGTTGTCGGGCCGATGCCAGCGCAGTACACGGTTGCCTTCCTGAACTTTCATGTCGACCCACTTGGCGCCGCAGCTTTCGGCCCAGTGATAGAGATCGTGCAGCGTGTGTTCGAGATAGAAGCGCGCCCACACTTCGTCAGCCTGTCCGCCGCCCCATTTGACCCAATCCTCGAACGCCAGGTCCGGCGTGTCTTCGACGCCCTGGGATTTTTGCAGCGGTGTGCCGACGATGCAACAGCCGCCGCCGGATATCGCCGCGGTGCCGCCGCATTCGGCCGCGCCTTCAAGCACGATCGCTTTGCCGCCGGCGCGCGCGACTTCGATCGCTGCCGGAACGCCCGCGCCGCCGCCGCCGATGATGGCAACATCTGTTTGTAGAGTTGAGTTGGCCATGGGAGAACTCCTTAGAATCGAGTCGATGGTCGAGGGTTTATCACTGTTGTTAGGATGGGGTCAAACTAGGATTCGGATGGATTGGCCGCAAAGAACGCAAAGGGCACAAAGGTTTCGGACGAATAATTATCTCTTGCCAACTGGCGGCGCTTTCGGTATGCGGGATGAAGCTGCTTCTGACAGGGAGGATTAACTAGATGTTTCAGCGCATCGTTCGGTTGATTAGCGTCGCTCTTGGAATCCTGTCCGCCCACTTCAACCCGGCTTCGGCCATTGACAACATCCGCGTTGCGCATCCGTCCATTTCCGCTTCGGTGCTCTGCTTGATGATCGCCAACAAAGAAGGTTACTTCAAGGAAGAAGGCATCAACGTCGAGTTCCTGAGCATCCGCGGCGAGATCGCGATTCGCACCACGCTGGCGGGCGAGATCGATTTTTTTACTAACGCGGGAAGTGCATTGGCCGCAGTGGCACGTAACGTGCCAGTAAAAATTATCGCGGTGTTTCAAGACAAACCCGGCTGGGACTTGATCGCGTTGCCGGGCATCAAATCCATCGCGCAACTGCGCGGTCAGACCGTTGCGATCATGTCCCCTGAAGGATCGCTCGCGGTGGTGACGCGCGAAATTCTCAGAAAGAACGGCCTCGATCCAGCCAAGGACGCCAATCTCGTTGTCATGGGCGGCGACGACGTGCGCTTTCCGGCGCTGAAGGCCAAGGCGATCCAAGCGACGCTGTTTAACACGGCGGCAAGCCTGCGCGCGCAGAAAGACGGCTTCGTCAAACTCACGTCGGCTGGCGAGTACGTCAACACAATTCAGGGCGGGCTGGCGACTTCGGAAGAAAAGATCAAGCAGCAGCCGGCGAAAATTGCCCGCTTCATGCGCGCCAGCATGAAGGGCTTGGCTTTTTATCTTGCCAAGCGCGATAGCGCGATCAAATACTCGATGGACATCCTGCGAATCAAAGATCGAGAGATGGCCGGGGCGATCTACGATGAAGAAGCCCGACTGGCTGTGCGCGACGGCACTAGCGAAGCGAAAATTCTTCAACCGATGGTCGATGAAATGAAGTTGGCGGTTAAATCGCAACGAGACTTAAAGATAGGCGATGTCTTCGACTTCAGCTTCGTGCGCAAAGCGAATGACGAACTGAAGGCGAGCGGGTGGAAGCCGTAGAGCAGGACATGATGTAACCGCACCCTTCGACGTGCTCAGGGCGATCGGGATGCAAAGAGCGCAAAAAAAGAAGTTGTTGTAGGGGCGCAGCATGCTGCGCCCTTATCCTAGCCCTTGGCGTCCGTCGTGGTGAGTCCGAATATCTCATTGAGCGCGCTTACGCGATTCCATAGAGCCGCGCTGGATTTTTTTCCAAAATACTTCCTTTCGCCGATTCGCTGATATCGGTCCGTTTCTGCAAGATCGCCGCGGCGCAGCGGTCGCGGTCGCCGTGGGGCATGTCGCTGCCGAAGATCACTTGACCTTCGCCGACGAGATTTAAAACGTTCGGCAAAATTTCATCTTCGACTTCGGTGCTGAAAAAGATATTGCCGCGCTTTATGTACTCCATCACCGGCAGTTTCTGAATCGGCGCGGTTTGCGGCAGGAATTTTCTTAGCGTCGAGCCCTGGTTTTTGAAGCGGTGATGCATTCTCTCCAGTATAAACGGCACCCACTGGCAGCCGGCTTCGAGGAAAACGATTTTCAGTTCGGGGAAGCGGTCGAGCACGCCGCCGCTCACGAGCGCGGTGAACGCCATCAGCAGCGGAACATGAAAAGCGATCACGCCGGATGGGTAGATGTGCGAGTAAAGATTGTTCACCGCCGGACAGGACCAGCCGACGTGGACGCCGAGAGCCAGATTTTCTTCACAGAGCACCGCGTAAAAAGGATCCAGGCGCGGATGATCGAGCATGTCGTTACCTGCGGTGCCGAGCACCATCACCGAGACGGCCCCGAGCTTTTTCGCTTCGCGGACTTGGCGCACGGCATTGGCAACGTCGTCGAGATTGACCACCGCCGCCCATTTGATTCTTTGGTGGCCGGAAAGCCGGTCGCCCATCCAGCGATTGTATGAAGATGTCAGCGCGCTGGCGAGCGCAACGTTCTTGGTCAATGGATAAGCGAGAAAGAGTGTCGTGTAGATCACCTGAATCGCGATGTCCTCGTCGTCCATCGCTTTCACGCGCGCGGCGAGATCACTAAGCTCCATGCTGCCGATGCTATCGGTTTTTCCCTGCGTGTGAGCCGCGATCTGACCGTTGTGGTTTGTCGGTGTGCCGAGGTTGTGACAGCCTGGGCCGACGCGGCGTGGGTAGAGCTGTTCGTCGATCACCCAGTAGACCAGTCCGTCCATAGCGCTGGTGCGCGGCCGCAAAGCGCGCAATGCCGGATCGAAGTATTTATCGCTAAAAGTTTCTACATTTTCTTCGACGTGGCCGTCGGCATCGATGACGCGCATGGGAAATTCCTCCTGGTTGGGTTGGATGTAGTACTCCGCCCTATGCGTTGTCAAGGAACAGTTCGGAAAAGACATTCTCCCGCAAAGGCGCAAAGACGCAAAGGGGGAATGGGCGACCGCCGGTCGCCCCTACATCGGAAAGCACAAATGCAAACGGAAACTGCCGTTTCAATCATGCGGCTTGGATCCGGTTAACGCTGTGCGCAGAATCTTTCCGACGGCGCTCCTCGGCAAGCTCGTGGCGAATTCTATCACATGCGGGATTTTGTACGGCGCGAGTTGGCTGCGTAAGCTGTCGCGGATTTGTTGATTGAGCTCGGCGCTGGCCGTCCGTCCTTCACTTAGAACCACCAGCGCGCAAATTTTGTTGCCGATCTCACTGTCGGGTTCGGCGACGACGGCGGCTTCGACGATGGCGGGATGCTTTTGCAATGCGTTTTCAATTTCCGTTGGCGAGATGAAGATACCGCGGCTTTTGAAGCAGTCGTCGCGCCGGCCGGCGATGAAGAAGTAGCCGTCGCTGTCTTGATAGGCGAGATCGCCGGTGAAGTACCAGCCGTGCCGCACGACTGTCTGAGTTCGTTCTTGATCTTTGTAATAGCCGAGAAACAGACCGGGATCTTCAGTCGAGATCGCGAACTGGCCGAGCTCGCCGGTCTGCACGGGTCGGAATTCATCGTCGAGAATCGCGACGCCAACGCCCGGAAGTAGTTTTCCCACCGAGCCGGGTTTGACGGCGTGGCGCACGCCATGGCCGATGACAAGTTGGTATTCGGAGACGCCGTAATGTTCGTAAAGCTCGGAGCCGACGCGCTGCTGCCAGTCATTATAAGTCGCTGCGCGGAGCGCCTCGCCGGTGGAGTGGGCGCAGCGGAGCGTGCTGAGATCATGCTGCTTTTCAAATTCGGGCATGGCGAGCAATCGGCGGTAAACAGTGGCGACGGAATGAAGCACGGTCACGCGGAATTTCTCAATGGCAGCGAGAATGTTCTCCGGCGTGGCGCGGCTGGATAAGACCGCGCCGGTGACGCCGTTGCGCAATGGAAAGAGCAAATTGTGGCCGAGGGCGCTGATGAAACTCCATTCGCCAGTGGCCAGGACGACGTCGTTGTCTTGCGGTGGCAAACGGTAGCGGTTCAAATCGCCCAGGGCGACGATCCAGCGGTGCGCATGAACGATACCTTTCGGTTTGCCGGTGGTGCCGGAGGTGTAGACGATGAAGGCCGGTTCGTTTGCCAGGGTATCGGCGCTGGCAAACGCTCTGTCGGGATGCGCGGTCAGCGACTCGAACGAAATTTCATTCGCGCCGGCGCAGTCGCGGCAGACCACTTGATCGATTAGCCCGCTGGCGCGCAGTTCGCGCACCGCTTCGGCGCGCGCCGCTTCGGTAAAAATTAACTTAGGCTGACACTGTTCCACTACGCTACGCAACTCGCCCGCGGAGAGCAGTGAATTTACTAGCACCGGAACGACGCCGAGTTTCACCGCGGCGAGAAACGCCATGGCAAACTCGGGCGAGTTGCCCATCTTGATCAGCACCAGATCGCCGCGGTTTAAGCCGTGATCGATTAGACCGGTGGCAACGGCGTTCACCTGCTGCAAAAGCGCTTGGTAGGTTATCGCGCTGTGGTCGCCGACGAGCGCGGCGCGCGGGCCGCAGCCGCGCGCGACCGAGGAGTCGAGTACTTCGGTGGCAAGATTGAGTTTTTCAGGCGCGCTTCGATAGCCCGGCCAGGGAATTATTTCGTCGCTCATGGCGGGTTATTTTTTCTTGGTTTTCTTCGCGGCACTGTTAGATAGAAAGGGCCAGCCGGCGCCGTAGGGGTCGGTGTAGCGTGGCGGGCGCTTTTCGACGAAGGCGCGCATGCCTTCCTGGCAATCTTTGGTGCGGGTGATTTCGAGCACGGCTTCGAGTTCTTGTTGATAGCCTTCATCGCTGCGGTTCCAGTTCCAATACATTTTTACCAAGCGCTTGGCTTGACGCACGGAGAGATAAGGGTTGGTGGCGATCTTGCCAGCGAGCGCGAATGCGGCATTCATCAGTTCGTCATGCTTGACGACTTCTTCGACCAAGCCGATGCGCAAGGCTTCTTTGGCGTCGATGATTTCGCCGGTAAGAATCATGCGCATGGCGCGGCCGATTCCGACGAGCTTGGGCAAGTTGCGCGAACCGCCGCTTTCCGGGACGAAGCCGGCGGGCACCGCGACTTCGCCGAAGCGCGCTTTGTCCGAAGCGATGCGCATGTCACACAGCGTCACCATCTCCAAGCCGACACCGACGGCTGCTCCATTGACGGCGGCGATGGTGACTTGCGGCAAGTCTTCAAGTTTTTTCATCGCGCTCTGCAATACTTTATGGCGTAAGTCGTTGAAGAAATACTCGGCCATTTCTTTGTAGGGGCCGGTGATGCCCATCGAGCCTTCGAACGCGCCAAGCACCTCGCCTTCGGATTTTAGATCACCGCCGGCGCAGAAGCCGCGTCCCGTACCGGTGAGAATCACGACTTTGACAATCGAATTACGCGCGATCTCGTTGCACAGCGCGTCGAGCTCAAGACGCATGAGCGGGTCGACGGCGTTCAACCGCTGGGGACGGTTGAGCGTGATGACGCCGATGCAAGGCTCGCCGGGATTGTGCGGATTATCGTGTACGGACCATTTTACTGCTTTGTAATCCATCGAAACTCCTTGGGGACGGGTTCGTGCTCGTGTTCGATCGGCGGAACGAAGGCCAATCGGTTATTTTTCTTTCCGGTGGCCGTAGTAAGAAGTGTTCACCGCCACTTCGTCCGTGCGCTTGCGTTCGCCGGCGATCTTTTCACCCGTGCGCCAAAATTCGCCGGCAATGGCGAGCTTGGCTTCGTCGTCGAGCTCGGGATTCCAGTCGCCCAGCGAGTAGCCGTACCAAGGCGACTCGGGTTCGAGCTTGGGCAGCTCGAGTCGTTCCCAAAGTTTTCGGGCGCGCTCCATAAACTCTTTTTTCGGCAGCGAGATCGGCGGAAAGGTTTCTTTTAAGGTCGCGTCCCAGAGCAGGCAGGAATCGTCCGCCGAGCCGCGGGCGTCGTGGCGCGGCGCGTGGCCGATATCGGTGCCGCGAATGATCTGCACGTCGCGGTGCGGTTGGGAGCGGTAACCGAGGGCCCAGAAGACCGCATCGAGATTGTCCGGGTCAATATCATCGTCGACGGCGATGACGATCTTCGACATCGACGGGCGAAAGGTCACCGCGCCCATCATGGCGCGCCAGACTTCCGCTTGTGTCGGTTTGCGCATCTGAATGATGGTCAGTTTCTGCGTCGCGGTGAGCGGTTCGTGCAGCATGACGCGGGTGACGCACTTGATGCCGAGCACGTTGTTCAAGTGATCGAGATAGAGCGGCTCGTAGGCCATTTTCTTGATCACGCTCGACTCCGACGGCGTCACCTGGCTGATGATCGAGCAGAGAATCGCTTTTTTGCGCCGCGTGATCGCGGTGACTTCCATGTAGGGATTGTATTCCTTCGGATTGACGTGGCCGTGGGACTCGCCGAACGGCGCTTCGGGTTCGAGCCATTCGGTCGAGACGTAGCCTTCGATGATAATCTCGGCGTCGGCGGGCACCATTAGCGGCACGGTCTTCGCCTTGACTACGCGGATCGGTGCTTTGACTAGGCCGCCGGCGACGGCGAACTCGTCGACATCGTAGTTGAGCTTCTGCGCCGCGACGTAGGAGATCGCCGGCACGCCGCCGATGCACAGCGCGGCGGGCATCTTTTCTCCGCGCGCGCGGTATTTTTGCCAATGAACGTAAATGCCTTGGCCCAATTCCAGCGACGGATTGCAGCCGACACGATCGCGCGCTTTGATCATGGCGCGGTAAGTGCCGATGTTGTGGATGCCGCTTTCCGGATCTTTGGTGATGTAGTGAGCGGCACTGATGTAGGGCGCATTGTCCCAGCCGGGCGTCGAGATCGGCACCGGAATGGCGTCGAGTCCTTGGCCGGGTTTCTTTAGTTCGTCGCCGATGATTGCGACTTCATGCACCGGCGCCGAGTCGGATGGGATTTCCACGGGAACAATGGGATTCGCCTTCGCTTCGGCCCAGAGTTGATTCACTTTCGTCGGATCGGCGCCGAGACCGATGCCGTAAATTTGTCGATTTGCCGCCAGGATGCCGATGGCGACCGGGATGTCGTAGGATTTGCCTTGGGCGTCCACCGGATTTTCAAATAGAAACGCCTTGCGGTCTTTTTCCTTGATGCCGCCGCGAAACTGCCAGCGCACCAAGGGGTGCATCTCCTGGTCTTTGCAAACCGGCTCTTTGACGCGAATCAGCAACCCTTCGCGTTCGAGTCGCTCTAAGTGATCGTGCAGATCGGGATATTGACGGACGGGAACAGCCGTTGATTTTTTCGCTACGGCTAATTTTTTTTTGGCCATGACATCTCGCCTAAATGAGAAAATGATTACCGTTGGCGACACCTTATTACAATCACTTTTCCCGGTAAAGGCGCGCCGCGTGATTGTAGACGGTATCTCGCTCTGCTAAACACGGTGGCTGGTTTCACTCATGCGCTTTTCTCCCACACCTTGGTGGATCGCCGGTATCGCATTCGGTGTTCTCGGTTTTTCCCGCGGGCTGCACACTTCGTTCGGCGTGTTCAATGTCGCGTTGCTCGACACTTTCGGTTGGAGCCGGGGCGCGACCGCGGGAATCTTTTCCGTCGTGCTCACGGTCGACGCGTTGCTCTCACCGGCCGCCGGGTATTTGCTCGACCGCTACGGCACGAAAAAAATCTGCATCGCCGGTTGCTGCGCTCTGGTCGCCGGGCTTTTCTTAAGCAGCCGGGTGAGCACGCTGTGGCAACTCTATATCTGTTTTGGACTTGTTGTCGCGACCGGATTCACTTTTACCGGCATGGTGCCGCATATTTTCTTAATCTCGGAGTGGTTTTCGTCTAAGCGCGCATCGGCCATCGGCATCGTCTACGCCGGCAGCGGAGTCGGCATCATGCTGTTGGCGCCGCTGAGCGAGTGGCTGCTTTCCAATTACGGTTGGTCGCGCACCTTCGAGATTTATTCAGCGGCTGTTTTGGTCACCCTGTTGCCGGTGGTGTGGTTTACCTATTCCCAAGGTCCGCACGGACATCAGCCGCGACAGCACGCGCAGAAGGGCATCGGTTCGAAGCAGTGGACGGCCAAGCTGGCGCTGCAAAGTTTGCAGTTCTGGCTGCTGTTTATTGCACGGGTCGGTGCGGCGGCCGGGACGACGGTGATCGTCACCCATCAGGTGGCGCATGTGGTCGATGTCGGTTTCAGTAAATTGCTCTCAGCTTCGATCTTCGGTCTGGCGGGGATCACCAGCAGCTTCGGCAGGGTGATTTTCGGTTTCATCGCCGATCGCTTGTCGAAGCAGGCGGCGTACACGCTGAATGTCGCGATGACGGTCCTCGGCGTCGGCGCGTTGATGATCCTGCGCGACCCCGGTCAAGTTTGGCTGCTTTATATTTACGTGATCTTTTTCGGCATCGGCTTCGGTTCCCGCGCGGTAATTTTTTCGTCGCTAACCGCGGATATTTTCGCCGGCAAAGGCTTCGGCGCGATTCTCGGCTATTCTACCGTGGCGGTGGGCGTCGGCGGCGCGCTGGGCTCCTATCTCGGCGGCGCGTTCCACGATTGGACCGGCAGCTATACCCTGTCGTTCACGCTTTCAACTTTGGTCCTGGTGGTTTCAGATGTTTGCATCTGGCTCGCCGCGGTGCCAGCGGTGGCCAACTACGATCAGCGGCTGTGGCAGCGCGGCGATTAGTTTCGTTCAAACCGTTCAAGCAGTTCAAGTCGTTCAAACCGTTGTGGCAGCCAGGTGGGACACGCGTCTTAACTTGAGGCGCTGACGAGAAGTTGGTAGGTTACACTCCTAGCAGGTTGCTGAAAAACCCCTATCGGAGTCCTTCGACGGGGCTCAGGACGAACGGGGGGATTTGATTCATTTCTGATTTTCCGTTCATGCTGAGGCTCTCGAAGCATTCCGAAGCTATTTTCAGCAGCCTTCGTGTGTAAATTTATGGATGCTCGGCTGCGAGAAGGCATACTTCTATTTAACGACCGGCAATTTTTCGCCAGCCACGAAATCTTGGAGGATTTCTACCAAAATACTGACGCGGAGAATCGGCCGTTTCTTGAAGGTTTGATTCAACTGGCAGCGGCCTTCCGCATGTTCGCTGATTTCGGCGAAACCAAGGGGCCGGTGCGGATGATTTATCAGGCGCTGATCCGCTTCGAGAATTTTCAGCCGGCGTATTTGCAGGTGCGCGTCAAAGATCTTTGCCAAGCGGCGGAAGCTTGGGCCAAGGCCGCGGAGGCGGCCAATGGGCAGCCACCGGCAGAGACGATTCCAAAGATTCAGTTTCAACGCTTCAGTTTCTTTTCATGAGCGATCCTTCACTTAGCGACCGGCTCGACCGATTCCTGCGCGGAACCTGGCAGGGCAGTAAACGCATTCAAGGGCTCCAGGGCGGCGCCCGCGCGTTCGTGCTCGCGCGAGTAGCGGAGCGGGTAAAGCGGCCGCTGTTGGTCATTACTTCGAGCGCGCGCCAAGCGGAGAATCTTTACGACGACTTGAGTTTTTTTCTCGGCGAAGAGCGTGGGCTGGCGCCGTTTCGCAAGCGCCTGCATCTCCTGCCGTCCTGGGAAGTGCTGCCGTTTGAAAATCTCTCGCCGCACCCGGACAACATCGCCGGCCGCTTGGAGGGACTTTATAAGCTGGTCGAAGAATCGGCGCCGATCTTAATTTCAACGCCGGCCGCGTTGATGCAGCGGGTCATTTCGAAAGAGACGCTCAAGCAGTCCTATCTTTATCTCGTCGCCGGCCAAGATTTACCGCGTGAATCGTTGCTTGATCATTTAGTCCAGTGGGGTTTTCAAAACGTTCCCTTGGTCGAAGAACGCGGCGACTTTAGCGTGCGCGGCGGCATCGTCGATTTATTTTCGCCCGGCTACGGCCGGCCGCTCAGGCTCGAATTCGACGGCGACCGCTTGGAGTCGATTCGCGAGTTCAACCCATCGAGTCAACGCACCGAGCAGGTGTTGGAAGAGTTGCTGCTCTTGCCGATGAAAGAATTTTCGCTCAAACGCGGCGGCGTGGACGAGATCCTGCGCCGGCTCGATCAACGGGCGATGGAGTTGGAAGTCGACCGGCGCGAGAAACAAAGCCTGCTCGAATCGATCCGCGCGGGGATTCCTTTCCCAGGCATCGAGTTTTTATCGCCCTATTTTTGTCATGACTTGGCGCCGTTGTTTTCCTACCTGCCGGCTGAGACTGTGATTTGGTTCGATGGCGCGGACCGCGTCGAGGCGGAGAGCGAGCGTTTTGGACAACTCGCCTGGGAGCGCTACGAACGGGCCAAGCAAGAACATCGGTTGGTTCCCGCCGTTGAAAGTCTCTATCTCAACGAACATGAATGGCGCGCGGTGCTGCAACCTTTTTCGCAAGTCTGCGGCGAGGCGCTCAACATCATGGCGGCCTCGGAGCGGGCGCAAGAGATGACGCTGACGGTGGAGTCGTTTCTCACCAGCGACGTCGGCCTGGACACCGCGCTACACGGCAAGGACGCGTCGTTGGCGCCGTTGGTCGAACGGCTAAAAAGTTGGCAGGGCGAAAAAATTATTCTCGTCGCGCCGACCAGAGGCGACGCCAGCCGGCTGCAAGAGCTGTTGGCGAATCACGGCCTGCTCTTTGCCTCGATTGACGAGCCGGTAACCGACCTGCTCAGCCGTGCCGATCTGCCGCGGGCGATCATGCGCGGTCAATTGAACCAAGGCTTTCGCTTGGCCGACGAGCATTTGGTTTTCGTCACCTTCGATGAAATATTCGGCACGCGCAAGCGCCAGCCGACGACGGCGCCGTCGAAAAATCATCCGAGCCATTTTCTCACCAGCTTGAGCGAGCTCAAGCAGGACGATTTCGTGGTGCACCTAGATCACGGCATCGGCGTTTATCGCGGCCTCAAGTTTCTCAAAGTCGCGGGGATTGAAGGCGAGTTTTTGCATTTGGAATACGAAGCCGGCGACCGGCTTTACTTGCCCGTCGACCGCATTAACATGGTGCAGAAATATATCGGCGGCGATGGCGCGGCGCCCGCACTCGACCGCTTGGGCGGCACGTCGTGGGAAAAAGTCAAAGCCAAGGCGCGTAAATCAATCCTCGCCATGGCGGAAGAGCTGGTCCAGCTTTATGCGCTCCGCGAAGCGCGCGCCGGCACCGGCTTTGCGCCGCCGGACAATTTGTACAAAGAGTTTGAAGCGAGTTTCGAATACGAAGAGACCGCCGATCAGCAGCGCGCCATCGACGACACGCTGGCGAGCATGCAGGCGAAAAAGCCGATGGACCGTTTGGTCTGCGGCGACGTCGGTTACGGCAAGACCGAAGTGGCCATGCGCGCGGCCTTTCTCGCCGTCGAAGGCGGCAAGCAGGTCGCCGTGCTGGCGCCGACGACGATTCTCGCGCAGCAGCATTTGCAAACCTTTCGCCATCGCTTCCGTAATCATCCGGTGCGCGTCGAAATGGTCAGCCGCTTCTTAACCAGCAAGGAAATCGCCGCGGTCTTGCAGGCCGCCGCCAAGGGTACCGTCGATATCGTCATTGGCACGCACCGCATATTACAGAAAGACGTTGAGTTCAAGGATTTAGGTTTGGTCGTCGTCGACGAAGAGCACCGCTTCGGCGTGGTGCACAAAGAGCGGCTAAAAAAAATGCGCGAGCTGGTCGATGTTCTCAGTCTCACCGCGACGCCGATCCCGCGCACGCTGCATATGTCGCTGGTCGGCATCCGCGATCTGAGCATCATCGAAACGCCGCCGGTGGACCGGCTGGCGATTCAGACTTATGTGACGCGCTACGACGAGCGGGTGATCCGCGACGCGATCCTGCGCGAAATCGAACGCGGCGGGCAAGTTTTCTTCCTGCATAATCGAGTAGAAACCATCGACCGCTTAGCATTGAAGCTCGCCGACTTGATTCCCGAAGCGAAAATGTCCGTTGCCCATGGCCAGATGCGGCCGAAACAGTTGGAAAAAGTCATGGTCGATTTTCTTGAGAACAAGACTCAGGTCTTGGTCTGCTCGGCGATCATCGAGTCCGGCCTCGACTTTCCCAACGCCAACACGATCATTATCAATCGCGCCGATCAGTTCGGCTTGGCCCAACTCTACCAACTGCGCGGCCGGGTCGGCCGATCGCACCGCCACGCCTTTGCTTACTTGCTGATCCCCGGTGAAAAGGCGATCACTCCGGACGCCGAACGGCGGCTGCGCGCGCTGCAGGAGATCGACGGGCTGGGCGGCGGTTTCAAGCTCGCGCTGCACGATTTGGAAATTCGCGGCGCGGGCAATTTGCTTGGCGCGCAGCAGTCGGGTCAGATCACGGCGGTGGGCTTCGAGCTTTATACCGAGATGATGGAAAAAGCCGTGCAGGAGCTCAAGGGCGAAGAAGTTTTACCGGAGGTTGACCCCGAGATTCGCTTGGGCATCCCGGCTTATTTCCCCGACGATTATATGCCCGACGCCAATCAGCGGCTGTATTTTTACAAACGGCTGGCGAGCCTGCGCAACGTTCTTGAGTTGGACGAACTCAAGGAAGAGATCAAAGACCGCTTTGGCCCCTACAACGGCATTGTCGACAATCTTTTCCTGGTGATGAACCTGCGCCGCATGCTCAAAGAGTTTCTCGTGCAGCAGATCAGCTTTTCCGACGGCAAAGTGTTTTTGCTGTTCCATCCGGAGTCGCCGGTGAAAGTAGACAAGCTGCTCGAACTGATCCGCAAGCAAAAAAACCGTTTTCGCCTGTCGCCCGATGGCCGCCTATCGTTTATGCCGAAGCACCAAGACTGGCAGCCGTTGATGG